>NZ_JBQVRO020000016.1:0-53082 GCF_052439115.2 Halorubrum sp. FL23
CTGCTGGCAGACCATGTGTCTGTCATAGGCCACCACCTACGAGATAGTGACGAAATCAGACGGGGCTAAACACGTACCTGTTAACAATAGATAGACAGTATATGTGCGTATGATGCGAAGTCTGTGGAAGATATTTCGCTCTTTGTTTAGCTGGGGAGACGGTGATAGCGAGGATACTGAGGAAGACGACAGTCGCTTTGTCCCATCTCCCCTCGATCTGTCTGTCCGATCCTCGCACGGTGGCTCCGATAACGAGATCGAACGAGAACTCAACAGTATCAACGAACAAGCGAGAGAGATTGAAAAGAACCGGCCTGAAAAATAAGTACTACTCGGTGATCGGCCGCTTCAGACTGTATCTCTCCGAAGAAGAGGATTCCAACAGCGCCGTTTCACATCGGCGACGCAGTTGCTGAATCGACGAGTGAGTATTCGCGGTCTCGGCTCGTGCCTTCTGCCTCAAGGAGGTTGTACTGTGCCATCTTCGAAAGATAGGTCCGGACGGTGCGCTTCGTCCGCGGATCGTCGACCGCCTCTGTATAGCGGTCGTGGATCTCGCTGGGGCCAAGTGGGCCGTGGTCGCGAACAATATCATACACGACCCGCTGGTGCGGTGTGAGCGAATCGAGACTCTTCTGCTTGATTTGGGCCCGCGCATCTCCAGCAGCGTTTAGGAGAATGTCGTTGGCGATCTTCTCGTGATTTTTGCGGTCAGCTGTGCTGGCTGCGCTGCGAAGCATCCCGATCGCAAGACGAGCATCGCCAGCAGCGGCATCGGCGATCTGATAGAGTTGCTTGTCGGTGATGACGCCGTTTTCAAGACCCCACTTGGTTCGAGCACTCAGAATGTCGTAGAGTTGTTCGTTGTGGTACTTGTCCATCCGGACATGCTCGCTGGAGCGCAGCCGACTCACGAGGCGGTCGTCGACGCGGCTGAACAGCTCTTCTTCTTTGTTCGCGATACAGATCACCGCGAACTGCTCCATGCTGTGGAGATCGTAGATGAGGCTTGGATCTTCGAGTTGGTCGACCTCGTCGAGGATGACGACGGTTCGAGGACCGTCGTACTGCTGGAGCCGATCAATGAGCTCGTCGTGGGGTGTCGACTGGCGATGGATGTCTATCGTCGCACCGATGTCGTCGAGGATCTGGTACAGCGTTCGGAAGCGGCTGTAGTTTCGCCAGCAGTTGACGTAGGTGGCCTCGACATCGAGCACTTCCTCGCGGAGCCGTTCGGTAACGAACTTCGAGACACAGGTTTTCCCGACCCCGCTCGGACCGGTGACGATGGCTGTGTCAGCCGGCTCGCCGTTCGTGATCGGTTCGAGAACACTCGAGAGATGGTTGACTTCGGCGTCGCGATGCTCGACTTCTCGAGGGACGAACCCGGCCCGGAGGACGCGAGCATCACGGATCATTTGTTTCTGACAGAGTAATTTCCAGCCAAGTTATAAAAACCTCACCGGGTCAGTTCCGGAAAGCCCCTCATTGCCGTTCATTCTCTTCTTCTATAGTGTCGCTGTCCCCCGATTCTGTTTGTGGAAATCCACTGTTTCCGGAAACATCTCGAAACGAGATCAACGATGTGGCGCTCGTTCGAGGATATCGAAGATATCGACGGCTTTGTATTCGCGATTCCGCTGTTGTCCCGTCACTTCGACGACCAAGCCGGCTGCTTCGACTTCTTCGATCGCGTTGTAGGCAGTCTGTCCGCTTACATCGAACCGTTCTGTGACATCGTTCGCAGTGAAGTACGGAAGCTCGAATAGCGTTCTGGCGAGCTTGTGACTCGTCTGCTCTGTTGAATCCGCAGAAGGCGTCGGGATCGGATCATACTGTGTCCGGTTCAGGACCGCTGCCGAGAGAATTCTGGAATAGAATCTTGGCAAAGAGCGAGAGGATCGAGATTACTGAGTGGATCGATCCAACTCATCCCCGACGAAGAGCGAAATAAACGCGCTTTTAGGATCGTTATCCCCGTGCTGTCATCGGATTCAACAGAGCAGACTCGTCTTTTGTTCCGGATATTGGGCCTCGTACTCTCGGCGCCGTTCGATCAGCTCGAACGTCCGCTCGTAGGAGTCGCGGGCCTGTTCTTTAATCCCCTCAACAAAGAATGCGATCCAGTCACGCCAGTTGCCCGCTTCGCTGACTGCCCGCATCCGTTCAACATACTCCTGCTTGTTTCGATTAAAGTAGGCACTTGGATAGAGATATGGATCGGACAGATAGCCGGCCTCGTGGAGTTGTAACACGATCAGAATTCGTCCGAGTCGTCCGTTGCCATCTGAACAGGGATGGATTGTTTCGAACTGGTAATGAGTGATCGCTAAGTCGACCAGTGGGTGATACTCACCTCCCATCTGAATGTACGCCTCCAGAGAGTCCATTAATTCTGGGACGGTGTTTGCTGGCGGGGGCACAAACGGGGGCTGACTTCCCCGTGGGGACGGAATGTGAACGTCAGTGTCTCGCCACTCGCCGACAGTATCGCCTTCGTTTCGAACTCCCTCAAGCAGTGTTTCGTGGAGGGATTTGAGCAATGGTATCGAAATCGATTCGCCACTTTTGATCGCGTCAACCCCGTCTCGAAGCGCTTGTTCCGCGTTCAGCACTTCTTGTAAGTCACGGCTCACACTCCCAGTGTTGCCGGACTTGCTTCGTGTGTGGTACGCGTATACCTCATCCATCTCGACGTCTGCGCCTTCAATTTCGGCAGTCTCGACAGCTTCGAGCCTGAGAAGCGACGTGTACAACACCGGCGAGAAATCGACTGTTGGACTGATCCCAGCAATGCGTCCAAGTTGAAACGCTGCGTCCGATATCGTCGCTGTGAGTTCGTTATCGATCTCGATCGGGGATGAAACAGGCAACTTGTCTGGAATGTAGTACGGATGGGGATGTGACTCCTGATAGTGTCCCGGCGCATCCGAAGGTGAACCGCCTCGGGGTCAAGCCCCGAGGCTTCCCGTGGGTTAGTCGGACACTCCCATCCGATCATCGGCCTGATAGCCTCGAACAGTCGGGTGGGTCACAGTCGGGGCGTCCACGGCCCCCGATGCCTGCCGTCGCACCTTCCGAACAACGGGAAGGCTGTTGAGAGCAGGCACATTCCAATCGAGTTTCTTCACGCCTTTCACGGCGATGTTGACGCTTGCACCACGGTCAGAGTGGTCTTGATGCTCGCAGGACTTGCACTTGAACCGCTTTTTGTGACGGTTCGAACGCTCCATATGTCCGCACATCGGACACCGTTGACTCGTGTACGCAGGGTCAATCCACGCGGTCGGGATGCCCTCGAATGACGCCTTGTACGACGTATAGAACTGAAGGGCGCGGAACGGCAGATGGTGCAAGCGTCGGTTCATCCGCGTACCGTAGTCGATACTGTCGCGCATCTCTTTGAGGTCTTCAAAAACGATGCACGGTTTCTCGAACTGCTGGCTCCACTCCACGATGTGCCGAGACACCTTGTGGAGTCGGTCACAGACAAACCGTTCTTCGCGCCCTTCGAGCGTGTCGTGGGTACTGTCTTTCCCCGCGTTCTGGACGCGCTTCCGCATCGTGAAGTAGCGGTGACGTTCGAACTTGATTTCGGGGAAGTCGATGACCAACGTGTCCTCGATGCCATCCTCGGAAAGTGCGGTGAGAGCCACGTTGTCCTCATTCACGTCCACACCCACAACAGTCCGTGAGTCGTCTTTGTCTCGAACGGTCTGCTTGGTGTTGGTGACGTTGACGTGCAACTCGGCGTTCTCGTTATGGAACAGAGCTTCTGCTGTCCCAATCTTCCACTCGTCGCTTTCGAGTGCGGTCTTGAGAATGTCGAGGTGAGCGTCACTCCCTTCGAGGACGCCCGTGACGTGCTTGTATGGCTTCGCGCTGATTCGGAACGCCATGTCGCCGTCATCGGTGAGCGACAGGTTGTACCCCTCCTCGTAGTTCGCACGAAGCGGGTACGCGCCGTCCTTGGTGTGGCTTGGGAGTCCGAAGTCGTCGTATTCATGATAGTTCTCTATCGCACCGAGTGCCTTCGCAACGACGCGCTGAGTCGTGTTCTTCACGAGGTTGGCGTCGTCAGCCACACGGTCGGGGATCACGTCCCAATTCACACCTTCTTTGGCGAGACGGATGGTTTCGTTGTATACCGAGCGGGCTTCAAGCGTAGCGTCGTATAACAGGGTCCCGTTGTCACTCTGAATGTCGAGTTGGAAGTCCAGCGTCTTGACGAGAGCCTGTGAGTCGGTCATTCTTCGTCTTGTTCGGTGGGTTCTGAGGTTCGGACGACTTTCACGTCGGCTCCACGCCAGCGTTTGGGGACGGTAACGTGGGCGCTGTTCCCGAACGGTTTGACTTCACCGTCAATAACTTCCTCGCCGTCGATCTTGAAGCGATTCACCATAGTTATGTATATCCTTCGGATATACTTAACTGTGTTGGTGGAGTGGGTTCGATATGGGTGAGAAGCGGTCGAATCACACGGTTTCCAACGTCAACTACCATTTCGTGTGATGTCCAAAGTATCGCCACGCGATTCTCGAACCAATCAAGAATTCACTGGAAGCGAGTTTCCGCGCGTGTGTGACCTGTACAATTACGAGATACTGTCGCTCCACATCTCACCTGACCCTGTACACCTGTTCCTGTCAGCCCATCCGAAGCACGCGCCGAGCGAGATTGTACGGACGGTCAAGAGCATCACAGCGCGGGAGATGTGGGAACAGCACGAGTCGTACTTGGAAAGGTATCTGTGGGGCGGTGGGTTCTGGGAACGGTCGTACTACATCAGAACGGCAGGAACCGTCTCAACGGAGACGATTGAAAGCTATATCAAACGAACAGAACACGTCTAAGTGTCCGCTTCACCTTCGGGGCAAGCCCCGAGGCACTCGCCTTGTTTCCTCTGTAGATCCTGCGTTCTCATTTTGAATTAGATTGTGGGTGACGCGTCTTAATCATATTGGATATAAATTAGTTTGAATAGTGGCTGTTGGATTTGATACTGTGTATACCCACCGCTGTCAATCTTGAATACTGGACTGTGGTGAACTGTATTGAGAAACAGTACCAGCTTGGGTGTGGGTGTTCACTCAGGAATCTCGGTGAGCACGAACGAACGCCCGCCGCAGGACAGTCAGGAGGACGTACGTTTCGTACTTCTGGGTCTGACAGTGTTCACAGGGCTGCATATCCGCGATGATCTCCTCGATTGAGTCATCGTACTCGTCGGTGAGCGTCGCGAGCGCATCCGTTATCTGCGGCTGGACGGCGTCGATCATCTCTTCGACCGCGGTGTCAGCCGAGTCTGGGAGGGAGTACGAGAGGACGATCGTGTTCGCGTGGTAGTACTTCGTCGTCCCGCCGCGGCCCTCTTCAAACCGAACGACATCGACGAGGCCGGCATCCCGGAGTTCGTTGATGTGGTGGCGAACCGTATTCTCGGTCCGGTCGACGCCACGGTCCGCGAGACGCGCGTGGACCTCGCTCGCGGTCAGGGCCTCCTCGGAGAGGATGTCGAGGACCATCGCCCGCATCGGTTCGTCGATCGCGTCGGAGACCCGAGGGTCTCGTACGGCGATGTCGTCGAGACGGTGATCGGTACCGGAACTACTCATACAAGAACTGAGAGAGAGCACGAGGGAAAAGGTAGCGGGACAGAAGTCAATCGTGAAATTGGGTAGGATGAGATCGTGATACCAAAAGCCCGAGACGACTCGTTTGACTGTTCCAATATCCTATTTCTGAATTCAAACATATCATCTAAAAAATACTTATTGGGATACCGGCACTACCTCAAACTGTAATGAGCGACACAACCCAGTTCCGCGTCCTCGACTTCGACTGTCCGACCTGTGCGAGCACCGTCGAACGCGCCCTCTCGAACGTCGACGGCGTCCAGCACGTCGAAGTCCACTACGCGACCGGCCGCGTCGAGATCGAGTACGACGGCACCGTCGCTACCCCCGACGCCTTCGCAGAGACCATTGAAAACCAGGGGTACACGCCCCAGCCCGCCTAACACAATGAACAAACAATCGATCACGCAGTACTATCGGAAACACCGGAAGGCTATCGTCACCGCGACGAGCGGCCTGCTGTACGGCGGTGGCTGGAGTATGGGCTATCTCACGAGTTTCGAGATTGCAAGCGCCGCCATCCTCGTCCTGGCGACGGTCGTGGGTGGCTACGACATCGCCAGGACCGCCTATCACGAGGTCATCAACCGGACGCTCGGCATCAAGACGCTGGTGACGCTGGCCGCTATCGGGGCCATCATCATCGGGGAATACTGGGAGGCCGCCGCCGTCGTCTTCCTGTTCAGCCTCGGCAGCTACCTCGAAGGCCGGACGATGCGGAAGACCCGGACGGCCCTCCAAGAGCTGCTGGAGATGACGCCCGATACGGCGACCGTCCGCCGCGACGGGGAACTCCAAGAGGTCCCCGCCCGCGAGGTCGAGGAGGGCGAAGTCGTCGTCGTGAAACCTGGTGGGAAGATTCCGGTGGATGGCAAGGTCGTCGACGGGGAGAGCGCCATCAACCAAGCGCCAGTCACTGGCGAGAGCGCCATCAACCAAGCGCCAGTCACTGGCGAGAGCGCGCCCGTCCACAAGGCCGACGGCGCCGAAGTGTACGCCGGGACGGTCAACCAAGAGGGCGCACTGGAGGTCCGGACGACTGGCGCGGGTTCGGACACGACGCTCGAACGTATCATCCGTCGCGTCGAGGAGGCCCAGGAGGCCCAGTCGCCGACGGAGAGTCTCATCGATCGGTTCGCGAAGTACTACACGCCGGGCGTCATCGTCCTCGCTATCGGCGCGTATGCGGTCACACAGAACGCGATTCTGTCGCTAACGTTGCTGGTCATCGGCTGTCCGGGCGCGCTGGTCATCGGGCCGCCAGTCAGTATCGTCTCGGCCATCGGCAACGCCGCCCGGTCGGGCGTGCTGATGAAGGGCGGTGAACACCTCGAACGCGCCGGCAAGATCGACCTCGTCGCCTTCGATAAGACCGGGACACTCACGAAGGGAGAGACCACCGTCGCCGACGTCGAGGGGTTCGGCGTCGACGATGATGCGGTCCTCTCGCTCGCGGCGACCGCCGAGAAGAAGAGCGAACACCACCTCGCCGACGCCATCGTCGACGCAGCTCGCGAGCGCCCGACGGCTGCGACGGACGGTGGGACAACGGTCGCCCAAGCGGACGAGACGGCTGTGGGGCGCCAGTCGGTGCCCGATCCGGACGACTTCGACGTGGTCGCCGGCAAGGGTGTCATCGCCCACGTCGATGGCCACGAAGTTGTCGTCGGCAACCGCGCACTGCTGGACGACCGCGGCATCGACATCCCCAGTCGGGTCGCCGACTACGTCCGCGAGCGTGAGGAGCGCGGTGAGACGGTCGTCCACGTCGTCCGGGATGGAGACATCATCGGTGCAATCGCAATGCGGGACGAACTCCGGGAGGCCGCCCCTGGCGTCGTCGCAACACTCCGGGACGCCGGAATCGAGACCGTGATGCTCACCGGCGACAACGAGCGGACGGCCGCCGCGGTCGCCGAGGAGGTCGGCATCGACGAGTACCGCGCCGAACTCCTCCCCGAGGACAAACAGACGGTCATCGAAGCCTACCAGGCCGACGGGCATGTCGTCGCGATGGTCGGCGACGGCATCAACGACGCGCCATCGCTCGCGACCGCTGACGTCGGCATCGCAATGGGGGCTGCCGGGACGGACACCGCCATCGAGACGGCCGACATGGCGCTGATGGCCGATGATCTCGAACGCATCCCCTACGCGGTCAAACTGAGCAAGGCAACGCGCTGGAACGTCCTCGAGAACGTCGGCCTCGCAGTGCTGACCGTGACCGTCCTCCTCGCGGGCGTGCTCACCAGCTACGTCACCCTCGCCACGGGGATGCTGGTCCACGAGGCCAGCGTCCTCGCGGTCATCCTCAACGGGATGCGACTGCTCCGCTACTGACCAGTAGATACGATACCATCAACTCATGACATCGAACTCGACTGCGACTGACGCGACTCGCATTGGAACCGACTGGCAGGTTGATTACGACGTCGACCCGATCGAAATCCGTGACCCCGTCGCGGAAGCCCTCGGCGTCCTCGAACCGGGCGAGCCGTTCATCATCACCTACACGGACGCGGTGAAAGAAGCCGGGCATTCCTGTCCCTCGTGTTCAGATAAGCTGATTCCATGCGAAAGCGAACGATCTCAGCCACTCGTCAGCAGTTTCTGCTTTGGCGTTGCTGAAACAGTTTGAGAAACTGGTATTTCTACGTTTTATCTCACGAAAGACACGTTCGACGCTGTTTCGATTTCCATGTCGTTCGTATCTGAAATCGAGGCCGTGTTTTTCACATGCTCGGTGAAGTGGAACCGCACCATCAACGAGAAAGATTGCGTCGTCCACGTCGTGTTTTTCGCGGAGTTCCGCGAAAAACTGATCCGCGATCACGTTCGTTCTTGTCGGTTCAAGCTTCGTGTGGAGCAAATTGTTTGAGTTGGGATCGACGGCGGCGTACAGCCAATACTGTTCATCGTCAAGCTGAATCACAGTCTCATCGACCGCAACGTGATTCGGGCTGCGACCAGATTCCGGCTGTAGCTCGGCCTTGTGAACCCAGTTATGAACAGTGGATCGAACCCGATCAACATCAAATACCTCAAGAAATGAAACAGTATTTGAAAGCGATAATCCAGCAAGGTGGAGCTGAATACTGAGCTTCATCAACAACTTCGGTGTTGCCTCTCGCTCCACAAACTCTAAGTTGATCTCGTCTAAACAGCCGCTGAGGCGGTCGTTTTCGGGCATAGATCACTTTGAAAACGCACCGCCTCACCTTTCAATCCTTATTTGAACACCGCGTTCCTGTCCGACCGCCTCGGGTGCCTACCGGATTACCCAACTCGGGCTCGACACCCTATATCCCGAGAGTTACCCAGTCCGAAGCGATATCGAGGTGCAAGCACCCCGGTCGCGAGACGACGCGACGTACGGCGTGATGAGCCGAATTATCTCGTACGTCACCGGTGCGACCGAAGATGACGGATTCAGCGGACTCGCCGGCGGCTACGGCGGACGCCGCGATCTCCTGCGCTTCGACGCGTTTGACGCGGACACCGCTGACCCAATATTCCGGTTCCGGCGAACCGATACGGACGAGACAGTGCAGGTGACCTATTACGTCAGCGACGTTCCCGACGGAGGTCCTGCAATCGGCAACCTTCAGGCGATTCTCGACGGGTCCGCAAGCGACGAGCAGCGAGAGGCGTTCGCAGAGGATTGGTACCGCCGCGTGCAGGCCGTCCTGAGTGACGACTCGTTGTTCACCGTCGAGGCAGTATGACCGGCTTCAACAGCCTAGTCTCGAAAGCCGAGTAGCCGAAGGCCGTTCAGCGAAACGCGGACCGTCGATCCCTCGTGCCCGACCACGGCCAGCGGTAAGGGAATCCCCCGCAACAGAATCGTCCCAACCATCAGTGCAATCGCACTGAAGGCGATTGCGAGATTGATCATCAGCGTCCGGCGCGTCCGGCGGCCGAGACCGAGCACGTAGGGTATCTTCCTGATGTCGTCGCCCATCAACACGACATCAGCGGTCTCGAGTGTGACGTGATTGGGTTCGAGGACTTGACGCATATCCGCGACCGCATGGGTGCGTCGTGGGGACACAAGTGGCCGTTCCGAACGCTGTACGAGCAGGTCGAATACAAAGCCGAAGCGGTCGGCGTCTCGGTGAAGCAAGTCGGGTCGGCGTACACGTCGAAACGGTGTGTTAAGTGTGGATTCACAGCTGAGGAGAATGCGCGACTCGCACCGACTTCCGGTGCGTAAAGTGTGAGTCAGAAGCGAACGCGGACTACAATGCGGCAAAGAACATCTGGATGCGGTATGTCCGTCGAGGCCAACAGTCGTCTCGGCGGACGGACAACAGTCCGCTTGCCCTCAAGTCTGGAATTGTGACGCCGAGTGGCGGATTCTCCGCCCACCCGAAAGGGTTCGACGCCGAGTTCATGGACAAGCCCCACCCTCAAAACGCCGAAGGCGTTTAGGGTGGGGTAGTTGACCAAGGCTGCGGGCAATACAGAGGGCCTGTTCGGTATCGTCTGTAATCGTTCCTGCTGGTTGATTCCACGTTCCATGGCCAACCATCTCGTCGAGTTGCCCATGTTCGGCCGCAATCGCAGATGCCGACGAGAACTCAACCGGTCGACCGAGCGCATCTCCACAGGCCAATCCAAGGAGGATCCCACGGGTTCGATCTGAACTCATACGACAATCAACGACGGCTTTTGTGGAAATGTGTAGGTAGTGGAGCGTGCTCTATTGGCAGCGCTCCGCGATGAACGACGAAAGGGCCTGATTGAATTGTTCAGGCTCCTCTAAGAAGGGGCAATGACCACTATTGGTGAAGCGTTCAAGCTCGGCGTCAGGCGTATTGTCGGCAACGTACTCGACACCACCATTCTCTAGCATCGTTTCATCTTCACCAAGACACACGAGGGTGGGAACATCTACGTCGGGAACTACCTCTCGATAGTCACGTACTGATTGATCGAAGAGAATTGCGCTCGTAATCGGCGGTGGGACTCGTGTGATCTCATCGAAGAGTTGCTGTTCGACTGCGTCCGGTTCATCCACGAGCATCTCGTCAATAAGTGCCCACGCCAACTCGTGGGGATTGGTTTGTGCGAGTTCCATGAGTCCATGAAGTTCATCAAACCCGAACACACCGTGTTCGTAGCCCGCTTGTTCAAGATCGAGTGGCTGTTGTTCGACACTCACGAAGCCGCGGAATCGGTCTGCCCCGAACTGGCGCACGTATTCCCACGCCACAAGCGATCCCATCGACCACCCGACAAGGATAACGTCAGAAAGGTCCTGTGTGTCAAGGAACGCCTCCAAGTCACGGGCATACTGTGGGAGTGTATGGCCCGTTTCGGTCTTTTCGGAGCGACCGTGTCCTCGAAAATCGAGCGTGATCAGCTGATGGTCATCGCTGAGCGACTGCTGTTCGTTGAAGAATCGGCTACTCATTAACACGCCGTGGAGGAAGACAACTGGTACTCCGTCCCCATCTGATTCGTAGTACAACTCAGCCCCGTTGACTGATTCCGTTGGCATATTGGCAAATATGTCTAATAGTTGTTAGCTGTTATGACGGCGACGTGTTCAAATGCGATCGTTGTACCAAGCGAGGGTCTCACCAAATTGTAACCCATCTGTCGGCACCGAGAATTCAACACTCGTCTCGGAGAGTAGCGGTGTGAGTTCCTCATGGTAATCCCGTCCGGCATGGAAGACGAGCCGATTCCCGTCATCAAGCAGGCCTTCTTCGCGTAGTTGCTCAAACACGGTCTCTGCCCACTCTCGTTTCACATCCACGGACGCACCGCTTAGCGTTTCATCGTATGGCTCGATTGGATCTCTGTTCGGGTGGAGCAGATGGTGCTTCGCTGAGAGAATATACCACCTATCGTGATTCGCTTCAACGTACTGCCGTGCCTTCCTGAAGAACGCTGATTCAAGGTACAGGTCCTTCGGTTTTGCCGCCTTCTCACGCTTACTCTTTGTACAGCTGACGAGTCCGATCTCCATACGAGGCTGTTGTGTTGTTGATCTTATAATCGTATTCGGTGAGGTCCTGCGAGTACGCTGAGAGAAGTAGGTGTCCCGTTCCCCCCAGCTATATCAGCTATCCATCAGTGGACAGGACAATGGCAGTCACCCTCGCCGAACCAACGGTGCTTGCTGCCGCGAAGGACACGCTCTACCCAGATATCGATACAAGTCCGGATCAGTACGCAATCACAGAGACACAGTTCACACAGTCCACGTGGGGCGGGTGGACAATCCCACAAGCGCTCCATGACCGGCTCGCACCGTACAACACGATTCGACTCAATGCTGGTGAGCCCGACCTACTCGGCGTCGGCATGCCAGCCACCGATGTTCTGAACGGCGACGCAGCCACGACACCAGTCACGGTGATCGAAGCAAAGGGCCACAACTCCAACCCGGCCGCCGCGGACGTCGCTCGCGGTATCACCCAAGCGCATGCGCACCTCCCTGAGGTCAACCTCGGATACGTCGCCGCACCAGCCCCCAGTATTACTGATACGGCACGCGCACAGGCTAGGAACCTCAATGTCGGCGTCATCGCCGTCGATGATACTGAAACGGCACGCGTCGTCGAGCCCGCTCGCGTTACTGGAGCCGGTGAGTTCTCGACGACGATCGATGCGGTGCGGCTCCAAGCCACCACCCACCGCCTCACTAACGGCAGTTTCCCAGTGAACCACCCGAAGAACTACCTTGGGTACGCGCTTGCGCTTGCTGCTGACGGTGATACTGACGATGTCTACGCCGACAACGTGATCAACGCGATTTCAGGTGGGCGACGCGGCGCAATTCTGTTGAATCTCGTCGACGACCAGCCCAACGGCGACTCACTCACGCACCTCGGCGCTGAAGTTGTTCGCTTCGCCCGCGATCAGCACGGCAGCGTCACGGCTGCGCTCGCCGAGTTCGACACGTGGACTGGTAGTCGAACACGTTTCACCGAGCTCGCTCCAAGATGGGCACAGCTCGCACGCTCTGTCGCCATTCAATACGAGCCGACTCGGCTGATCATCACCGCACTCGAGCGGCTCCACGAAAGCGGGATCTCTGAGCCGACGCTTGCCGATGTCGCTCTGGAAGCCACGCGCATTAATCAGCCGCTCGCCGTTGAGGTATTCTTCACCCAACATCGTCGTGATGCTGTCCTCACTGCTGACGGAGAGATCGCCGAATCAGAGCTTGCTGACCCAACTGTCTATAAATCTGGTATCCACTTCCAATTCAAGTATCAGCTCTACCACCTTGGCATCCTCACTACTGGTGGCACAGACGACAAGCAGGTCGTATTGAACAATCCGTGGCGTTTGGAGCATGCTTTGAGCGGGATCTCTCAAAGCTAACCTTGAAGCGATTATCACGGAATAAGATGAGAAGACAGAGACACACCACTCTTACAAGTGAAGACGAGAAACCGAGGGAGAGGGTAGAAGTAGAGCGAGGCAGTCAAAGGATCACAAATCCTGATTTCAATACGCAGAATCACTCTGAGTACAAACTATCTCAAATCAATATGAGCAACATATATCAACGCTTTACTTGAAGCTGTGGACTGTTTCTCAGTTCACTACTACTAGTTTAATATTTCACTTGTAACAGTGGTGTGTGTCTGTACTCCCTCGGCGCATACACGCCTCGGTCCTTGAGGGTCGGGCTTTGATGTGGACTCCCGGCAATCAGTCACCAGCAACAGACCGGTGACTCCCGCCGTTCAACGTCCCACCATTCACACGCACGTTTACTGGTGCGTCTCCGCTCCCCAACGTGGGCGAGGAACGGAGTCTGTGTCGTCGCTTCCAAGCATACCGTAACCCGATGTGTTTCGGGGCGTTGTAGTCCGTGTTGACCTCGTACCCGACTTCTGAACCGCCGGTCGCATCCACACACGGCCCGCAACGCGGATGGAGAGGCTATTTCACTGCCGCCGTCGTAGGTGAACGGATGACTGGACCCCTCCACGTCGCCGTCCGCGTGCTCCACATCCTCGGAATGGTCGTCCTGCTCGGCGGGGCGGGCGTCCTGTGGTACGCCGCCCGTCGCGGTGAGCGGGCAGCGGGCAGCGACGACACCGTTGTGTCGCTCGCCGGAGCCTACGAGTGGGCGTTCTGGGGCGCGTTGGGCGTGCTGGTCCTCACCGGCGTCGGCAACCTGGGTGCGCTTGGCGCCCCACGACCAGACACCCGGTGGGGAACGATTCTGATAGCCAAGCTCTCACTCGTCGTCCTGTTCGTCCTCGGATCACTCGTCCGGACCCTCATCGTCGCCCTGGCCGACATCGAACGCGCAGACGACAGCGATAACGCTCTCGCAGTACCCTTCTACCGGCGAGCATACGGTGCGACGACGACGGTCCTCCTCGCGCTGGTCGTCGTCGCGGAGGTGCTCGCACATGGCTGATCGGCGGCTACTCGTGTGGACGTTGGCCTCGTTCCACGTCGCCGGGCTCACTCTCGGGGTCGTCCTGCCTACGTACGTCTCCGGCGGACTGAGCGGTGTCCTCCCAGAGTTCGGAACCGTCCCTGGGTTCGTCGGCTATGCGTACCTCTGGATCCTCTCGTACCTCGCGACGCACTGGGTGCTCACCGAGGAGGTGCTGGAAGAGACCCTGGCGGGGGCACTCAGGCCCGTGCTCCTCCGGGGGAGCGCCGCCGGAGGGCTGGTCGGGCTGGGCGCCTTCCTCGGGCCGCTGGTGCTCGTCGCGGTTCTAGACCTCGTCACGGGCGGTGGGCCGCTGACGGCGTTCGCTCTCGTCGCAGCCGTTGGCTCCGGAGTCGCCGTCGTCATCGGCGTCGCGTTTGGGCTCGTGTTCACGCTGCTGGACCTGGCCGCGGTCCGGGTTGCTTCACTTGCCGTCGCAACCGGGTCGGGATCTGCCGGGGTACCCGGCGAGTCGGGGACCGAGTCCGACTCAGTCGGCGAACAGCAATAAAGCGACAGTTCAGACCCGACGACGGAGCCTTTGTTGATCGAGCATCGATCCGAATCGGGGCCACGTCTATCCCACTCCGACCGAGTACTCATCGTCGAAACTATCGACCTTCCGGCTATAGTTGTGATCCGTCGCTTCGCTCTCGCTGTCCCGTTTCGCGGCAGGCAGAGTCGGTTTCGAGCGAGCGTCGGTGACTCGTCACCGCGGCGTCGACGGCCGCCGTTTGGGGATCGCTAAGTCGGGAGCCAACGGCGGGGATCGGCCGCCAGTCAGCATCGTCGTGTTCGGCCGACAGCGACACCTGCCGTCGAGGGGCGCGGCAGTAGTAGTACGCGGCGAACCGCCCGTTCCCATCGTCGTTCACCCACGCGAGCGTGTGTACCGGGGCGACTACTTCCGGCTCAAGCGATGTCTCCTCGCGGAGCTCGCGCTCAAGTCCGTCGACGGTGTCCTCTCCACGGTCAAGTCGCCCGCCGGGGAGCTCCCACCCACCGTCGGAGGCCCGCTTAACAACCAGCACGTGGTCGTCGGGCGTGACGACGACACCGCGCTGGGTGACCGTCGCGCGAAGTGGCGTTTCGGTCATCGGTGAGATCGTCGCTCTCGGGTATTTCGACGCGTCTCTGGAGACACACGTTCGAGGGTCACCCATAGCATGCTCTCACGCGACACGCTGTCCGTCGTTCCGTCGGTTCTAACGAGGCCCATATGTACGGCTCTTCGACCGGCCCGTATTAGTGTTGTCTCAATTATACATATGGCGTATCCGATCGCCGCAGCACGACTCAATCCGCTTCGTCGGGAATCAGCTCGCCGTCTCGAAGATCGAGACGTCCTCAACGGTTAGTCCGTCTTCTGCCACCCGCGACTCCCTAGAGACGAGGTCCGTCGTGTCGACTGTCTCGTCGATCCCGACCGTTGCCGTTCCAGGACCAAACTTGAGGAGAACAACGTAGCTCATATCCCAGTTCTCGCGGCCGAATACGACGATGTCGTCGGGATCATCCGTCTCGTACTCGACGCGGACGAGGTCACCCTCAACCCCGAGCGCTGGCTGGTCATCGTGGAGCGGGAGCAGGTCGTCGTAGTACGACCGAATATCCTCGCGGGCGTGGTCCCACGCGAGAGGTCACGGTTACGAAAACGTTCTCGACGCAAGACCCACAGATATTTGATTGATACAAAATATATTGATACACGGTCCATAGAGACGACCGACCGAGTTCGAGCCGGCTCCTGACTCAGCGACGGAGACGCCACGCTGGCAGGACAGCACGGATACGTTCGGCCGTGTCTACGAGGTGGTTCTCGGTCTCACGTCACCGACGACGTCCACTCGGACCTGAAGCAGCTGGAAGTACTGGGCATCCTCACGCTCGACGAGGGCGGACCCAGCGGTGCGATTCAACCCGTCGTTCCGTTTGACCGCATCGAGGTCCACATCGACTACCCGCTTATCGATAGCGGCGACGCCGATGATACTCCCGTAAGCGCGTAGTCACCACTCACCACTCTCCGAGTGTGCTATGAAGCTCTCGTGCGAGGGCTACTCACGACCTACAGTCACGCTGCTGTCCCGGAACAGTACTTTCACTCCGCTCGCCCGAAGTATAAGTCACAGAGGCTTAAATTTGAGGAGAGGGAGCACCGCTGAGTCGGTTTCAACAACCAGATCAGCTCCAAAACATTGTCACACGCTCCCTCTCTCCCCTCGAAGTAGCCCGTGAACTCGTGAGAATGGCTCCTAATGACCCAGAGACTGTCCGTGGCGACTGCTCGTTCTGTGGCGAGACAGTCACCGGTCGGCACACAATCATCCTCTATGAGACCGCTGGCGGTGGCCCTAGCGTGTGGGCCGAATGTCCAAGCTGTGGCGAGATCGTTGACCCCACCCATGCTCAGTAAACAGTTCATCCAGCAGGTTGTTAGGCTCAAGCCGTCATCAACAACGCACCACGAGTGCCGTCAGTGTGGGTACAGCGTGGGGAAAGACGTCGATGAGTGTCCACAGTGTGGCTCTCAAGAAATTGCGGCCTACGATCTCGAGTAATTGCTGAAGTGGTCACGGTAGGTAGAGAAGGTTCAATACCTTATGTAGCATCCGAACGCTAACATGGCTCCGATCGTTACATAAGGTATGAAGCAGCCGTCACCACCCACCTCGCTCCCGAAGTATCTCGCAGAGGGGCTCCCGAAACAGGATACGGAGACACTCCATGAGATACAGAACTACGTTGAGGCGCTTATTGAGTATCGCAACCAGTCGGTTGACATCGACGAGCTTCCCGAGACTGCCGAGCTCGTCGACGAGCCCGACAATACGGAGAAAGGAACGGTCGTCAAAGAGAAAGTCACCTGTGGTGACGACAGCTGTAAATGCGCAAGCGGGAATCCTGGGGATATGCACGGTCCGTATCTCTATCGCTACTATCGTGAGAACGGCACGATGACATCGGAGTACGTCGGTAAGCCAGAAAGTGAGTAGTGGTGTGAGAAGTTTGCCATAACCACCCGTTCGTGCAAACCTGCAGTCCTAGACTTCCCCGCGAAGGGTGTCATCAACGACATCAGCGAACGCAACGTTCTCACGCACCTGTTGCATCTCGACGGTGACTCGGTCTCCGACACTTGTTTCGGGAACGATCACGACGTAGCCCCGCTCGACTTTCGCGATCCCGTCTCCTTGGTCACCGAGATTCTCTATTTCGACGTCTCGCTGTTCACCTTCCTCAACTGGCGGGCCGTCGTATTCTTGCTGGTGATCAGCGTGGTCAGGTGACTGAGAGATCTCGGTCGTATCCGTGGCTTCGGTATCCGACGCCGACGTCGAAATGAGCGCAACACGGTATGTCTCTCCCTCACTGACTGTCCCAGTCGCTACCTCACGTTCTGGCACGGTAATCTGGTAGGTGCCATCGTCTTGCTCAACAGTCGCAGTATACAGTGTCTGGAGCGTCTCAGAGATGTCCATAAATCGCGTATTGTGTTGACTCGTGCCAGCTGACTTGTTTCTAGCGTTTCTAGTGCTCTCAACTGATTACCGTCGGTTTGATCAAGGTTCCCGAGAGACCACTTCTGGACTCATCACTAGTATCAAACACGGCCGCAAAGTCTTCGAGAAGCTCCTGTGGCGATCGCTCATCACTACGAGACGGAAGTGGAGCTTCCCAGCATTCGATCTCGAGCGTGCGCGCATTCGACACTGACTCCGGTTCGGTTGTCACATTGAAAATTCCGGTATGATAGATCGCCAGCAGTCGCTGCTCATGAACGGTGACGTAATCGATTCCGGCCCGGTCCAGGACTGTAGGAATATCGGTCGGGTCAGATAACGAGATAGAGGCGCTTGGAGACGCCGAGTCGCTCATACGATGGTTTCGTCCATCACACTCATAAAAACCAGCCTCGAGGAAGGTCCGGATACAGTATCTAGTCAATTCTCGTGGCCGGTCTGTCGTCTCCCAACGGGTACAGATGTGGGTACCGGCTACCCACCAGTTGAACGAGTATGGAATGATGTCCCGGAGTCAAAGCTAGTGATCTCGGTGATACGCTTCTCTAACTCTTCGATCTCAGCTTGGAGCTCGGTTGTGTCCTCGTTGGCTCCAACCAACCTTGGAGACGGTTTTCTTTCATCTCCTCGTCGGTGAGCGGATAACGAGAGATAATATCGGTAGCTCTCACACCCCCTATTCGATATGAAATCGGAGATTGACGTAGTAGTAGGATCACTCTCACACACCGTCTTCGAGATGAAATTGGTTCTTCCACAGAGAAAATTGCTCTAAATCTAATTTGTACGGTCTAATACGGCAGTATTAGTGTTCTGTTCAAGCATTTCATCTCGAAGAACTCGCTATTATTCCTCACGATGAAATCTCGCAGACGGGCTCGCACACAGTGTTTTGTATTTCATTTCGATGACGGGGTGTGTGGATGGGGACAATTTCCGGGCTAGATGGCTTCATATCGACTAAGGGGTGCCCAGTTCGAAGAAGATCTACCGCGGTCAGGACTCCGAGGTGGGATTTCATTTCGAAGAAGGGGTGTCTGTCTTAGTGTCTGAGATTTCATATCGATGGAGGGGTCTTCACTTCGAAGTTGGTGTGTGATGACATGAAAGAGGCAAAATATTCATTTCGACGGAGGGGTATTCATATCGACATCGCCCCTTTCATTTCGACTCTACCCCCTTCATTTCGACAAAGGTTATTAGCGGTTAGATCACAATGACCACTATGGAAGGCGACGAAACCGACTCGGGACAGCCAGATCCCGACTCTGGTGGGTCACAAGAGTCCGGATCATCTGTCGTGGATAGCATCCTTGATGGCGACGTACAGACTGTTTTTGAAAACAAGGACCTTGTTGACTCGAGTACGATTGTCGATCAGGATCGGATCTACGGCCGGGACGAGCAACTTGCTGCCGAAGCTCGAGCGTTTCGGGACACTCTCGACGGTGAGCGACCGCCGGATCTGCTTTTGTACGGTCCCAGTGGAACAGGCAAGACCCTGACGGTGAAAGCCGTCGCGAACAAAGTCAAAGAACGAGCTCAGGAGAGCGGTATTGAGTTCGACTTTGTGGCAGTCAATTTCAAAACGATGGAGTCCCACACGCTCGACCGCGCTGTGTGGAAGCTAGGCCACCAGACGGCACGGAAAGCGGGCGTGGTTTGGGATGTCCCTCGGTCGGGTGTCTCGACCGATATGAAATACACCCGGCTCTACGAGATCGTCGACGATCACTTCGACTCACTCGTGTTCATTCTCGACGAGATCGACGCGCTGACCGGCAGTACGGGCGCAGACGAACCGGCGTACTCTCGACTGCTCTATAGTTTGAGCCGAGTCATGTCGGAACAGCATGTTGATACGCAGTTGTCAACGGTGGTTGTGACTAACTACCCGAAGTTCCGCGAGAACCTCGACAGCCGGACTGACAGCTCCTACAACCCGAACGGGATTCATTTTTCGGATTACGACGCCAACGAGCTCATCGAAATTCTCGAACGACGTCGAGATGCGTTTAAACACGATGCCCTCGAGGACGGGGTAATCGAAATCGTGGCTGCGTACGGTGCTCAAAACGAAGGTGACGCGCGCCGCGCGATCGATCTGCTCCGGGATGCTGGAGAGATCGCGAACCGGGCGGGCGACCCGGTGGTGACGCAGGACCACGTCAGGTCGGCAAACGACTCTGTTGTGAAGAATCGGGTCCTTGAGATCGTTGGTGGGATGTCTGTCCAAAAGAAGCTGTCTCTGTACGCTGCCGCACTTGTCGCGAAAGAGAATGAAGGGGTGGCTCCGAGCCCTGTGGTGTACGACATCTACAAAATTCTCTGTGAGGGAAGCGACATGGAGGTATACACACAAGAAACAGTCAACAGCCATATCAATAAGGCCGGAACGTACGGTGTGCTGGAGAGCGAACGGGTCAGTGGTGGATTCAAATCGGGTGTCCATTTGGTTTTCAAGTTCACCGAGCCCGTTGGGGCTGTTCTAGATACATTGAGCGAAGACGAGCGACTCCAAGAGATTCCTGCGACAGAACTTGGGGAGGTCGTGAAGAGACGGTTGCGGGATTAGTATTCCGGTCCGCACAGCCAGTTCGTACTCTTTATCAACCGGCTGTTTCAGATGTCGTCCACAATAGTTTGAGGTCCTCGTTATTGAGATATGACTCAATATCCTCAACGCTCTTCTGTAGGAGATTGTTGATACTGCTGAGCTGTCGCTGTGGAGTCGAAGAGGACAAGGACACCGCGTCAGCGGTGTCCGACACGAATGATTCCGCTAGATGTGTTTGGGTCGGAATCGGTCGCAGCGGACCTGCTCCAACAGGTTCGCTGGCGTGACGGTGTTTCTTGTCCTCGCTGCCGTTCTGACCGAACGGTCAGAAACGGCAGCTACGGGCACTTTCAGCGGTATCTCTGTAAGGATTGCGGCCGCACGTTCAACGATAAGACCGGCACGATCTTCGCTCACTCGAAGATCGCACTCCGCAAGTGGCTGTTTTCGATCTACGCGTTTTTGCGGTTTAACACGAGTCTCAGGCAGTTACAGTGCGAAATTGAGGTCAGCTACAAAACGATTCACAGGCGTGTCGAGCGCTTCGCTGAAGCGCTCGACGCGCCGTCACTCAATCTCCGTGGCCCGGTTGAAATTGACGAGTTCTACGTCTCTGCCGGCTTGAAAGGCCGCGAGCGCGACCGTTGGTCGCGCTCTCGCGGCCTCTCTCGACGCGGACGCGGAACGTATGATCAAGACAAACCGCCCGTGTTCGTCCTCGTGGATCGTGGCACCGAGCAACGGTACGTTGTGCCGGCGAAATCCGCAGACGAATCGACGATCCGGCTCCTGCTGGCTGACCGCCAGCAGGAGCCTCTCACGGTCTATACCGATGGATTTTGCGCGTACGATCCGCTTGAAGAAGATGAGCAATTCGACCGCGAATACGTCGTTCACGGAGACGGTGAATACGCCGACGAGACCGTCCACGTGAACACCTGCGAGAGCCACGCGTCGCTGGCGCGACGGTGGCTCTCGCCGCATCGAGGCATCTCAAAAGATCGCCTTACACAGTATCTCCGAGCGTTCCAACTCAGACGAGAACTCTACCGCAAACCCGGACGAAAAGCGCTCAAACACGCCGTCAGAGCAACTCTCTGAAATCAACAATGTGCTACACAAGAGCGAATCTGGAAAGTCACTATCGATACCCCCGGCCATTCACGCGTTCACCAAGTGAGCCACAGCGAGAAGAACTACACGAGGCACTAAGACAGCGCTGGGACGAGGAACTCCCATCGGTATTAGACCCGACAGCAGGAGGTGGCGTAATCCCTTATGAGTCGATACGTTATGACCTTCCGACCCACGCTAACGAACTCAATCCTGTTCCTTCCTTGATTCTCAAGGTGTTGCTTGAGTATGCGCCCGAGGTTGGGGACATAGATTCCCAAGTCTCGCGGTGGGCCGAGGAAGTCAACAGTATTGCATCTGCCGAGATTGACGAGTACTTCCCGAACAACCAGAGGGGGCAAACGCCGGACAACTACGTCTGTACGTATAGTGTTCAATGTAATTCATGTGGAGCTAGTATTCCTCTTGTCCCGAAATGGTGGATCCGGACCAGAAGCGATGGTATAGATGTTGTTTCCAAGCCAACGATCGGTGAGGACGGCTCAACGAGCTACGAAGTGATCGTTGATCCAAGCGAAGATGACCTGAAGGGGTTCAACCCGAGTGAGGGGCCTGTCTCTCGAGGTGGAGATGCCGAGTGTATAAACTGTGGTGTCGTCACTGAAGATGATCAAGTGCGTGCGAACTTCCAGAGCGGGGACTTCGAATATGAAGTCTACTGTGTCCGCTACGTCAACGAGGATGGCAGTCATGGATTTAGATCGCCAGCGGAAGAAGACGAGGAAGCCTTTGAGTCTGCGAAAAAGAAGATTAATTCTGACTTCGAGCTTTCCACTTTTCTTAACGAACCTATACCAGAAGGAAATAAAACTTCAGAGCCACAAAATTACGGGATGGATGAATGGCGAGATCTATTTTCACCCCGCCAATTAGTCTGTAACTATGAATATGTTAAAGCGATTAATAAACTTGAGCCGTCTATTCGTGAACAGCATGATACACAGACTGCTGAGGCGATTTGTACGTTACTCGTTCTCGCCTTCACGAAACTTATTGACCGAAACATTCGGTTAGCAGATTGGGATACAACGAAGGGTTATCCCAACCCTATGTTCAAGGGTAAGAACTTCGCATTCAAGCGTGTATTCGTAGAGAACAACATCTCTGTTGGTGGACTTGACTTCCTTTCGAGTGTCGAGAAGATCTACGACTCCTATTCAGAGTTAGTTGACTATCTGCCCGACGAATCACGGTCAGCGTCACTCTCAGTTGGGGACGCTCGCAATCTACCACAAGAGAGCAACAGTATTTCTGCGGTTGTAGCCGACCCGCCATACTATAGCAGTATTCAGTACGCAGAGCTATCTGACGTGTTCTACGTCTGGATGCGGGAATGTCTCCAAGGTGTTTTCCCAGATATGTTCTCGCGCTCTCTGACGGACAAGGATTCTGAGGCTGTAGCAAACCCGGATCGATTTACCGATGTAGCGGGGGAAGAGGCCTCGAAGCGCGAGTTGGCAAACCAAGATTATGAGCAGAAAATGAGCGATATTTTCTCAGAGCTGTATCGCGTCCTTGAGCCAGGCGGTGTTATGACTGTGATGTTCACGCATAAGGAGACTGATGCCTGGGATACGCTCACAATGTCACTGATCAATTCTGGGTTCATAATCACATCAACACATCCAATCACGAGTGAAATGCCCCAGAGAGCCGGGATGAAAAATAGTGCCTCGGCAGACTCTACTCTTCTCCTCACAGGCCGCAAACCCCATGAAGAGAGCGATCCCGAGAACGCGGTCCCAACTCTCTGGAGCGATGTCGAGGCCGACACACGGGAAGCCGCGAAGGAAGCCGCTCGTGATCTCCTCGAATCGGGGATTTCTCTGACCAAGACTGACGTCATCATCTCGGCGTTCGGCCCGACGCTACGGGTCTTCGCGGACGCTTACCCTGTCGTCGACGACCAAGACGAGGAGGTCCCGCCGCGGAAGGCCCTCGAAACGGCGCGGGAAGCTGTGACGCAAATCCTCGTCGACGAGTATCTAGAGGGCATGGACGTCGATACTCTCGACGACGTCACCGAGTGGTACGTCCTCTGCTGGCTCGTCCACGAGTCCGAGACGTTCTCCTACGATGACGGCCGCCAGCTCGGCCTCGGCATCGGCGTCGACATCGACGAGATCAAGCGCTCGACGAAGACCTGGCGGAAGAGCCGCGGCGACATCAGCCTCCGCGGACACGACGGCCGCGTCCAGAACATCAACGAGAAGCCCGAGGATCGGTCCAGCCGCCTGCCGATTGATCCCGACGACCTCTCATTCCCGCGCTCGCTGGACGCCGTCCACGCCGCGATGCACGTCTACGACAAGAAAGGCGAGACCGTGACCATCGAGTGGCTTCGCGAGCGGAACTTCAACACTGACAGCCAGTTCAAGGCCACGCTGAAGGCGTTGCTACAGGTGCTACCGAAGAACCACGAGGACTGGGAACTCGCCCGCGACCTCGCAGTGGGTCGGACGAGCGACGTGCTCGACCTCGACTTCGGTCCGAACATCTTCGCGGACGACCGCGAGGATACGTCACAGCAGAGTCTCGAAGAGTTCTAACGGAGACGGTGTCTTTCGTCTGCCCTCTAGCGGTTTTGGTGTCGCTGGTCGATTCTTGGAAAAGTTTATACAGGTATGGGATAGACGTATAGGTGTAAGCGGGTAAGAAGGTCAATGATTCCGCTAGACGGGGTATGAGGCCTTCGGCACCGCTTCAGCGGGTACGGAAGACGATGATTCCGCTAGACGGGGTATGAGTCTTCCCGCACCGCTGAAGTTTTCTAGAACTCCAGACCGGATAGCGTGTCGAGCGCGTCGTCGAAGTCAGCCCCGCGTCGAGCAGTAAATCGCAGATTCGCTGCGACGTCCGCGAACTGGATCCCAGGTACCTTCTTGCTATCTCTGATCGAAAAGTCGAACGCACCGGCCCGGTCCGTTGCCTCGATCGACTCCTTCGGCTGCGACCAGATATCGCCGTCCAAAATGACCTGAACGTCGTCGTACGCATCGGTTGTAAACCCGGAGTTGTACAGGATAGGGTTGAGAACGGAGAGCAACAGCAGTGTTCGCATGGACATTTCTACCGGGATGTCCCCATGGAGATCCCTCAGTGCGTTTCGGCCGACGGAGACATCCAATTCGACGGTTCGATATCGAACTGGAAATCCCGACCACGGCAAAATGCCTTGTTCGATAGTGTTGTCCTTTCGAACCGTTTGCTGAAAACTCTGGAACAGTAGATCCGCTCCCGAGGGCTGTAGGTTCTTCCCCTTTAGCTCGTCAACACCACTCGGTAGCTCCTCACAATCTATTAGCAGACTCCTGAGATCGGTCTGTGTCTCGTTGAGTGCGGCACGCGGTCTGTTCGACGAAACGAACCAACACGCTGCGACGGTAAAGTACTCGTCTGTCGACTCAGATCCGCTCTCGTCGACACAAATATAGAGAGATCTGTGTGTCATTACAGGCTGGTCAGCCTCTTATTCGAAGATATGTATTGACTAATATAACTATTGTGTAACTCAGGGAAGACGTGAGGTTTAGTATCTATACAGGGTCTGTCATTGTGGAGTGCCGAGAGGAGCTGATGGTCTCCCATGGTAGTGACGAGCAGGATTAAGGGGACTCGGTGTCGAGTCAGGACACGACTCGCAGAATGCAACATCTCAACGATCGGTCATGGTCTCCGATTTACGAAAGCAGACCAAACAGCCACGGGACATATCTCATCGACGAGTTCTACGTTCCGGCCCTCGAACGAAGCGTCCAGTACGACCGGATTGCCGGGTATTTTTCAAGTACGGCTCTCGCTGTAGCTTCCCAAGGTATCGACGCTCTCCTCGAACACGGCGGTGAGATGCGACTCGTCGTTGGAACCGACCTGTACAAATCTGACAAGCCAGTTCTCGAGCGACTTAGCGACGAACTCCGAGATTCTCTCGAAGAGCTCGACGACGAACAGCTCGATGCACATCTTCAATTGCTCGCTCGGCTCCTCCGAGAGGAACGGCTCCATATCAAGGTCGCCGTTCCACGGGAAGGGAGCTGGCAGATATTCCACCCGAAAATGGGAGTCTTCCACGACGATGACGGGAACGCACTTTCCTTCGAAGGAAGCGTGAACGAGACCATCGGCGGCTGGAAGCGGAACTACGAGCGCTTCAAAGTTCATCGATCGTGGGAGGACGGCGAGAACGCCTACGTTGACGCCGATGTCGATACGTTTGAACAGCTCTGGTCGAACGAGCACCCCTTCGTCGAGGTGTACGACCTCCCGGAAGCCATCGAGAGGGAGCTGATCGACTGGAAAGATCCCGACTCGGAGTCCGAAATCAAGGAGGCGATCCAGATCGCGAGAGGCGAAGCGCCGGCGACCGAATTAGACAAGGCGAACATCATCGCCGACGGTCCGCTCACGTCCGGTGGCCTCGCACTCGCTGAAGAGGCCTGTACGATCACTCCGTGGCCCCACCAGCGCGTCGTCTCAGACACGCTTGTGAACACCTACCCGAACAGCTTCCTCCTCTGTGACGAGGTCGGTCTCGGGAAGACCATCGAAGCTGGTCTCACTCTCTCTCGGCTCGGACTCACGGATGAACTCGAAACGGGTCTCCTTCTTGTCCCGGCGAGCCTCAGACAGCAGTGGCAAGAGGAGCTATGGGAGAAGTTCAATATCAACGCCTATCGGTTCGAACGCGGGAGCAATTACGAGTACACGTTTATTGATGCTTTTGGGCAGGAACACGATCCACCATCGTCATCGGAACTGAACATTCCAAGCGACGAGCGAGAAGACGCGTGGGTCGATAGTCCGATTTGGCGATTCATCAATCAACAATCTTCGACTGCGAAATCGGACTCCGCGGCCCAAACGCCGACAATCGTCATCATGTCGTGGCACACGGCACGGCTTAGAGACCGCTGGAACCAGGTCGCGCCTCGCGATGGCGGTCGCGTTCGAACTCGAGATACCGTTCCTGCGAGTGGACGCGGACGAAATCCTGATCATCGTGAAGGTGTCTGGGATGCCGTCATCGTCGACGAGGCACACAACGCCCGGAAGGGGAGCAGCTTCTACAGCATGCTCGATCGGCTCCGGGATCACACACAGTCGTACTACTTCCTCACTGCGACTCCGATGCAATTGCATGCCGGGGAGCTGTACGATCTGATGGCGCTTCTCGATCTTCCCGAACAGTGGGAAAATGAGGAACGGTTCGTCGAGTTCTTTGAGACTCGCCAAGCGGTCTCTCAGGCAATCCGTACTGTCGTCGATACAGACGGGTCGGAATCCGATTCTTCCTCCTGGTCAGCGCAAGCAACGCTTGACGAGAACCGTTATCAGGACAGGCTACCGGCTGAACGAACCCTGTCAGACGAGATTTTCGATAAGATGGCGGAGTCACTTGAGGTCAAGCCAGACGGTAGTCAGGCTCGGTCTATCGCGAAAGAACGCCTTCTGGAGGCCTGTACACTTGCCGCAGAATATGGTGAACATTTCGACGGCTACATCGAACTCTTCGAGAACGCCGTCGATGAGCATGATATCGACCCGTTCGAGGCGAAAGAGGATGAGAAGCTCAAATACCTCCTGTATCCGGACTGGAAGGCGGACGAGGAGTGGCTCACCTACGGTCGGAACGACCGGTTGAACGCCCTCGACGAGCTTTCTGAATCTGGTTGGCAGGTCGTTCAAGATGTCCTCGCCGAGTCTACCCCTGTCGACGCGCTCATCCACAGGAACACTCGAGATACGCTTCGGAAGTACGAACAGGTCGGACTACTTGACGAGACGGTTCCGAATCGTGATCCTGAACAACGACAGATCGAATTGACCGACGAGACGCGGCGCGTGTACGACCGGATTGATGACTACACGAGGAAGTTCTACAAACTCGCACAACAGTCCGATGAGGTCGAAAATCGGGCGATCGGGTTCGTGATGACCACGTACCGGCAGCGGTTGACTAGCAGTATCTACGCGATTTCTCAGAGCCTTCAGCACCGTCTTGAAAAACTTCGCACACAGCAAGCGGTTCTCGAACGAAAACGACAAGCAGCGAAGCGGGCAAGTGGAACAACGTTCGATTCGGGTTCTAGCTCTAGCCAGGTGTTACTGGACTCCATTTCGGAAGAGGAACTCACGGACTTCGACGCCTTAGACGAGATTGATGGCGGACTCGAGGATTTGGATCTCACAGAGATAGTTCCAAACGTTACCGAAGCGGGTGTGGATCTTCTTGAACAGGAAATAGAGGAACTTGAATCGTTCGTCAGCGATCTCAGACAAATCGATCGTGACCCGAAAGTCGACCAACTGATCGACGACCTCAACCAACTTGATCGGGAGGGCCACAACCGGATCATTATTTTCACACAGTACACGGACACGATGGATTTCATCCGAAATAGTCTCGTCTCGATACACG
This sequence comes from Halorubrum sp. FL23, assembly GCF_052439115.2. Lineage (NCBI taxonomy): Archaea > Methanobacteriati > Methanobacteriota > Halobacteria > Halobacteriales > Haloferacaceae > Halorubrum > Halorubrum sp. FL23. The sequence goes on from NZ_JBQVRO020000016.1 coordinate 27,686, forward strand.
GTGAAACCGTCGCTACCTACTCTGGCCGTGGCGGAGAGATGTACGACGCTGATGAGGAGTCTTGGAGAACCGTTGGGAAAGAGCGGGTCAAACGCGAGTTTGCCACTGATGAGGGACAGGTAGACATTCTCGTCTGTACGGACTCGGCTAGCGAAGGCCTCAACCTCCAAGAATGTGGTGCCCTCATCAATTACGATCTTCCATGGAATCCGATGCGGGTTGAACAGCGCATTGGACGGATCGACCGCATCGGACAGCGATACGATGAAGTCGAGATCCTCAACTATAGCTACAAAGATACGGTCGAGACGGATATTTACGAGCGTCTTGACGATCGGATTGACCTCTTCGAGAACGTCGTTGGTGAAATGCAACCCGTCCTCTCCGGAGTGAGCAAACAGATCCGAGCAGCGACCCTCGAAAAGGATCGAAATGAGAGTCACGAAGCAGTCGCGGAAGCTGACCGAGAGTTTTCCGAACAGATCGAGAATCAAGAGCAGAGTGACCGTGTAGATGTTGGTGAATCTCTGGAGACAGTAGAGCCGTTAGTTGCACAAGACGTCATTGACGAGGCGAGACTCGATGCTTGGCAGTCGTATTCCCATCCAGATATCGGCGCGACCCGAGAAGAGAACTATCAATATCCAGCACCATACCGCACGTCAAGCCTCGAGGCTGTTCTCGTCGGCAATGAGACGCTTACTGACATTGGAGTGGAATTCACTTCAATCACGGAACTCAACGTCGACATCACGAATAGTGAGTACGATGGGGAGTTCGAACATGAGGAAGCAACATACCGTCTCAGATGGGATGACGTGGATTTACCAGAGCCAGACGGTGAGCAGACGTTTGCTCAATTCATCGCACCAAGCGAAGACGCAGTTGCTGTGACGTTCTCGTCAGACTGTGCCGATGAGTTCCCATCGATTCATCACTTCGCGCCAGGAAACCCCCTCCTCCGTGAACTGATTGAGATACTCCGTGAAACAAGCGATGAGCCAGAACGATTGGTACAGCAGGCTGAATTTAGAGAGGCAGTTACGGGTCGTCCAACAGTCTGTGGATGGGCACGTAACGAGAAGCTCGGACGAGTGAGTAGAGATGGTGAAGTGACTGAAGATCTCGATGCCGAAGTCATCGAGACATGGTTTACAGAATTTCAGGAAAACTATGAGAAAACGACTTCACAGTAGCTAAAACCCGAGAACGTACAATCAAACGGCTCTGGTACTCAAGTATTGAATGAGGCTTTCAACGGGAACGAAATCAACAATCTCCGAGGGAAGAGTAATGAACCTATTTGTGACTCACCGGCCACATTCAGGCAAGTGATGACCGGGATCGTGATCTTCCCCGCTGGCCGCGATGATGCCTTCGAGGACTACAAACGGTTTGTTCGAGACGGACACCCAATAGACGACATCATATCCTACTTCGCCGAGGATGAGCTCGAACTACTTCGCACAACGTCTGAGGACGATCGTGTCCACGTCTGGGGGACGTCAGTAGACGGCGCTTGGCGGAACGTCGAGCGAAACGATATCGCGCTCGTCTATCATGATGGCGGGTTCGTCGCTCGGGGGCAGGTTCTCCATCTGCGACACGATCCCGATCTCGCCGAGTATCTCTGGAAGGACAACGTCGACCACGGCCGATGGAACGATGAGAGCCCGTGGGAGTACATGACGTTCTTGACCGATGTTGAGGAGGTCGACGTCGATATCGAGGAGTTCAACGCGTTGGTCGGCTACGACGAGACCTATCGTCCCCAGGGGTTCACTCGAGTTGCCGATAAGCGACTTGACCAACTCGCCGGCGAGGAATCGGTCGAAACTGCCATCGCGAATCTCACTGATACCGGTGAGCGTGTTCACCCCGTTGACGGTGGGGATGATGGACCAACCCCAGCCTTCGTCGATCAACTTCAGGAAACCAGCACGGATGGCGACGCCCACGAGGAATTCGAGCAGTTGGTCGCTAAGGCCTTCTCCCGGCTCGGGTATACGGCCAATTGGATCGAAGGGGGTGGCGACACAGACGTTGAGATACGCTCACCCGAACACGTCGTTGTCGAGGTGAAAGCTCGGAGTAACGGCCAGGTCAACTCCCTCGAAGTCACCAATATTGACAAACATCGTCGGCAACGGGGAGCTGACCACGCTATTGTCGTTGCTCCGGGATTCGCCCCGAAGGTCATTGAAAACGCTGAGACAACCGACCTGACCACTATCGCCATCGACGAGCTCGTCGAGCTGCTTGACCGTCGCGACCAATACGCCGTCGCCCCTGAGGAAACGATGGACCTCTTGACCCGAACGGGAGCCTTCCAAGACGATCGGCTCGATATCCTCGACGAATCCATCCAAGCTCGGCTCGACGCCGGTGAGACCCTCCTCGCAGTCATCCAAGCCCTCGAACGCGCCGATGGACCCGTCGAGACGGCAGAGGACGTCCGGTGGATCGTTGTCGGGATGGAGGACTCTAACGAGATCCCGACTACTGAGGAGATCAGGTCGGCCCTCCAACTCCTCGCGCATCCGAGTGTTGGGGTTGTCACCCAGGATGAAGGCGGATATCGGGTCACAACCGACTACGAAAACGGGGTACAGTTGGTGCGTTCTCTCAGGAATATTGTTCAATCTCCTGTCGCAGCTGACGACAGCTAACAGGTATATTGGCTGGTACCAACGTAAGGGAATATAGCCCAGTACCTGTTGACTCAAATACTGGGCCTGCGTCGGCCTGTGAGTTATTCTTCCCTGAGACGAACGAGATCTTCTCAAGCTCACTTCCGGCAGCCGTCGATCTCATTTCAGCGAGGTAGCCGTCACAAAAGGTAGGTCAATCTTCCCAGCCATCACAAATCATGACAACGGTCGGAAGAACGCCACAATCCAAAGTAAATGTCCTCCCCAGATACGTGGTTATCGTGGACGTTAAGCTAGGCTCATCCTTCATCACTTGTCGCGGAATACCGTCTTTCGGCGACCCGCTTTACCCAACGATAGATCGAATTCGGTTCGACATCGACGATCGGTTCGGCGGGATCGTCTTGGTGTAACTTATATTCCGCAAGCCAGATGATTACCCACAATAATATATAATTACTACGAAATTATTTTGAGCAAGTCTCATGCTCCGGATTAAGGGTTTAGGCCGACCTATACTCCTGTTTTCGGCGGTACTTATATGGGGGTAGAAACTGTATGTTGACACGTCTCCCACTACGAAAAACAAGACGGAGACGGAGAGCACACTTTGAGTTCCCACGTAGACACAAGAGAACTCGGCAGAGGGCAGCAAACACTACACGAGGCGGTTAACTCTCACCGGATATACAAGCCGGTTAGAGGAGTTCATCCCCGTGTCGAGCTTCCTGACGAGGAGTTTGAGGAGTGGCTTGACGGCAACCGGGAAGTCGAGTACGTGATAATCAACTTCTCGGATGCTGAAGAGGTCGTCGAGCGGGACGGCGATCTCAGCCAGGTTTTGGAGCCTTGGCATATCCCGGTAATCCTAGGGACGGAGCACGACGAGTACGTGAACAGGCGTACTTTTCAGGACGTAGTGGATTTGCTGGAGGTGGCGCAGCCAGCGATCTACGTTCCGGACGTGGTCTACAGCTACAACTGGATGGACGAGGAGATCCAGAAATATGCCATTGAGGCGTATATCGGCCACGTCAGGAATCTTCAGAAGGAGATTATCGAGCAGGACTTCTATGTCCGGTTGATCCCGACGAACAAGGGCTGGAAGTACGAACACTTCGCGGAGTACCAGAAACTGTTCGATGAGTTCGACTACGACGAGTTCGCGTTCTACGCTGTACAGTATACAGGCGGTGATGCCGGGAACGCAATCAACGTACTTCGGAGCCACGTCAGGAACTCGATAGCCGCCCTGGATATGGAGGATGTTTTCCTGATCGGACGGCTTGCGGAGGATGACCTGTTTGATTTTGCTCCGCGTGTCCGTGGAGCGACCGGGCTTCGGCAGTGGATGGATGCCTGTTCTACGGGGGACGGGCTTTCACAAAGTCTGTGGCCAGAGTTCCAGGAGGGTCGTGAGGCCAAGCTTTCGTTTAACGACGGGCAGGAGCAGAGGCCGATAAACGAGTTTGGCGGCAGGAAGGAGGACAACTGAACGATGGTTATTTTCATGGGTTCATACAGCGGCGGTGACTACTCGTCGGATGACGAAGATTCGCAGGATGAGGGATCGTCGGATGACCACTCGCAACCCGGTTTAGATGATTACGGTGGTGACGACGGAGATGATGATTCTGAGCAGGAATCTGGTAGCGGAGCAGGTTCTGCTGCCGCGGGCGCTGCCGGTGCTGCTGGTGCCGCAGCTGGCGCTGGTGCTGCTTCCGGTGGTGCTGGTGTAGGTGCCGGCGCAGGTGCTGGTGCTGGTACAGGTACAGGTACTGAGCCAGCAGAAGACGGTGATTCCGGAGACACGGAGGAACCCGACGACGGTGAATCCGCTGAAAGGGAAGATGAGGAAGGAGAGCAGCCAGACTCCCCTGACATCGAGGAACCGGATATAGAACCGGAAGACGATGTCGACGACCCCGAGTCAGAGAAAGAATCGGAAGAGGAGGACGCCGAGGAAGAGGAAGAAGATGAGACAGTGGTCGTGGTACAGGAAGTCGATGCCTTGAGCGCGATGTCTTGGGGCGTCCAACCGGTGATGAAACGTGTCGAAGAGTGCTACAGTGAAGAGATCGATCTCTTCTACAAACCAGCTCCCGTCCGTGAAGTTGACCCGGAACAGGAGAAACAGAAGTGGATCAACGCCGGTCAGCAGCTCGGTATGCCGGTTAATCCCTCGTTTTGGGACGAGGACCCGCCGGAGTCCACGGAACTGGTCAACAAGGCCTTCGAGGCAGCCATCGAGCAGTACCGCGGAATGGATTACATCAGGGCGTTGTGGCGTCGCGGTGTTGCAGCTGGCCGGGGTATCAACGACGAGGATGTCCTGATCGAGTTGGCGTCAGATATTGGCCTGGATCAGGAACAGTTCGTGGAGGATCTGGATAGAGTAGAGGTGGAGACCGGGGAGCGTGGAGAGCTCCCGCTCACCTTCATGGAGATCCAAGGGAAGCCCGCTCCGAAGAACGGCCGTGTTCGGTACTCAGACTTCAAGACCCAGTTCACGTTCCAAGGTATTGATGAACAGGAGCCTCAGGAACTACAGAGATTCATCGAGGAGTACGGGCCCGTTGCTACTCCGGAAGTGATGGAGGTGTACGGAGTCCAACGTGAGGAGTCTATTCAGCTCCTCCAGGATCTGAATAGTGTTTCGTCATTCGAGGTCGGCGGCGAACAGTTCTGGATGCTCTGAACGACCGCATTCCGGCAGTTGTTGGGAGGGCGCTTTGGAGAATAAGTTTTGAGGGTGGTTTTGAAGCAATTCTATTATGTGGTGAGAGATTTGCTGGAACGTGTCTCCGGCTATTTTGAAAAGAGCTTCCGGTGATGACGACCCGTCCGAAATCGAAGAGTAGGCCAACGCAAGGAACTTCTGTAGGCCTGTAAGTTAGTCCAGAGAACGTTCTGGTTCGTATTCCTGTCTTCAAGACCTAATCCGATGGCTAACGCGTTTTGGTTAGTCTCAGACAATCAAACCACATGTGAGGATAAGGGCTGCAAGCCCGAAATGTGGGACTACGGGCGATCGCCCGGTTGGATATTGAATACTCATAAGAGTAGGTTTGAATAGGCTCTAAATCAATTATATAATTGACTATAGTGACTATGGATGATCTCCCGGGTGTCCCATCTAACAGCGATGACATGCTCAAAAAATTAATAGAAGAATTTTTACAATCGAAGCAAAAAGAAATTACTAAACAAAACAGAGAGTCAAAATACAATTATAAGACTGTTGTTGTCACCGGATCTGAGGGTGGTAAGCCGGTCTATAGGCACAGAAGAAATAATATCGATCTCCACCAAGTCCCGGTCCAGATAGAGCAATTTCCTAATGATGAGGGCGAGGAAATCCTTGATTTTGTTGAGGATGAGTATGGCCAAAGGCCACCTAGCAGATGGTTAAAACGTCTTTACGTGGATGCATTTGGTGTCCACTGTAACCGTATCAATGATTGGGAAAGCAGGTTGCCTGATATCGCGTCTAAATTAGAAGCTGATGTCACCGGATTTAGCAAAATAAAACTAGTGGGTGTGCTTCGGGGTGTAGATTTTGAAAAAGGAGACGTGGAAATTCGGGATAATATCAAACTCGTCCGCTCCGAGAAGAACAAAGTATATGCAAGAGGACAACCACAAAATTTTGGTTTGCGTGAGTTTAGCCCTCTTGGAGACGGAATCATAGAGATCCAAGCTACTCAGCGTAAGCGAGATGAAACTGTCAGTGAATACGCTACCGAATTGCTTGAACTTGTACTAACTACGCTTCGGCTCTATTTGGGTACTCCCATAGATGTGAATGTCACCTACCAAATCCCAATTACTTATTCTCCGGCTGCTACACAAAGATCAGCTGGTCGGCTTCAGACTCTTGGAGATACTACGACAATCAGTCCCTTTGAATCAGGGTATCTTGATATACTCCATGGACTTATATCAAGAAGTTATGACGAGCGACGCGGCAAATTCGGTCAACCAATTGAGGTCGCTTTGGATCACTTTGAGACATCAGCCTCATCTGAAACCAACAACCACAGCGGGATTACATTCAGTATTATTGGTTTAGAATCACTCTATAAGCACTTCGTAGATGGAAGTGGAAGTAGTAATGATATACAGCGCTACGCCGCATTGGTGCTTGGTCAAACTATCCCCGATCTTGATTCGATTACAGTGAAAGAAAATCTCGAGGAAGCCTACGGCAAACGTAATCAATTAGTACACGGTGAGACCGTTCCTAGAAAAAAACGTGGCCAGTTACAACAGCATATTTTGGATTATCTCAGATATTCTATTGTTATATTTGCTCACATATGGGAAATGGAGACGAATTTCTCGTCCCTACCTATTGAGGATGCTTTAATCGATGATAAGGCACGAGACCGTCTTAGGAGTCGTCTTGACACCATCCATGTTGATAACTATCTGAATACTAGTGATTAATGAGATATAATACACGAACATGTCCATACCAACTCAGGTCTGTTGAAGTCCTCCGCAGTTGGTAGTTTCATACTCTGTATTGACCGATCCGATCAGGTGATTTTCTCAAGAGCTTAAGAGCGAGATACGTCTGCTATATCCAACATACTATCTGTGCTGTCTGCAGAGGACTTCAGCAGAGCCACTGCCGATATATTCTCTCCAGTACGGGCCATCTGTTCTCAAAATGCGCCGAGAAGGTAGTGCTTCTCGTAAAGCCGTGTAAACCCGTACTGGTATAAATAAAATAGACCTACACGAGAACACGACCAAGGTTGAGCCGTGCGAGCCATAACACACTGCTGGGTATCGATAAGTGGCCGAGACGCCTGACAGTGGTTCGACGAGTCGGCAGAGTATGCGGGCAGCGAGCGGCTCCACGCGGTACTGTTCGACACGGACTAGGATGTCATAAGACTAGATGTGAACGGTGACCTTGAGCTACAAGCCGATGTCGAGTAGGTGGCTGCGTCGTGGAACCAGTTCGGGGAGAATCACATCAGAATAGAGATGATTTGTAGTATAAATCCTACACCTAGGAGGCTTACTCCAATGAGCCTGAACCTTTCTTCCCCTCTCCGAATATCCGGCTCAAACAACTTGTAGAAGTCTTGAATATTCTCTCGATAAGTGCTTCCTATACTGGAGTCATTGCCTGAATATCTTACAAAGATTAGGTCTGTGGTGCTGGAACCAACATATTTTGGCGAATCGTCATCATCCGTGCTGACGAGATCTGCCGAGAGTTTTGGTTCGTGAGTGATGTACTCAACATCATCCACGTCTATCTGATCCCCGTGGTCTTGGTCAGATAGGTGTCGAGAGGCGACCTCTTCGAAGCCTTCGTCACCACTTTCGAGTCTGTCATAGCGTATTGACCTCTTTGCCTCCTTCAGTTTCCCAAACTGAAACAGAACCCTCACACGCGGAATAAGAGGGATTGTCATTAACATCGTTCCGGAGATATTGACTGCCAATCCAGTGATGAGAATCGTGTCCGGAGAAACCATTGTACACATCCTTTAGTACTCCAATAGCTCATGGAGTCGTATTTGTACCGGAAGTTCCACAAGTGACAGTTCGTCTGGGAGGAGAACGGCACCGAAGTCCAGATTGAGCAAAAGGGTAGCAAGAAGTCCATTCCGGAGGACGAGACGGGATCAGGCGTTTATACATAATAATTGCCGCTATTTTATATATCGTTTATATACACCCACCAACTTCAAGGCGTGCTGTGAAACAAAACACCGCAGCCGGGTCAAAGCCTGGCAACGTTGTCGAGAAGGATCATAATACCATCGTGATCGGAAACGATACGTTTCGGTTCGGTGATCGCCCGCCGCAGATCGCACCGCCAGCAGAACGTGATGAACAGAAGCCGGGCAAGATCGTCAACGAGGTAGGTGTCCTTCATGTCACGCCAGACGGATCGGACTACTGGAAGGTGACCCAGCGGATCATCGAGACAGAGACGGGTATTCCGAAGACGCGCGACGGCTACTACGTGTCGGGCGGGGAGACGTGGAACTGGGCGAACGGTTCGCTTGAACTCCCGGCGAAGATCCGGCGCCAACTGGATGCTCACGCCGAGGGGGCGGGTATCAAACAGGACTGAGCTCGCACCCTCGAAAGGGTCTGATCAACGGGTCGAAAAGTGACTGACTTCGTCGGCGACCGAGATATCGAAGAGATTCGGAACGACGACGTACTGATATGGCGTTTGAGGAATAAAGGACTTCTCTGGAACATTTGAGATGCGTTTTTATAATCCCGATATCGCCAATACGACCTGAACAAAGGCAAATCCTATCAGAACAACAGAAGTCAGTATCGCGCCTTTCTGGAGCCGTTTGGGCCCTTTAATTGACGCCTCATAGTCGAATCTATCCCAGACGGAGAAGCTATACACTGGTTCCCCGTTCTGCCTTCTTCCAGGTTCTACAGTAGCTGGTTCTGACCCGGTTAGTGAACTCACGCCATCTATGTCAATACCAACGACACTGTGACCATCGTACATCGGCTTCTCACCACCTACTACATGGGTCTCCTCGTCGCCAATCTCAAGCGGGCCAAACTCCACCTTACCAGAATGAACTACTTGCATAGGATCTGTGTCCACGGTCCAGCGGATTTCACTATCTCCAGAATATACGGTTTCTGACTGCTCTGTGTTAGTTATCGTTATTTTGAATTCGGGTGCTTCGTCTGTGAAATAGACGGGTTCAGGCGGTTCAACAGGCTCCACTTCAAATCGAAGGCCGTGGAGTTCATATGGCCTTTTGGCAGGCATATCTACACCAGATTGCTATAGCGTAAAAAATCTCAGCCGGAGAGAGGGGAAACGTTGGCATCCTATTTAGCGTACAGAATACCGGGGTTTTCTGAACACCACAATTAGAACTAAGTTTAGGCCTAAATATAGACCTATACAGAGATGGCGAAAACGAGAGTCAGTCAGGGAGCGAACGGCCAGTACAAAGTGACGGTTCCAAAGGGGCTCGCAGAGGCGATGGACCTCGAGGGAAAACGTCTCGACTGGAAAGTCAAATCGGGAAGCTCGTTAGAGGTGGCCGTGGTCGATGAGTAAGGCGCTTGCGTGGATACGGAAGTCGAAGGGTGACGAATCGGATGTCGGGCTCGAAGAGCAGCGGGAGTTAGTGCGGGCTCTCGCTGACGACATAGCCGACGAGATCGACGTTCTCAATCTCGGTGTCCACACTGGTTTCTCGACGATGACCCGCGACGACCCGACAGGCCTCCTTGACCAGAACGATCGCGTCCAGGAGCGAGTCGGCGAGCTGGAGGCCGGCGAGTACACACACCTAATTGCGTGGGATGACCGCCGAATCTGCCGCGACGAGTACTTCTCGGTGATCCAGTACGCGGCCGAGCAGGGCGACGCTGAGATCGTCTACGTCGGCGACGTGAACGAGGACGATCTCACGTTCGATCTGAAGCGTCGCATCGAACGCGACACCAAAGAAGAGGAGATAGAGAAATCACAGAGGGCGATCGAGAGGCGAAAAGAAGAGGGATACGACCACGGACGGCCGCGGTTCGGAATGACCTACGACAGAGATGGACGATACCAAGTACCGGGAGAAGATTTCGAAACGGTCTTAGAGATATTCCGGTTCGACAACGCGGGGAAGAGCCGGCGTGAAATTGGCAATATCCTTGATGTCCCGACAAGTACAGTCCAGAACGTTATTGATCGCCGCGAGTGGTATTTGGAGCGCGAGAAAATGGCAGAATCGTAGCTAGTAGTCGCTGTAACAATCGGTAAACAAAAGCTACGATTCAGAGCAAGCCCGCCTCTCTCAAAAGATAAGTAAGGCCGATGGAAAATACAGCCAGTAGTATCAAGACCGGCCACTGTAGAAAATACGCAAAAATTGTTAGTGTCATGTTTTATTCTCTACAGCCACCTTTTTAATAATTGATCCCCGTCCGGGTCGTCTCAACGAAGTCTGCCGAAAGAAACTGATGTAGCCTTCACGTGTAGATACTACGTTTAATAGTACAGACGGAGGTGTCTGTACCGAAAGTATAGCGCTCAGAGACACTTCTGTAGCCGAACCACGGAATCTACTACCCCGGATCGAGGTTCACTACTTCGACCAACAATCTGCTTCCTATGAGCGAAGTAGCTATTCAGGACTTGTATCTAATTTTCTAGATATCAAATAGAACACGCCTGCTAGTGGAAGTCCAATAAAGAACGCAACACCTATTAACAGAATACCACCAATAGCAGCACCTGCTGCTTCAGCATCTCCAGCTGTATTTTCTGCTGTGAATACAAACGTATATATCAGAAATACTAATGGAGATAGTAATAATTCAATCGCTAAAACAAAGAACATAGAACTTGCTTGTCCCTTTATGCTTGTTTTTTGGTAAAAGTAATAACCGAATCCAAGTAACGCGATAAGCAGAATTGAAATCCCCAACGTTTCAGCACCCGCTGCTATTGTAATGAGCATATACGCTACAATAGCAGGAATTAGTCCTAAGATACCGGCTGTTACCGCTTGTTTGACGTTAATGTTCATATTTTAGGTACTCCCCAATTCTACGAGGTGTGAATCCGCAGAGCTAAAGAGTCCAACTGGTTCAACTAATAGGCCATAACTACTACCAGTGGCCACGTCAAAGATCACGGCTCCCGAAGTAGACAATCCGGGATTTAGTTGCTCAAAGCTTATTCCTGAAACATCAAATCTTTCGTCACTCTCCAGATAGACACTAGCTCCGGCGTCAGCATCAAACTGATTTCCATCAGAATCCACTGCCTTCAGGTGATTAGACGAGATATTAATTGTTTCGCTAGTTTGGTTTACCATTTCTAGTTGAACGATAAGAAATACCCCATTAGCTTCTTCACTAGAGTATTCACCTCCAATAGCATCAGCTGTTGAAGCAGATGAAACAGTATATTCTACAGCATCCTCATCACCCCCTACCATGAACGTATCACCGATCTCATGGGTGGGAATTGAATCCTCCCCATCTCCACTTTCCGAACCGCCGTCTGAGCCATCTCCCGAACTACTATCGGATCCATCTTGTGAATCGCTATCGGATTCACCGCCCGAACTACTCGGGCTTTCTTCGGTTTCACCACTACACCCTGCTAGTGCTACCATACCGCCAGAGATAGCTAGATACTTTCTTCGGTTCATATCTGTCAATTTTTCAGCTACTGTGTTAAATGTTAGCTATATAGTAATGTCTGATTACATAGAATAATATTATTTATAATTATATTAATGAGGAGATAATACAGTCTAGAGTTATATTTGAATAACAGATAATCCCAGTTTTGAAATGGGATTTTGAAGGAGTCATAGAACTGCTCCTACAAGAACATCTACGTCATCCGTCCCGTTAAACGAGAACTTCAGAACGCGGTTGTCTGGCTGAGCCGTGGGTTCGATCGACCCCCGTCGAGAGACGCGGTCGATCGCTTCCTTACCGACCTCGAATACGTCGTTAGCAAGGTGTTCGACAACCTCGTCGAGCAGGCCGCCCGCGCGGTCTGCTCGACTTGACATACTGTATCGATTCAACTGACGTGAAGGCGATACCCACCGATCAAGACGCGTTGAAGTGCTATGATCCAACTGACGACGGGTACTACCACGGCTACAGCTGTACAATCGTCTTGACCAGGCGAAAGAGCCGATCGCAGCGAAGTTCACATTTTCATACTGTGGGTATGAAACTGTTCTATGATACCATATCTATTAAGTACATATCGGCAAAGTTACAGAACATGGCCAAACAACACATTTCCACTCAGATGATTCCCGAACGAGACAAGCCAGCACTGTATATCAATCCCCGTTCTGAACAAATCGCAGCCTTCGCAGAGGAAGCAGTAACGGTTGAGGACCAGCCCAAGGTCCGGCTGCTCGCAGACTCAGATGAAATCAAAGACGCCCTCTACAGCTTTCTCACGGCCTCAAAGATAGCCGAACTCATCCATCGGGAGCAACTCAGCCTCCGAACACTCACGGAGCCAGCCCAGAATACCATCTTCACAACCGAATCTGAGACTGTCGTTCCTGTGATGGGCAAGCACAGTATTTCGAGCTCGGACCCCGAACTGGTCTCATCAGTCTACAGCGAGTTCGACTCGCGTTTCGAAGCCGCCGAAGAGTATCACCTCCGGACACCTGCCCTCTCAGTAGTGAAACAGACGCTCCGAGATGAAATCGGCGACGATGTCGCAGACGAGTTCGACGAGGTCCTCGCACACGCTGAAGACATTTCCAACACCAACGAATACCTCAGTATCGTCGAGATCATGCTCATCCTCGCAGCCCGCAACGAAGTCCTCCTCTACGACATCTCGAGATGGGGCGAAGATACAGGGATCGCTTCGAAAGCAACCTTCTCACGAGCCAAATCAGCACTCGAAGACGCTGACCTCATTGAGACTGAGAAAGTCCCAGTAGACATCGGCCGTCCCCGACTTCGGCTCATCGCAACCGACAAGCTCGCGACAGCAGACCTCAAAACACTCTCCACCGAGATCCGGTCTCTGCTGTAGCATCCACTCCACGATAGCCCAGCTATCGAGACGAGAATACGGTACTTCTCCGACTCAAGCGTGAGATGAAGTAGTCAAAATCACTGCGTAGAGGGTATGAAACGTATTCTATGACACGCAGCCTCCAGATCAATAGTATTTCAAAACTCGAATACGTAAATTGCGACATGTACGATCTCACTGGCTTTCAGCGCGATCTGCTGTACGTAGTTGCCGGACTTGATGACCCCCACGGACTCGCGATCAAAGACGAGCTCGAGGACTACTACGAAAAAGAGATTCATCATGGCCGGCTCTATCCAAATCTCGATACGCTCGTTGAGAAGGGACTCATCGAGAAGAGCCAGCGTGACCGACGGACCAACGAGTACAGCACTACTCGTCGGGGCACCAGAGAGATTGAAGCGCGGGCTGAATGGGAAGCCAACTATATTGATCACGACGGCTGATCGAGCCGCTGCGTTCGAGGACTGTTTGGCTCTAGTATTTCACGCTCTTCTCGTGTGAACTCCACGTAGCGTATCTAGACACCGTAGAAGGAATTTTTCACCTTAATACTAAGATTAAGATTAATCTTAATTCCTGCCTTCTCAAAATCCGAACTATATTTGGGACTCGACCAAACACCTAGCCGAGAAGAATCATCCACTGTTTTTCAATGGAGTGTCCAAAGATGGAATCGAGAACCTGCTCGAGAAGGGCGTCAGCCGGGCAGTAGCTCAGACAGGCAACGGACAGCTTTCCCAGGTCTCTGTCGATGACGACTCCGACGACGAGTAGTACCGCATCAGCCACATCTGGGTGTAGCCTCACAGCTGACAGAGCGATCGCTCGGTTGCCTTCGTGGGTGCTATCCGTTCCTTGGTTTTGTTAGGTTTTGCCCTAACACTTATCGGAGCAAGGTGCGTCGGCACATGTGTGGATGAGCGATGATGTCACCGTACTCGAAGACGAGATTGAAGCCTACGCCGACGGCACCGTTGCGCGGGTGCGTGTGCTTTCGGTCCCGACCTCAGACCGGTTCGAGGACGGGATCAAGTACGCGTACCACTACGGAGAAGCCGGCACAGACGATCCGATCATCCGGTTCGACAACCACCACGGCGTCCACGAACTCCACCTCGGCGGTGAGACCTTCGAGATCGACTACCCCGGCCTTGCGGAGATCTTCCGCGCCTGGCGGGCGGCGCTCCCAGAAGAGAAGCGCGACGACTGGTAGCCCGTTCAAGGACGGTGACCGACGTACAGACCCGCAACTAATTCCGACCCACAACCCCACACCCCACCGATGACCCAGACACTCCATGTTCAGATCAAGTCCGCCGACCGTAGCGACCTCGAAGAGCGCCTCGAGGCGATCGACGCCGGCGAGGACGTCGACCCCAACGAACCGACGCTCTCGATCGAGAATCTCGAAACGTTCGGTCGCGTCTTCCGCTCGACCAACCTTGAGCTCTTGGAGGCGATCGTCGAACACGAGCCGGAGAGCATCCGCGAGCTCGCTCGCCTCGTTGATCGGAACCCACCAGAGGTCCTCGAGAACGTGAACGAGCTGGCTGACTACGGCCTCGTCGAACTTGAGGAGAATGGCCGGGCAAAGCGCCCTGTCGTGTGGTACGACGAAATCGACGCCGACATTCCGCTCACGACTGGGTCGGGACAGGGCCGAAAGGCGAACGCCTGACTCAGCGAGGATACACGATGGGCGACGACGTCGATCCCGAGGATCCGCGCCCCGATGGCCACTACCACGTCGACCGCGACGCAGAGTGGTACTACGTCGACGACGACCTCGCGGGGACGATCGCCCTCGGGCCAGCGACCGACGGCGAGCCCGGTGACGACTGGGTGCTTACGCTCTCGGCCGCGACGCCGGATGAGGACCCCGATCCGGCCGAGCGTGTCGCCGTTCGCCTCACGCCGTGGGCGCTCCACGAGCTTTACATCGAGGCGCGGAATCTCTCACCAGACGCTCGTCAGGCAGGTCACACCGCCGAGTGTGGGCTCTGCGGCGAGCAGGTTCCACTCGACCGGGCATGGCCAGATAACCGCAAGCGGCCGTGTCACCCAGACTGCTACGCCGATGCGTTCGGTGCGCCTCCCCGATACGATGGACAGTAGCTGGGTGTCGCTAGGCGTCCAGGATGGGCGAGAGCAAGCTTCTCATCGCCGCCGGTGCGACTGTACTCTGGGCTATCTTCGGGGTGCTCTTGTTCGAGGTGACGAGTTGGGTGTCGGCCTTCGAGCTCGCAGTTTCTGGCCCGATCTTCGATCTCACATCGTTGCTTGATGTGTGGCTACTGGCTGGGGTTATTCCCGGTGTCGTCGACGTCGCCCTCCTCTGGGACATGGCCACTGGGTGGTGACCACGAAACAGTGACCCCGACCTAGTACCCGGATAGCAGCCGTTTGTCCGGAAGAAGCTGTCAGACTAACCTTAAGGTTAAGATTAAGATTAATTCATTTGGGTGAGATACCCTCCTAAGGCGTGGATGCGAATGACAGTATCTACAAACCAGTTATCTAAGAACAGTTTCTAGGAGCCTCCATACAGTCCGACACAACTGCCACAAGATATTAGTTCTCGGTTCACGTATCATGAATTACGATGGTGGTAACAAACGCCCCGGCTGCGGGCGAGGACGGCTCGAAAGAGGGCACCGCACGCTCCTTCATCGCAGCCTCAGAGATACTGGTGAACCCCGACATCGCCAGAGTCTATACTGATATCCTGCTGAATCAGCCTACCACGAACAGCAGTATCGAGCGTAGACTCGACCTTGCCGGAAGTACAACCTCAATGCGGGTGGGAAAGCTCAAGAACTTAGACATTGTCGAGGATGTCAGTAGCGGGAAAGAGAGCCAGCTCCGGACTGATTCACTACTTCTCCCTGTTGGGGAGGGAGAGACGCGGATACTGTTTGACCCGCTTACGATCGCCGCTTACGGTGCAAGCGGCGAGGTCAGTGAGATCGAACTCTTCGTTGATCGGCACGGCAAGGCGAAGCTGCTGATGGCGGTTGAGCAGACACGGGCATATCTCAGTGGCGAGGTGACACGTCGTGGAGCAGCAGACCGCCTCAATGTTGATGAGATCGAGGCTATCAGCATCACGCAGGCGCTGGAGCCAATCATTGCCCTGTTTGTCAAAGCAGGGCTCATCGATGATTCCTTCGAACACGACGTACATGATCGGAAGATTCGAAACACCCCGTACGTGTTTGAGCAGGAATGAGCGATCGGCCGAAATTAGTTGACTCTTCACCCCTCTACCCGCTCCCAGATGCGCTCCTCGTTGACTCGAGCGTCTTGGGTGGAATCGGGCGATCTACTCCAGAACGACGACAGCTAATTAACTATATTCAGTCGACTGATAGGCAGTTGTACGTCTCCACTGGAGTAGTCGAGGAGTTGGACAAGGAATGGGCTGGTCCCTATGGTGTCAATGATTGGCTTGATCCAATACGTAACGAGGACTGGATTGTTGCCCTTCCAGAGCCGGACTACGGTGCGCGAATCCGTGACAGTCCTACCGTGAGCGAGATGGTTGACGAAGCACACAGAGAATTAGCCAAGCTCGAACAGGAGCGAGAAGATGAACTCCCGAAAACGGACGCCAAATTCGCCGGTAATCTTGTTCAAATTCGGGTGTCTGAGGGTCACGATTCCGTGGGGCTGATCATCGACGACAGGAACGCAGAGCGCGCACTATCTCAGGTAGTCAGCGAGACGGAGTACGAGCAATTCTTCCGGATACTGAGGGGGCCGGAGGTATTAGAAGAGATACAATAACACCCTTGTTGCTCTGCTGTCCTTCGGTTTCTGATAGTCCGTTGGATCTTCCACCGTGAGATCGTTCCGTGGTCGACCTTTCGGTACAGTTCGACAGAGAATCATAACGTCCCTCTCTTCGTTGAGGCCACCCTCCTCGCGCGGCTTATGAGATGAGTGTCCGGTAGGTCGACGACCTCACCATACCACCGCGCCGGAGTCCTGGAGTTAAGTTACGAACGACACGAAACGTTCACGAGTTATTTTCTCACAACAGATATTTAATAAAACGGGGAGTGATATATCAGGCCTCTGTAGGTTATCTAGAAGTTTGCTCTTGTACCTGTATGTGGAGAATAAACCTCATCGGCATCAATGCCAATATCTCTTAAAATAAGCTAACGACTTACGCTGTGAGGAGTGTCCCCTCATCTTCGAATTCGGAGACCATTTCCTTCGCCCATTCGATCACTCGCTGGTTTGTGTTTCGAATGACAGTTGAGAGATGATTTGTCTGAGAATAGATACCCGTATACAGAATTTCATCATCAATCAGAAAGAGGCTATATTGTGGAATCTCGATCCCTCTGTAGATAGCGTTACAAGATTCGATATGTGGGGTGATGGTATCAGGTTGATTCTTGAGGAGGACATCTAAAACGCTATTACTCAGGAATAGCGTGATATTCTCTTTACGCTCATGGGAAGCACGTTGTTGGTGAATCAGAGGACAGTTCGAACGACCTCTTTGAGAGCTTCTTGGCCGGGTTCACGGAAGATCTGCCGACGAAGTTGGAAGGCTCTGAGATATGGCGTAAGTTTGTCTTTTGAGACGCCTCGATGCGGCGAGAGCCACCGTCGCACCAGCGACGCGTGGCTCTCGCAGGTATTCACGTGGGAATCTCCATCGACGTATTCGCCGTCGCTGTGAATCACCGCCTTCCGCTGAAAATTCTCGTCATCTTCCAGTGGGTCGTACGCTCGAAATCCGTCGGTGTAGACGGTTAGCGACCCTCTTCGCGGTCATCGAGGAGGAGTCGCACAGTCGATTCTCTCGCGGATTTCGCTGGGATCGTGTATCGCTGATCGGTGCCGCGATCAACGACCACAAAAACGGGTGGCTTGTCCATATCGAATGTTCCGCGGCCACGTTTCGAGAGGCGTATCGGCGTAGCTGACGATCTGGGACTGAAATTTATAGAGACGGAGGAACGAGCGGAGCGTCGACCGAAACTCTTCCTGTGTCTCCTCGTTCGAGACCATGAACTCGTCGCGTGCCGACTGTACCAAGCTGCTTAATTTCGCGTGTGATCCCTCAGTTCCGGTGTTTTCGGGGTCGAAGAAGACCTCCGCGAACCGATCGACATCACTTTGATCGTAGATGCGGAACGCCTTCAGCTCGCTCGCGAGCTGCTGGAGGTGTTGCGGGTCAGTCTCCTCAGTAACGGTGGTCTTCCCATAGAACGGCTCGAACGCTTCTTTGATCTCAACGCAATTAGATAGACGATTTGCTACGGGAGAGCGTTTGATCAGTATGTGGTTGAGTGAATCAGCGTTGGAAAAACGCGTAGGCAAGAAGCAGGACTCCGAGTAGAGAAATCAAAAGTCCAATCTCATCGGAACCTCCAAGGAACCACGGAATAGCTAACACTGCGAAGGTCAACCCAGCGATTGCGGAACGTACTGAACGGAGGGACGCTTCAAGACCTGAATCGGCCATTATTCTATAATATAGTATAAAATCCGGTTGTATAAAAAGCTTTGTGACTCGGAAAATCCGCTTTTGATTTTCTGAGCCGCAAGAATTGTAGGCTTGAGGCAGCAATTCAGCAGTTGCCGGGTCAACGTGACTGAAGCTATTACCAAATGAGAAGTGGTGAGGTCGTTGTGTTATTTCAGTTTTGGTGAATCGCCAGACTGCGCTCGATTCACTGTGTCACGGCTCGTTTCGCATTCGGCGGGATGTTTCAGCATCTTGTTGAGCTTATTCCTCTTTAACGAATCAATGACTATCTTGGATCAGTAGCAGATGCGGGGTTGAAATGTGCGGCAGCTCCAACACTAAGTTCCACGCTAATGCCTTGTCCCCCACCTGAAATTGACTTAATTGATCCAGTTGGCTCAGGCGCAATATTGTGTGAATATCCGCCCCAGATTCTACTCGGCTCTCCACTGTCTCGTAGTTTGAAATCGCTGACTAAGCTTACAAGCCGTGGACTATCTATAGCTCCGTAGGTTTCTATTTCGACAGTACCAGCAACTGCGTCTTCTTTTACGTCTTCCGTTGTGAACTCTGCATTGAGAAGGTCATCAGCCTCGACGGTGGGTACACCTACAGGTGCCCAGTCCTGTTGAATATAGGAGATAATAATAGCATCATCAACCCACCAAGAATTACGAACTGTTGGAGTGTATCCGTCAAGGAGCATATTAACAGTTACTGTCACTTCGTCGTCAAGGTCTCCCGACGAAGTCACAACTAATTCCGATTCGTTTTCGTCGAACGATTCCTCAGGGGTTATTTCCTCGTCATCAAGGAAATCAACATCATTCGGCTCTATTTTTTCTACTGTATCAACATTTATATCATCGGCTCTGTTGAAATCCTATTGTTCAGACATAAGATCGTGTGAAACAGCCGGCCGATGAGAACTACGAATCAATCGGTAGTCACCGTAACGGAGTCCTCGTTTTCGTGTATCGTGATCCGTGCTCCAGTTGGATTCTGCGCATCGACCTCGATTCGGACAAAGAGAGTTTCACGGGTTACCGCACCGCCACCGCCTTCTGCTGAACCGATGGAAATTGTCCCCTCGATGCGCTCGTCCACGTCAATCTCTAACGAGGGAGGGTCGAGGTATCGGGCGGTACTCATATGACGTGCTTGTAGCGCAAGGATTCGTTCTGTCTCGAACGACGTTTTATCAAGAAACGCGAGGAGGTCTTGCCCGTCGTTCTGCCGAAGATACTCCCGGTTCACGGCACTATTCGAGAGAGAGCCGACGACCGCGACATGATATTCTGTCTCCGAATGACGCGAAAGCCCGTCGACGAGTGGGCTTTCTTCCTGCCACCCGATTTCAACCAGCCTCGTAGACTCGTACTGTGTTGACTCGGATGATTCGGAGTTTCGCTTAGAATTCTGCGTGCGTAGACACCCGGCGGGGAGAACGACGACTGGAGCAGTGATGACAAGCACATCACGACGCTTCATAGGTCATCGTAGGATACTCTCGGTAAATGCTTTGTCTGTATTGACCGTTCAGAGTGACCGGTCTACATTATGAACGAGACAGGCGATAGTGAGTTCACGGAACTGCTTCCACCACCGTCGTGAGCGAACAAACGCACCGTACCTCCGCTTAATCGTCGAGTTCACAGTCTCGGATTGACTTCGCTGACGGTAGAGATCGCCATCTAAGCGTGCGTTCCATGCCTTGTGGAGCGACGTGAACTCACGATGCTTGATCAGTGGTCGAACTTCGTGGTGACGGGCAAGTCGTCTGATTTTCTGGTCATCGTAGCCTTTGTCACCAAGCAGGATGTCAATATGCTCGGGATTGCGCTCGATCAACGACGGGGCAATCTGACTATCGTGTTTTCGTGTCGTCGTCACGTGTAGATCGAGAATCGCGTTCACTTTTGTATCGACCAGTAGTGTCACTTTGAGCTGCTGAATCGTGAGTTCAGCGCGTTTCGTGTAGTGTTTCGAAGCGTGACTGCGGTCGAATCCTGACGCATCAACTCCAACAACTCCGCTTGTCGGGAGTAGCGTCGCTGAGAGGGTCAATATAATACGCCACACAGCCATATCAAGCCGGTTGAACGCCTTACAGAGTGTTGATGGCGCAGGAAGTTCAGATAAGCCAAGGGTTCGGCGGATGCGTGGCATCTCGATCAGTTCGTCAAGCAGACCACGATAGGTCGTGTTCTTCCGCACTTTGAGACAGATCAGAACAATGTGCTGCGGGAGTGTATAGCGGTGTTTAGAAAATTTCGAGGAGTATCGAGAGACTGCTCGGCGTGCCAGATGGATCGCCTTTTCAGTAAACCGGAGAATTTGGGACTTCGGGAGGGCCTTCATCTCGTCGAATTATACGGCGAACATGTAACTCTCTGAGGATTTCAACACCTATGAAAGCCTGCTAGCGCAACAAACCACGTCTGCGATACTATATTTTTCGCCGGGATCGGCCCGATCTTGTCCACGGAGAGAAAATCGCAAGCAGTCACGGTGGTTGCTCAGGAACCAGCCGGCAGGCGGTCAGAACGTGAAGGCGTTAGCTGTGGCTCACGCCCGCTGCGACCCGCCGATGAGGGCCGCCGGCTCGGCGGCCCTCAGGCACTCACCTCTGGTGGATCGTACACCTCCTCACGCTCCAGCATGTGGAAGATCGATACGAGCAGTTTCCGCGCTGTTGCGACGATCGCTATCTGGTGGTTCTTCCGCTGTTTCAATCGAGCGTAGAAGCGTCCAAGATACGGATCGTTACACCGATGAACCGCCGTTTGGACGCATTGGACGAGGATCCAGCGTAAGTCTCCACTTCCGCGTTTCGAGATTGATCCTTCAGTCCGCGAGTCACCTGACTCGCGGACGACCGGATCCAATCCTGCGTAGCTCACCACTTGATTCGCCTCGTTGAACCGGTCGATCTCACCGATCTCCGAGGTGATCAGCAACGACGAGTAGAAACTCACGCCCGGTATCGTCATCAACAGCTGCGTCTCCTCAAGAGACGCAGCGGTCTCTTCGATCAGTGTTTCGAGCTCCTCGATCTGAGCCGTGAGCTCGTCGATGATCGAGAGGAACGACTCCATCAGCTGATCGCCGACCACACCGAGCGAGAAATCCTCGCCGGCGAGGATTTCTCTCCCGTTCACGCTGAACGGATCCCAGTCGTAGGTGATCCCGTGTTTGTCGAGAACAGCGTGGACTTCGTTTTTAAAATCCGTCCGCTTCTCGACTAATCGCTTCCGGCCGCGCACGAGTGCGCGGCGCTCCCGGAGCTCTTCGGGCGGAACGTAACTCTCAGCGATCATGCCGGCTCGGCGAAGTTGCGCGAGCAACTTCGCGTCGAGCCGGTCGTTTTTCACCTCAGCATAGCCGATCGCCTTGGTTTGGCTCGGATCTGCGACAACCACGTCGAGGTGTTCGTTGAGGGTGTCGTAGACCGTGTAGTAGTTGCTGGTTGCTTCGATCGCAGCTTTGGCTCCAGCGTATTCTTCGGCGACTTCGTCGAGATTCGCGTTTGCGACGCGAATCTCTTCGACGACCTCGGCATCGTCGTCCAAAACAGCGACGTGCGACTCATCTTTATGAAGGTCGATTCCGAGGTAGTACATGGTTCCTCTGGAGTGGGAAGTGCGTGAAGGGAGCCACACCTATTCGGGCTCGCCGCCCGGATGCTGACGGCATCCGGGCGGCCTCCCATGATAGTGCGTCCTTGGCAGGTAGGCCAATCAGAGCCACGCGTTCTACGACGCTGTTGAATCATCGGCCTTTGACCACCCCAGTACCTCTTCACGCACGCTGGGGACTTAGCAGGCTTTCATCCATCAGAGCCGTTTATCTTTTTCCTCCCCACATGGCGGTGTTCAGATAAGGATTGAAAGGTGAGGAGCTGAAAATCAACCACGCTGTAACGACATCCTCCGAAGCGCCTGTTGGGGACGAAACTGGATTTAGTACCCGCTCAGAATACGTCCGCCATCTCCTGTTTCATCGCCCCGATATTAGCCAGATCGCGACGGCAGAGGACACATCCGCGACAACCGATAGCGCACAAGTTGACGAGATAGAGCAGACTGTCGACGAACTGGCCGACTACCATGATGAGCTCACACAACGAGTTAGCGATCTCGAGGAAGAAGTCGAACAGCTCCACCCCAATGATGATCAACCAACAGGCACCCCTCCCTCCGTGAGTTCAACCTCTGATTCTCCTTCGGATCACCACCCGTCGACGACAGAACAGCCATCAGCTGACGAACCGCGATCTCTCACCAAGTTCAAACAGTGGCTTGACGAGAATGGACCACAAAGCGACGATGCTCGCACTGTATTGCTGGATGCTGCTCAGATCCTAGATGATCAGGGACCACTCAAAGCAAGCGAATTACGGGAGCAATTGTACGAACGCAATCCTGACACGTACGGCTCTGCCGGGGCGCTCTGGGCATCTACAGTTGAACGCCTCTACGATGACCTTCCAGGCTTTGAACGCCCTGAGTACGGGACATATACGTTTGATCGGGAGGCTGCGATGGAGTCGCTTCCTGATCCGACCGATTGATAACGTGAAAATGCGTCGCAACCCGAGTTTGTTAGCAGGTTTTTGGTGCTGTCGAGGTAGTCACAGCCAGTTGCCTGGGACGTAGAGAACTGTTCCAACGAGCTCGTCAACATCCTCCGAAACTGTGATACTCGAGTCTGGTGAACCGGGTTACTGTTCACGCGGACCGGTCTCGGCCTCGGTATACGAGATAAAGATCTCTTCAACTGAGGGTTCTTGAACAGAGAACGTCTTGACAGTCCCGCCATTCTGCTCAACTGTCTCTATCAATTCCATCCGTCTATCGCTCTGTCCTGTCTTTACCAACAATTCTGCCCCGTTCGTCGTAACGTCCGTTACGCTCTCTACGGACCTGACGGCTTCTACAACACCACTTGATAACCCTTCGACAGTGAGCGTCACCGTTGCCTTTACTCCCGTCTCCAAG
The DNA here is from genome assembly GCF_052439115.2 of Halorubrum sp. FL23. NCBI lineage: Archaea > Methanobacteriati > Methanobacteriota > Halobacteria > Halobacteriales > Haloferacaceae > Halorubrum > Halorubrum sp. FL23. The sequence goes on from NZ_JBQVRO020000016.1 coordinate 51,377, forward strand.
CGGAGATCGTCGATATTGCCCTCTGCAATTAGTTGTCCCTCATTAAGTATGCCAACCCTGTCACAGACCAGTTCGACCTGCCCAAGAACGTGACTCGAGAAAAACACTGTTGCCCCCCGTTCGTTTTCTTCCTCAACAAGTTCTCGTATCGCCCGCGCGCCGTGTGGATCTAATCCGGTAAACGGCTCATCTAATATGAGGAGGTCCGGCTCTCCGACGAGTGCCATTGCGAGCGCCAACCGCTGCTGCATCCCTCGTGAGTAATTACCTGCCTGTTGGGTTGCTGCGTCCGCTAACCCGACACGAGAGAGCAGATCTGTCGGATTTTCGCCAGCAGATTTAGAGTCGATGATGTAGTTGAGGTGCTGACGTCCGGTCAGTTGGTCATAGACGCTAAACCGATCTGGAAGAATCCCCACACGCTGATGGACGTCAACCAAATCTTGGTGGGGGTCGAGACCAAGGATACAGATCTCCCCCGTCGTCGGATAGACGTAGTCCATCAGCATGTTGATCGTTGTCGATTTACCAGCGCCGTTCGGTCCAAGGAAGCCGTAAATCTCTCCACTTTGCACTTCTAGGTTTAGGTCTTGAACAGCGGTTTCGTTCTCGTACCGTTTCGTGAGATCTGTCGTGGTGATTGCAGGCATGTTGTGTCTCCGTAAGGTAATCAGGCGAGGTCAGTTCGCTGGAATGCATATCCCCCGATTAGAAGGGGAATGATGATCCAAAATGCGAAGTTCAATAGGGCCAATGGCTCATCCAGAATCATCGGTTGTTGACCAGTAAACGCAAGGTCAACAACGAGGGCATTCGAACGAGTATTTGGGAGTTGGTCAGCGATCACGGCGGTCACCCACGATGCCGAGTTTCCGACGCCAAGAATTGCATTCGTCAGTACGTTATATGCTCCGGATGGCCCCCATCGATGGAGGATGAAGAGAAATTCAGATGCTGGCGGATTTAGTGGATTGACGGGAACGCCAGTTAGTGTGGAGTACAACTGAATAGTGAAAAAATCTATCCAGCCGAGGATGAAGATGATGTAGTAACTGAACGTAGTTGTTGCAGCCTGAATAGAGGTGTTCGCTATTGCTGAAATCGAAGTTCCAATACAGACGTTTGCTAAAACGTATAAAATTGAGACGAGAAGTAGGAGTACAAATTGTGGAAGCGAAAATAAGCCATACTGAATCGTTCCCACGAGCCCTACGATGACGAACGTGAGAAGTACAGGAATACAGAGAGCAGCTGTCCGACTGAAGATTTTCCCAATAAGGATTTCGTACCGTCGGAGAGGCATTCCGCTGACGAATTTGATGCTCCCGGATTCACGTTCATTGATGATTGAACGGTAGCTAATGAGAACTGTTCCGAACCCACCGAAAACGACGACTGGAAGTTGAAAAGCGGCTAGTGTTATATTTGGCCCAAGAGTATCGGACACATAGGAGGGGCCGCCAATCGAGAAGTAACTCGTGACAATGAGGACGAGCGAAAGTAGCCAGAGTCCCTTTGACTGGAGGAGGGTATTAAATTCTTTACGAGCGAGGGGGGACCAGCGCATATACCGCTGTTGTGATTGATGGGTAATATACCAAGTGATCTGATCTCGGATGGAGAAAATAGGTAGTTGGATAGCGTGACCAGGATTCACCGGTTAGTGATGCCTCTCATCCTGATCTGAGTTCTTGCCCACCGAGGAT
>NZ_JBQVRO020000017.1:0-52131 GCF_052439115.2 Halorubrum sp. FL23
CTATCACCAACTACGAACGCGGAGACAATCCGGGGAGCACGATCATCACGGTGTGACAAGAGTTCTATGACACCCTCATGTTAACAAATACGACCATCACTGCCATCGAGGCGATGACGAGCGCGACGCCGAAGCCGGTCGCGCGTCGAACGCCGACCCGATCGGTCGCGATCGGTCGGTCGGAGGTCCGTCGCATCTTGCGGTCGCGGTCGCGCTCGTACACGTGATTGAACGTACCCGACGCCCCGATCGCGAGGACGCCGCCCCCGAGGGTCGCAACGACCGACACGCCGTCGAGTTCGGCGCCGGCCGCGACGGCTAGTCCCATTCCCGCCAGAGCGAGCAGGCACAACAGCCACATCAATCGGGGCTTCGTCAACTCGAGGTACGCCCGAACGCGGTCGCGGAATCGAGGTAACTCCGTTTCGGACACCGGAGACGGAGCGCCTTCTTCCGACATGGCCGGCGACACGCGGTCGCCTGTTCCGTTTGGAAAGCCGTCCTCAACCGGTTCCTTCGCGGTCGTCTCTACTCGAATCACGAGCGTCACGAGCAGGACGGAGAACACTGCGATCCCGCCCAACAGGTGGAGCCCGCCGTCGAAGGGTACTACGTCTGCTCGGCCTGCGAGCCCGATACCGGCCTGTGCAAAGTACGTGAGTAACACCGCGATTGTTCCGACACGGACACCGCGTGAGGCCATCGTTCGATGGGCGAGAAGCGCCGTGGCAGCAAGCAGGACGCCGACGGCCACCGCGGAGGCCTGGTGAACCGCGGCGACCACTGGGCCGGCGTCCGCGGCGGCGGTCGCTCCGAGTGCGACGAGTAGGTACGTCCCCACGACTGACCAGGTCAGCAGCGTCGTGAGGCGTGGTCGATCCATACCTCCGGTCCGGCTTCGGACCCTGCGTCGTTTCCGCCGAACATATTCGGAGGTACCCTCATGTCCGGTGCACGTCGGACGTACGATAATGGCTATCGACCACGCACAGGCGGACCTCTGCGGCTGCGTGCGGCCCACCGCCTGCGTCGATCGGAACGGCGGGCTGTATCTTGTCACCATCAGGCGGCTCGGTACCGACCGCGACGACTGGGTTCGGACCGGGGAGGTGAGCGAACGCCTCAACGTCGCGCCCTCGAGCGTGACGGAGATGTTCAAGCGACTCGCCGACGCTGGGATCCTCCGACACGAGAAGCAAACGGGAGTCGAACTCACCGATCACGGGAGGGAGGTCGCGTTGGAACTCGAAGCGCGTCAGTGCGCCGTCCGGACGTTCTTCCGCCGTCGAACGGGGTTCGACATGCCCCTCGAAGTGGGCTACCGAATCGGATACGTGCTTCCGGACGAGGCGATTGAACGCCTGCAAGTGCTCGTAGACGGAACGTCGAACACGTGCGCTGTGGGTGCATCAACTGGAGTCGAACGGTGTCCGTTCGCAGGCACGGAGTGTTGAAAACTACCGACGGGTACGTCCCCGAATACGTTCGGGGGAACACCCACCCTCTCGTCGATGCTTGAACAGATATGGCCGCCGAGCGAAACGAAACCGATCGACGTCTGGATGTCCGAGAAATCGATGGAGAACCGTTTGGAGACATCATGGCCGAGCTCGAAGCGCTCTCCGACGACGAGACGCTACTGTTGATCAACAGCTTCGAGCCGGAGCCGCTGTATCAGGTCCTCGAAGAACGCGGCTTCCAGTACGAAACGACGTCTGACGGGTCCGACGTGTGGTATATTGAGATCCGACACGAGTGACCTGATTTCGAGAAATCTGTCGATTCCCAACATGACCGCTTCAGAACCGGTACCCACGTGGACTCGATTCACTCCGAACATGTTCGTGTAAAGCTTATCCTTTGGCCAACAAGAAATGCATCCTGATGGTTGAACGTTCAGATACTGCACCGCTGTTCACCGCGACGCGTGGAACGAGTGATCACGAGACGTTCGAATTGGAAGACCACCTGGGTGACGGACCGACTGTGCTCGCGTTTTTCCCGGGCGCGTTCACGCCACCGTGTACGAATGAGATGGTCGCGCTTCAAGACAATCTCGAGGCCTTCCAAGAGGCCGGAGCGACGGTCTTCGGCGTGAGCGCCGATTCACCGTTCTCTCAGGGGGCCTTCCGCGACGAATATGGAATCGAATTCGATCTCGTTAGCGACATGAGCGGTGACGTGATCCAGCAGTACGATCTTGAGATCGATATCGAAGAGCTCGGACTGTACGGGATCGCGAATCGAGCAGTGTTCGTACTCGATGAGACGGGGACGGTGACGTATCGGTGGATCGCAGACGATCCAACAAATGAGCCGGATTACGAGGAGCTGCTCGAGGCCGTGAAGACGGTAACCGAGTAGAGCGATTCCACTACGACAGACAGATCCCTGCTCATGATCGCGTAGTTCTCCTTCCAAGGGTACTCTGTATTCGACTATGACCTCTGAACGGCATAACACTGAACCGCAGCGGAATCGTCGCGACAACGTATCTGATACTGAGATCGACGCCCGCCGCGTCCGGAGACGGTTACAACATCGTACGGCACGGATCGAACGCCGTGAGGTCGGCAAGGCGCTCTCCAAACTCGAGACGCAGGATGGCCTCACCGACGAACAACGGCAAACCGTCCGGCTGCTCGGGGGCACTCTCTCTCGGCGGCTAATTGCGAACTTTGAGTCACCACTGAACGAACGTACTCAAAACAAGCAAGCAACTGCCCGCGCTGTCGCACGACTGTTTAATCTCATTCCAGAAAGCCATTTTGACAATAAGTGCGAGCAGCCGTGATACGTTCATCTTCGTGTGGCCCGGGTGTGTTCATGGACCACGGCTCGAGAACCACTTCCGTTTGATTCCGTACTCACCATTCTTATTAAGTATTTAAGGCCCCGTATATGGTGGTAGATAGTCGTTTTAACCCCGATATTAGGGAATAGTATATATTATATATGTCACTAGGGCGCCTCTGCTGAGATGGGAAGCATCATGTCACAAGACCTCAGCAGGCGGAAGATGGTTGCAGCACTCGGGATCGGAGCGGTCGGCGCCGTGGCCGGCTGTATCGGCGCGCCGGTGAACGCGGAGACACCGCCATCGCAGGACGCGAACGAGGAAGTCGTCCCTGAACTGGACCCCGCACGCGAGGTCGATGTCAACCGGATTGCAGCGGACCCGACAGACGTGCCGGCCCCCGTCGACTGGGACGAGCCGCGCGAACACGACATCACCCTTCGCACGAAGGAAGCCGTCGCGGAAATCGAGCCCGGAGTCACGTTCAAGTACATGACGTTCGAGGGGCAGGTCCCCGGGCCGATGATCCGGGTCCGCCGGGGCGACACCGTAAACCTCCGATTCGAGGTGCCAGCCGACGACAACAGCGACATCCACAACGTCGACTTCCACGCCGTGTACGGTCCGGGCGGCGGAGCCGTCGACACAACGTTGGTACCCGGCGACGACGCCGCGGAACTGAGCTTCCGCGCCGCGTTCCCCGGTCTATTCACCTACCACTGCGCGGTGCCAGCGATGGACCACCACGTCAGCTCCGGCATGTTCGGCGCAATCCTCGTCGAGCCCGAAGAGGGACTGCCGGCGGTGGACCGCGAGCTCTACCTCGGCCAGCACGAGCTGTACACGACGGGTGACCTCGGCGAGAAGGGCCACCACGCCTTCGACCACGGCGCGATGCTCGCCGAGGATCCGACGTACGTCGTGTTCAACGGCGAACACCACGGCTTCACGAAGGATCGGCGCGGCGCGATCGGTGCTCGAGTCGGCGAGACCGTCCGCGTGTTCTTCGTGAACGGCGGCCCGAATCAGTCCAGCTCGTGGCACCCGATAGGGAACGTCTGGTCGCGGCTGTACCGCGACGGAGACCTCGTCTCCCCGCCCGGACGATACGTCGAGACCACGCCGGTCGCGTCTGGGACGGCAACGGTCGGCGAGATGGAGCTGCCGGTTCCGGGACCGATCAAGATCGTCGACCACGCGCTCTCGCGGGCCGGACGCCGCGGCGCGCTCGCGGTCGTCGACGTCGACGGCGAGCCGAACCCGGACGTGTACGACCCCGGAGCCGACGAGTAGGATCCGATAGTTCGCCAAATTCTGGTTCCAAGTAGCTTGTCCGGCGTCTTGATTTGGAAGGGCCGAACGGGGAGGATATTCGTTGGAGGAGTTGACGAGAGAAGACTTTTGATTCAGATACGCTGTCTTTGTCGGCGAACATGTTCGAACTAATCTCATTAAATGGGGTTTGCCCGGTCCCCTATTTGTACGAACTGGCTAGCGCGTACATGGTTGGTGACAAGGCTGGACGTTCCCGGAATGGTGTGGCACGGCGGCGAGTTCTCGCAGCTGTGGGTCTCACCGGTGCCGCGACACTCGCGGGCTGCGCCGGGAAGAGTATCGGCGCCCCGGTCGCTGCAAAAGAGCGGGAAGCCACCGAAAGAGCATCCGACGTGACTCATACGTCTCCGGATCTCGAACGATGGGTCGACGAGGTACCTCGCCCGGGCGTTATCGAGCCGAGCGGAACGAAAGATGGTCAGCCACATTACGAGGTGGAGATGGCCGAGATCGAACAGAAACTCCACCGTGACCTCCCACCGACGACCCTGTGGGGCTACGGCGGCCAGTTTCCCGGACCGACAATTGAGGCCGAGCAGGGTGAACCGATCTACGTTCGGTGGCAGAACCATCTGCCCGACGAACATCTGCTCCCGGAGGATCCGACGATCCACGGCGACATCATCCCGTATGACGAGCCGGGTGCCCGCGTCGTCCCGCACCTCCACGGTGGCAACGTCGAACACGAGAGTGACGGGAAACCGCAGGCGTGGTTCACCCGCGACTTCGAACAGACGGGCCCGGACTTCGAGAAGAAGGACTACTACTACGCGAACGACCAGCCGCCCGCAACCCTGTGGTACCACGACCACTCGCTCGGTATCACGCGGCTGAACGTCTACGCCGGCCTCGCGGGGTTCTATCTGCTTCGGAACGATCACGAGCGAGAGCTCGACCTCCCGACGGGCGACAACGAAATCCCACTCGTATTGCAGGACCGGAGTTTCAACGAGGACGGCTCGTTGTACTACCCGACGGACGTCCCGGCGACAGAAGGGGATGAAAACGATTCACATCCCGACCCAAGCATCGTCCCTCAGTTCTACGGCGACACGTCGACGGTCAACGGGAAGGCGTGGCCCCGACTGTCCGTCGATCCCGAACAGTACCGGTTCCGCCTACTCAACGGTGCCAACAGCCGATACTACAACCTCAAGTTGCTCGAATACGACGAGAAATCTGGCGAGACGGGCGATGCGGGGCCGCCGTTCGTCCAGATCGGGAACGACGGCGGGCTCCTCTCGGAACCGGTCGAGACCGCTGACCGCCTCGAACTCGGATCGAGTCAGCGCGCGGACGTCGTCGTCGACTTCAGCGAGTACGCGGGCGAGACCCTGCTCCTGCATAATAACGCCCCTGCGAAGTATCGCGGGACGAGCGGAATCGGGCCGGACGACGCCGAACCCCTCCCGGAGGTCATGCTCATCGACGTGGCAGCCGCGGAGAGCAAGCAGGAGCCCACGCAACTCCCAGACGAACTGACGCAGGTCCCCGATATTCCGATGGAGTCCGTCGACACCGAACGCTTCCTCACGCTCGCCCGACAAACGGACGAGTACGATCGGCCCCTCTACGCGCTCGGGACTCGCAACGAAAAGACCGGGTACGAACTCACGGACCCGGTCACCGAGACCCCGACGCTCGGCGACACCGAGATCTGGAGTCTCGCCAACTTCACGGGGATGTCCCACCCGATGCATCTCCACCTCGTTCACTTCCAGGTGTTGGGACGGCAGTCGGCCGCTGATTACGATCCCGCCGAAGACGACATCGATCTGGACGCGCTCGACGCCCCCGAGTCGTACGAACTCGGATGGAACGACGTGGTCACCGTCGACCCAGGTAATGTGGTGCACGTGATCGCACACTTCGGGGAGTTCAAGGGGCTGTTCTCCGATCAGACAGGCGATTACATGTGGCATTGTCACATGATCGAACACGAGGACCACGACATGATGCGACCGTTCAAGGTTCGATCGCCCGATGACGAGGGTGGAAGCGAGTAGTCGTCGACGGGGGCCGTTCTGACGGGAACATGTTCGTCCCAACCCTATTACCGCTCCGTGCCGCAGGTTGAGTCGCATGAATTTAGGCCAACCTAAAAATCATCGAGCGGGCAAATCGTCCATCGCCGGCGCCCGAGCGGCGGTCCGGACAAACGACCGCGGCGCCTGCCGAACGGGTGATCCGGTATGACGGCCGTTGACTTCGACGCGGAACGGACGTACGACGACGAGAAGTTCTCGACAGTCGAAGTATTTCGGAGCGAACGGGTGAAAGTCGTCTGCGGCTATTTCGAACCGGGACAGTTTATCCCGGTTCACGCTCCATCAAGTGACGTGGTGATCGATGTCCGTTCCGGCACCGGGCTCATCCGCGACGGGGATGCGGAACACCGCGTCGAACCAGGAGATGTCGTGACCGTCGGAGCGGACACCGACCGCGGTGTCAAGGCCGACGACGACTCGCGGCTCGAAGCGCTGCTCGTCACCGCTCCACCGCCGACCGACGCCGAACACGAACCGGTCCGCCGAGGACTCCGAACCGACGAATTCGATCCGACCGATACATGACGACGATACACACCCTCAACGAACTGAACGGACAGCCCCACGCCAACGTCTTCCCCGACGATGAACCGAAGACGATCAGACTCACTCTCGACGCGGGCGGCGAAGTCGCTCCTCACTCGCATCCCGACCGCAAAATCGTGTTCCATCTCATCGAGGGGACGATCGAGTTGGAAATCGACGGCGAGACACATGAGCTGTCGGCAGGCGACGTGGCTTGCTTCGACGGGGACCAAGAGATCGCTCCCCATGCCGTCGAGGATAGCACTGCACTAATCGTCTTGGCGTCTCGGTCAGACGAGTAGCCAGAGGAGAGTGGTACTGCCTCTGTACACGGGAGACTACCTCTGGTGAAACCTCGGTCTTCAGACGCACTATGGTAAGGAACTACCGGTCGCTGAAGACTGCAACCTTGGTCTCAGAGGGAAAATGCGTCGCGTCTGCCTCTAGATCGCCAAGGCAGAACGCTTGCTCCAGTATCTCAACTACATCTGATCCGTGATGCTATGGAACTTTGCCCGAGCAGAGACACCTAACTTCCGCTGAAATCTCCACTTTTCGAACTTATACTAGAGGCGCGACGAAGAACACTTTATTCCGCTGTCTGCGACTACTCCGGTGCTACAACATCTTCACACACTGGACACTCGGCCCACACGCCCTTGGTGCCGTCGTCCTTCTCATATTCAACAAGAATCCACGCCTCCGAGATGTCCTCACCACATTCCGGGCAATGACCGAGAGATGATTCGTCAGCGGTCATGGAAAGGGATGGAAGAGGCGTGTGACAGTGTTCCTTCCAAACAATTGTCAATCGGCCTTGAACGTAAGCCTTTGGCGGCTACTCGGGTCGAACGCACCGAATTTCTAGGGAATACAGATCACCAGTAGGATTAACTCACAACCACCAGAACTCTGGATCCCATGAGTGTCCGCACAGTACTTACACGGCTACTACTCGGTGACAAGACTGAGGTAGTCGTGGAGAGCCGCCAGTGCGGTGAGAATCTTTCATCGGGGGCAGATGAGTGTCCCACATGTGGGTCGGATGAAATAGAGCGCTTCCAGATTTGAGTAGACTACCGCGGTTGGGATACATCGGTTAATGTCGTCAATCAGGAGAAATGCGTCGGTGTTGCGCTGCTCGGCGCAAAAGCGGGGTTCAACGGACGCAAAAGCGGGGTGTACGCCGGGAGGGCCCTCCCGGCGGTCTGAATCTCGGCGTTGGCTGTGGCGAGAGACTGCCCGAGGAGACCGGGTGTGCGGTCGAGGATGTCGGTCGACCGCGAGAGCGCCGAGGTGGCGATTGACCTTATGTATACTCAGGTCCGTAATTAGGTCGAGATGCTACATAAGGTGACAGTACCAGAAGTCGGGAGATCCACGTTATACTGATGTGTGGAGCCACTTTGGCGGCGCGACCGACACCCGATGTCGACGCAGTCGGGCGTGTTCGATCCGATAGGTAAACCGCCAGCAACGTGTCTGACGCACCGAACTGTCAGGACGCCCGACGGGACGCGGTCAATCTTAACTACAATCCGGGCGGTGAAGTGACAATGTTGGTTAATCTGGGTCGCTCTTGTGTAGAGCTGCGGAAAGACGATTTTACATTTTGTACACCTGCCGCCGTCCAGCGATCTGAGTCCTAGTTGGCGTAGTTAATTCGCTGTGGGTACAACTCAACGGCCCCTTTCCGTGTTTCTACGTAGAAGCGCCGGATCTCGCTCAAGCGCAGCCGTTGACACAGTCCCAACTACGTCGGCAATACTTCTAGAGTCATACTCGATCATCATGGCGATCAGTTGCTCAAATACTTCCTCAGAAACGGTGAGACTGGTGTATCTGTCCGACGGCGTTACCAAATTGCGGCAAGTACGGATCAGCCTACGGTACGATGTTGACCTCAACTAGGGTTAAATCTCGGAAGTACGATTAGCCAATACAACGTGCTCCGTCGAAAAGTGGCGGTCAGTCTCTTACGTCCCATGTCCTAGTTCACACGCTCATAATATAGCGGCTTTCTATCGGATCAACACAGCAAATTATCGGTGTTTCTAGGTCTTCTATCCCGTTTCTAACAATGTGTTATATGACATTACGAGACCACAATATCTAACATCTAATTAGTCATTAGTTCATGACATGGTGGTACTCAGATGGATTTGAACAAGACTGACCAGCTGATTTTAGCAAAGCTCAGAGAGGGGCGATGTACCCCCCGATATTTAGCCGATGAACTCAACCGAAACCAGTCATACGTGAGTCAACGACTACGACATCTTCAGAATGAAGGACACGTTGATCGTGTACATCGAGGGTTGTACCGCAGTGCTGCCGTTGACTCATCTCATGTTTCAGCTGAAGATCTGGTTGAATCGTATGAGCCAGCGGAATTAGTGTCCTCAGTTACCAACTGTAGTCAGCACGATGCTACTACTAATGAAGTGTTCCCAAAGCCGTCATCACTCTCGATCGAATTCGGTACCGATGATGTCTCGACCGTAGTTTCACGTGTCTGTCAATCTGGAACGAGCGAAGAGCAACAAGTCTTGGAGTCCATCTTTCGCGATATCTTATGGACACTCATTCAGGATGGCCAGATAACGAGCAAGGAACTGCGCGCAAAAGTAAACCGTCTAACTGATATTGATGTCGTCGACCTTCGTGATATTCATCAATATATGACTAAAATAAAGAACCGACTTACAACCCACCCCCAGATTACTTTGAAACGTAACTCACCGTCGCAGAAGATAATCTATACTCGCGAATCACCTGTCCTCCGTATATAATGGCAGACCACGTTCAGAATGAAACTGACCGTGGTGAAAGAGACACTCAGCCCGATTAATGTAGACACCGTCAGGCCGAAGTTCCAGACAAACAACACGCCCGCCCCACACTAACCCACTCCTAAATACACTAGCACCCCCGGCCATCTCCCACACGACTCCTCACCCACGCCTGTCTCACTCTCGACGCAAAACTATTGGACGACTCTCTTCAGGCTCACTATCCACTGGCCGTTGAGGTACAAGAAGCGTGTCCCATACTCGCTCATCACCATCGAATCCCTCAAACTCGGAATCGCACTTCCGAGAGCGATATTATCGAGTTGCTGTTTCGACCCAGCGGGATGCGATCAGTTTCTCCTACCGATTTTCCCACTTCAGCGGTTCCTGGCGCGAAAATGGAAAACGACCCCCCGACTGTCGACGCAAAAATGACTCCCGAATGGAGCGCGACCCCCCGACTGTCGACGCAAAAATGACTCACGAATAGAGCGCGACCCCCCGACCCTCAATACAAGGCTAACACACGAGTAGAACGCAACCCCTCGACGAAGTATTCTCAGCAAGCCACACCAATACTGACTCTCTAGCTCTCAGCTATCGAAGACTAACTTGTGCCAGCGTCCTCACACCCCACACCTCTCAAGTCAGCCTCACTCCTTTCGCGATAGCTACCGGCTCGATCACCTCACTACTCTGTGCTTCCTACCACATTTAGTATGATTTTCACAGCCCAACTGACCCTGTAAATACCAGACAGCACCGGGATTGCGGTAGTCCGTATATAGTTTCGTAAATACCAGACGGCACCGGTATTCGGCAGGTGCGTATTAATTAGCAAGTCCCAATCGCACGACCACCTGGCATTTACCTATTTACCAGACGGCGGCATGATATGGCCGTCTTGTATATAGTCTCGTAAATACCAGACGGCACCGGTATTGCGGGGCTGTGTATTAATTCTCAGAACACGAGGTGCGATACGCGAACCACCAGCATAAATACCAGACGGTGGCGTGATACGGCCGTCTCGTATATAGTCTCGTAAATACCAGACAGCACGGCGATTGCGGCATTCTGTATATAGCCGGTGATCTTGATTCAAATTCCCCAGTAATACCAGATGGCGTTGCGATTGACACCTCCTCTATTAATTTAGGTATTCTATCTGTCTTTTCCTGTAAATACCAGATGGCGGCCGGATTCGAGGGGTTCGTATATAGAACACCACCCACAAAATCAGGCGTGTACGTTCAGCCATACGCTGAGAGTGCTTCAGAGAGTCTATAAAGGAATCTCTCGTCCCCGTGTACGTTCAGCCGAATTCACACAATTAGGGTTCAGGGCAGATGAAGTTCAGTAGATAGTCGCGTAGCGAACGAGTCAGGGCGGAGCCGGGTAACGGACGAGGGGAAACGAGGGAAACGGAAAGCGGACGAGGGGGAGACTATCAAGGATATGATAGTGGCTGGAACCCTGAGTGAGCGGCGCAGAGAGACGGGGGCACGAGGCGGTGAAGAGGAACCGACATCGGGGGAAGACACCAGCCGACAGTCGAAGCGACAGAGACGACAACGGAAGAGCCACCAGCGTCGACGGCGACAGGAGACATCGATCAACCCGAAGCGACGAACGACCCCAACCGGGATGACCGACGATCGGCACAACGAGAAAGCGAACCCGACGCTCGACGACGGACCACCAGCTGATCGACAACACCCCAGAGGCGATCCGCGACACTACCAACAAGACCACTCCGACGGCGACAACTCGACGAGCGGCGACAGGCGAGGACGGACCAGCAGGGACACCGACCAACGACGAGCGGCGGGGACAACCCGACGACCAGAAAGCGACACAACGACTTCGAACCACGACCGACATCGAAGACGGACCAACGAGGGCGCAGCGACGAGGGGGACCACCGAGACGACACGACACCCGACGACGAACAGCGGCGGCGGGGCGACGACAGGAGGTGGGGCCAGATCACGATGCGAGAGTGCGGGGTGGGGGCGCGGTCGACGACGTCGAGAGTCGCGGTCGCGATGTGAGCGGTGACGGTGGGTGTGCGGGAGACGCGATCGAGACCGCACCGAGCGCGAAGCGACGGTGGGGGGAGAGGGGCGACGACGGCAGCGAGGCAACGACACTGCGGGGCCGGCGAAGCGACGGGGACGGCGAAGACAACGGCGACGTCGACGAGGGGGCGGCGAGAGCGACTCGACGGTGGGGGTGGGGCGGCGACGAGCGACACGATCCAAAACCACCGCAGCGAGGAACAGCTATCGACGACCGTTCAGCAGAGCGCAGCAATCGGCGAGGAGACGAGAGAGGCGAGAAGGGGGAAGGGGAGATGGAGGGTGGAGCGAAAACTCGATCCCCCCAGATTGCCGTAGGCAGATCGTTCAGGACGGAGCCGACGTGGACGATCAGGGCGGGGCCAGATGGCGACTCGGGGGCGGGGAGTAGCCGGGGTCGGCAGAAGAGGAGGGAATCCCCAAAGAGTAGGTGGGAGCGAAGCGCAGTTGATGTCCCACAAAGACTCGCCCGGAAGGCGACTTACTACGTGGGAGCAAATCGAGTCGGTATGGGAGACCAAATTAGCGCGATGGTAGACGAGGATCTGAACAGCGTTCTCGAAGCGATGGCCGCCCACCATGACATCCCGAAGAGCAGAGTGATCGAACTGCTCCTCCGGGAGGGGGTCCACGCACGCGAGATGCGGTACCGCTACGAACAGATAGACGCGAAGCTCGATCACCTCATCGACAGCCTCAATGTGGGGTCGACCGCAACGGACGAAGTTAAGGACCGATTCGAAACAGTCAGCGAACGGTCGTTGCCCGCCGGCGTCGCTGGTGTGGAGTTAGCCGACAGCCCACTGCCGTACTTTCAGAGCGCCGGGAGCTATCCAGACCGATCGGACGAGGAGGCAGTTGTCCGGGACCAGGTCCTCGACGAACGGGATGCGGTCGGGGCAGGGGATGACGACGACTGATCGAGGGGGGGGGGGGCGATGAGCGATATAACAAGAACGAGTACTTCACACTGAAGCAGCTCGGCACCCACCACCATCTGATGGTGATCGGGAAGCCGAACACCTACACCACAGACGAGAGCGAGACGAACGTTTCAGTCGATCCCGAGGCACTCATCATCGTCGGCGAACCGACTCGAGAGAGGTGGGAGGCAGAAATGGCCGAGTTCACCCTCGACCAGATCGAAGCGTACGAGGACGGCACTGCGCCCCACTTCGACGAGGTCAACATTACTATGAGTACAACATCGACGAGCTTCGAGAATACGACGGAACCGTCGTCGACGGGCTGACCGAAACCGACGCCGAAGCTGCTACCCCAGACCCCGGCAGTCCAGACGACGAATCGCCGACTCCCGAGAGGGACTGTCTCCCGGTAGCTGTGACTTCTCTGTAGTGCGCTACAAGAATGTTAGCTAGCGTGTATCGCGTCTGGTGGGCGGTGATCGGTCTGTGGAGTCTGTTTTTATTTCTCGATTTGGGTGAGGTGAACAGTCAAAAGGGAAGCACCGCACGGGAGAGAGCTCCCACAGAGCCGTCTCGATTTTTAACCAGTTTGCCGCTCGCGTCATAGTGTGGACACACACTGCCGGCAGGGTCCAGACGACCAGCCACGCGAGCGGCCATTCAACATCAACTAATGCGACCAGAACATCTTGAACAATCAGTCTTCGACCGTTGGGGCCAGCAATGCGTGGTCTGCGGTCGAACCGTAGAAGAGTGGCTTGAAACTAACTCCGGAGCGCGCAACCAGGACAAACTCTCTTTTCACCACGTCAACGGCGACGATACGGATCAGCGTGTCGAGAACGTGATCCCGCTGTGTCAGAGCTGTCACGTCCACATCCACAAGGTGGACGAGCCACCCTACCGGATATGGCATCGACAGCTCCCGATCGAACACCGTCATGCATGGAACGAGTACCACCACGAATACTACGAGGGGCCACGCCTGACTCGTGAAGAAGCTGTGAACCAGTTCGGCGACGATGGGGGCGTCCCAGTGAGTGTAAAGTATCTCGTTCATGAACGCGAGGGCTTCGACCCTGATGAGTTTGAAGCACCTGATATCGACTTGCTTCCCGACGATCATGCTGACGATGATTGTGACGAGTCCGCCCAAGACGACGATGGCGGCGACTGTGACGACGACGGCACCGCCACGTCGTAGCGGCTGATCTTAGCGGTTATTTTTCACGGTAAAGGGTCTCTGCGCCCACTAGAGTCGACTTTTAGAAAAGTGTTAAACTTCTTATATGGTTAGGGATAACCTCAAACTAAGTATGCCCTAGTAGCGTGGAGAAACCACCTGTCGCATGCGGCAGGTAGAGGTGAGTCAAGGGTTACAACCCATGTAGGTCGCCTAAGAAGCGATCAGGCCGTCACCGTGGTCGAGCCACTCACTCCAGTTGGGAAGTAGTGGCTTGGGCGTCGGTCGGCTGACAACGGCATCTGAAGTACATGATTCACTCGGTACTACCGACTGCGAGGCTCCGAGGCGGATGTTGACGGGGAACTCCCGTCTATAGTGAGCAACACTGTAGCTACCCCCCTCCTCCAGCCGACAGGCTGTCGATTGCGCTTTACTGCTCTTACTGGCTACGGGAGCACCCCCGCCGGGATTACAGGTCCTGTGTTGAGATCTATTGGTTTAGGAGAATGGTGAGCACGCTCTCGTTCAGATCTGTTCAGTAGTCACAGCTGACAAGTGGACAACTGGTGAACCGTATCCGGTCGGAGAGAACAGGGGTTGGAGCCTGCTTGGGTGGGTCGCTGCGAGACGAGCCGTTTGTAACTCTCGAGTGGGGTGAGGTGGGAATAACAGGGGTGACTCAGCCACAGCCCAGCACACGATGGTGCTGACGTGGTCGCCCGCCGTTCCCGCCTTGACCACATGAACGGACGTTACAACATACTACTGCCACGTTGTTTCGACGTTCAACTGCGTCTCGCTGGCTCCCATGGAGGCAGCGATGACTAGTCCCCGCCGACGCATACGGGAACGGACGGCTCGCGAAGCACTCGATATACATCTCGCACACGCACAAGCAATCATGCGGTGTGAGTCGACTGTCGTCCGTGCGCATCTTGAGGCAGCACGTGAGCAGTGTCAACGCCTTCCACCGACACCGATTGTTGAGTGTCCCGTCTGCGGAGCGGCCGGTCTACCAGAACGGATCGCCGACCACGGCTGTCCCGTGGAAACTCACAACGACTGAATTCCCCTGACCTCTCACGTTCTTACAACACAATCTATGGATAAGCAGGAACGAATATTTCGGTCTAACGCCACCGATGAGGGCTTCGACATCTTCCACGGCCGTGAGTACATCTCCTTCCGCACAGATAGCCACCTCGCGCCAAATTCAACAGTAGTTGAACAGCATCTCAAGGGAAAAGAAGCCGTCATCCTCGCGTACAACGAAGCCAATAATGAGGTCGCACTCATCCCGCTATCAGCAGATTACGATCGGGGTGATGTCTACTCGCTCAAACGCAGCGATGGGAGTACGGTAATCGCCGCAACGGGATTCTTCAAAGAACACGATCTCTCCGTGGACCAAACTATTCGGTATTCACCGGAATGGAACGGCGACATCGGCGGCGATAACGTCCCTGGTGGGTTGGTTATCGACCTCGATGAAGACGGAGAGATCTACGCGGCTGCCCACCATCAACATCTACTGACGAGACCTAGCACGGCTACACACCTAACTAGGCTCCCACACAAACACGATAGATCGCCGGACTGGCTCTGTCCGTAGACAGTCGACGTGCGCTCCGAGACCAGCTATTCTTTTTGCGTCGTTCGTCCCGTCTCTAGATCGACCCGACATCAGCCATCGTAACACAGCCCAGTATTCTAACCCCCCTCTGCGGATACTTAGTCTAGGAAACGAACCAGCGACACATCAGCGTTGAATTGGAGACGAACTGGGAATACATCACCGTAGAACTGGAGACGAACTACCGGCACATCAGCGTTGAATTGGAAACAAACTGGCGACACAACAGCGTGGAACTAGAGACGAATTAGCATCAAATCCCCGTCCTAACAGCTCCAAGCCAAGACTTTCAGAAAGCAAAGGTGTAGATCGGTACTCAATAGAAAACCTGCTTCCAGCAACCACAGTTCTTGCCCATTATTGCTACCGCCACCAAGCGTTCTATCATATCCTATATGGTTTTGGGGGAAATTTGAGGCTATAATTACAAGACGGCAGCGGGATTAGTGGGGGTGCTTCATGAAGTGCGTAATGACAAGACGGCGGCGGAGTTAGTGGGGTGCTTCATGAACCAATCCTGAATCGATCAAGTACCGATTGGCCTACCGTAATGACAAGAAGGCGGCGAGATTAGTGGGGTGCTTCATGAAGTACGTAATGACAAGACGGCGGCGGGATTGGTGCGGTATTTCATGAAGTAATTCTAAATCCATCAAGTAGCGATCGACCTACCGTAATGACAAGACAGCGGCGGGGTTGGTGGGGTGCTTCATGAAGTGCGTAATGACAGGAAGGCGGCCAGATTGCGGGGGTGCTTCATGAACTGGATTTGAACCCACCAACCACCGACAAATATCCTATAATGACAAGAAGGCGGCGGGATTGGGGGTATGATTCATTAATTTCATATCTATATTGGCAGGTCATCTAATGACAGGAAGGCGGCGAGATTGCGGGGGGTGCTTCATGAAACCGCTACCAACCAAATCGGGCGTCGTTGTTCAGCCATAACCAGAGATAGCTTTAGAGGCCCTATGGAGCAATCTCCTACCCCCGTCGCAGTTCAGCCGAATTCACACAATTAGGGTTCAGGGGAGATGAAGTTCAGTGGATAGTCGCGTAGCGAACGATTCGGGCCGGAGCCAAGAAACAGGCGGGGGAAAGTGGGGGAGACGGGAGGCGGACGAGGAGGAGACTATCAAGGATATGATAGTGGATGGAACCCTGAGTGAGCGGCGCAGGGGACAGCGGATGCGAGGCGATGAACAGGGACCGACGACAGGCGAGTAACGACCAGGGACGACGGAACACTACAACGTCGACGGCGACGCGAGACAACCGACCACTCGAAACGACGACCGAACCCGACGAGACTGACCGACGATCGATACACCGAGAACGCGGACCCGACGGTCGACGACGGACCACCAGCTGATCGATAGCACCCCAGGGGCAATTGACGACACCAACACCGAAACTGGCCCGGCGGCACCAATCCGACGAGCGACGACGAGGACTGGCCCGGAGAGGACACGGATCAACGACGACCGGCGGCGACCAGCAGAGACCAGACCGACGACCAGGAAGCAACACAGCGACCTCGACCACCATCAAGAACGGACCACCGAGCGCGCGACAACATTGAGGGACCGCCGAGACGACACGACACCCGATGACGAACAGCGGCGGCGTGGCGACGACAGGAGGGAAGGGCAGATCACGATGCGAGAGTGCGGGGTGGGGCGCGGTCGACGACATCGAGAATCGCGGTCGCGATGTGAGCGGTGTGGGGTGGGTGGGCGGGGAGACGCGACCGTGACCGTACCAGATGTGACGCGACGGTGGGGGTGGGAAGGCGACAACAGCGAGACAGCGATACTACGGGAGCGGCGAAGCGACGGGGACGGCGAAGGAAATGACGACATCGCGGACCTCAAATTAGAGTGCTGTAGTTGTCTTTTAGGGTTAACAAGAAGTTAGTGTTATACTCTCTTTATATACTTCGTGCTGTGGTCTGCTGAGATCCCGAGTATATGGTCTCGGTCGGATCGTCTCTCGTCCTTTTGGGACCTCACTCCAAACTGGGGGTCCCCGTGTGTGGACTACAGAACCACGGCTGCGGGAGATAGTCAGGAGCGTCGAAACTCTGGAGATTTGGAGCGGAAACGTGGGGTGGGGTTGTCCGCCCGTCCGATCACGATACGCCTATCTCAGACAGAAGCGTCCATGACCTCCGCCAGTTCGCGGTCAATCTGCTCGACCTGCTGGGTCAGCCGTGAGACCATCTCCGTTTGGCTCTCGTTTTCGTCCGCGATCTCCGCGATTTCCTCATTCACGACGAACGCTCGTTCGGAGACGTCGTCGACGGCACTCGATATCTCTTCGGCCACGCTTGCCTGCTCGTCTGTTGCGGCCGCGATCTCGCTGATCCCGCTTTCGGTCTGTTCGACCGCCGTTAGGATCTGTTTCTGGTTCTCGAGGACGCCTTGGATGTCGTCTCTCGCAGACTGGATCTCGTCGTTGGCTGCTTCGACCTCTTCGGTCGTTTTGGAGGCCTTCGCCTTGATCCTCGCGACGATGTCTTCGATCTCGTCGGCTTGGTCCTGCGAGCGATTCGCGAGGTTCTTCACCTCGTCGGCGACGACCGCGAAGCCGTCACTGTCGCTGCGTGCTGCTTCGATGTTAGCGTTCAACGCGAGCATGTTCGTCTGTTCGGCGATATCGTTGATCACGCCGACAAGCTCTTCGACTTCTTCGATCTCGTCTCTGAGGTCCGCGACGTCGTCTGCGACGGAAGCCGACTTTTCGGCTGTGTCGTCTACCTGGTCGATGACCTCACCCGCGGTGTCGACGGACTCTTCGGCGAGGGTTCTCGACTCCGCGCTTTGGTTGCTGACCTCTTCGGCGCTGGACGCAATCTCCTCGACGGTCGCGCTGAATCCGGAGACATCGCCTTGGGTACTTTCGAGTTCGGCTGCTTGCTCGTCGACGAGCTGAGTGATCTCGTTTGAGCGATTCGCGACTTCGGTCGTTGACTCGCCCAACTGTTCCATGGATGTCTCGACATTGTCCGAGAGCTCTTCCTGGAGGTCGGTGAGTGTCTCCCGCTGTTCGACGACGGTGGTGACGTCGAAGAGCAGCTCGACAGCCCCAACGACCTCGCCAGTGGGTGTCTGGATCGGAGTCCCAATCGCGCGGGCGTGTGCTTTCGTGCCGTCTGGTCGTTCGGCAGATCGGAACTTCTCTTCGCGGATGGGTGTTCCCGTGCGGACGACTTCTTCAGCGAGGGTCTCGTCTTCGCCCTCGGTGCCGAACACGTCGTATGCGTTCATCCCGACGGCTTCGCTTGCGGGGAGGCCGAGGAGATCAGCCGTTGCCCTGTTCCACTGCGTGATGTCGCCGGCGTCGTCGACGACAAACGCCGCTTCAGGAAGGTCTGCGATGAATTGCTCGAAGGTGTGCCGCCAGAAATCTCCGCCAGATTCGGCACTACTCTCTTGGAGCTGGTCGTTGTCCGTGGCTGCGGCCATACCTGGAGGCGTCATTCGGGGTTCATGTGGGTTTCGTCCGTGTTACTACATTTGATAGACTTGTCAAATTCGAATGAATTAAAATGATATAGTCGGCTTTGTTGAAATCCCATTCTTCAGACATATTCTCATCTTAAACAGGCGGTCGCTGAAGAGTGCGAATTCAGCTATAGGCCATACTAACAGGACCTAGCGTCTGATCATCATCTAAGTGTACTATTCCCTGCTTCAGTACAACAAGCCTCGTCTGAAACTGCTGTTATTGTAACGAACCCCGTATCAATACACTACTGACCAGAGTGCGAAATATGTACCCTGCGTTGACCGCAACTAGGTCAGGATATGTCTCCTGTAGAGGGTTTCAACAGAGCCATATGGGCAGTACCCAAAAAAATACAGTTCTGCGAAACATGTAATATCAGTTAGCGACACAAGTGATGTAATGCCTGTCCCCGTCGATGATCTCATTACTGACGAGCCCTTTCCGGTCAATCCAGAATCGGTCGAGTATGAGGTTCTCAGTTTCCTTGTAACAGCCCACGAGTACGGCTTCACACCACAAGAAATCGCAGCTCAAACAGGCCACAGCAAAGCAACTGTATCAGACACGGTGGCTCAACTTGTCGAGAACGGACTCATCAAACAGACAGAGAGCGTTTATTATATCGAGCCATGGCGAGTTGATAAGTTAACGAATCGACTGAGATCGCTTGACGCAGCTGTCAAACTCTTCGAAGGGCCGTGTTGAATCGCTGTAAGGCGGAGAGATTCACTGTTTGACGAAGCGTTTGATGTTATAGACGACACACATCAGCGCGATCTCGCGGAACTCACGGAACCATGACCGCGCTCGCACGGCGAAGCCGAGCGAGCGCTTCACAGCCGAGTTCACAGTTTCGGTCATAGAGCGCTGATTGTAGCGATTATCGTCGATTCTGGCGTTGTGTGCGTGGTCGTACGGTGCGAAGATGCGGTGCTTGATCAGCGGTCTGATCCCGAGATCGCGTAATCCTTCGCGGAGCGATTGCTTGTCGTAGCCTTTATCGGCCGCGAGAGACCGCAGATCGCCCGCATTCCGGCAGGCGATCTGCTCAGCAAGATCGGCGTCACTTCCCTCCCGGTTCGTTGAACAATGAACGTCAAGGACGGCTTGCGACGCTGTGTCGACGAGTTTCGTGACTTTGAGCTTCTGAACGCGGTAGCTGATTCGCTGGCAGTAGTGGCGGCTCGCTGGTGAGCGGTCGTAGAACGTGGCGTCGATCGCGGCGTGTTCAGAGAGATCGTGCAGCTGCGCCGACTGGCGCAGCAGCACTCGGCAGACGCTCATACTGATCCGGTCGAACGCCTTACACAACGTGGACGGCGCGGGGAGATCGGCCGCGTTGAGGCCGATCTCTCCGGTTATTTGTGGCATCTCTTTGAGCAGGTCGATCGTCATGCGGTACGACGTATCGAGGTAAATTCGCAGACAGTGGAGGGAAACGAGTGCGTAGTCGGCGAATCCAGTAGTGACCAGTTTGTGGCTATGTTGGATACCTATCAGATTAATAGATTGTTCCCTGGTTTACCCACCTCGAAGTCGGCCTCGCGGAGCGCGTGTAGTGTTTCGAGACCGGTGAGCCGAAATCTTCCGGGGTCGCCGAGGTGATAGGGAAGTTCACGATTGAGCGCGACCCAGAAGTTGAAGAATAGTTGTGCAGCTCCGAAGTAGACCGTTCGGGTCAACCGGTCCGAAGAGCGGCACTGCCCCTGAAAGGTATGTTTGAGTTGGCGGATAGCCGTCTCTATCTTCCACCGGTGGCGATACTGGTAGCCAAGCCCGTCGAGGTCCCGCTCGTCGACGTCCATATCTGTAATCCAGACGGTGTGTGTATCGCTTTCACCGGTCCCCTCATCAGCATCCAAGTAATCTGGTGTATCTTTTGGGGCGGGCATATCGCCGCCGAAGTCGTCGAGTTGATTTTGTACAGGGCCGTCGGGAGCCGACCCTTCTGAGACGGTGCTATCGCCCCCACCCTCTCTTTTGCTTGTATCGCGATAGCGAGTGAGTTTTGTTTCCGGTGTGATTTCTTCGTAACCGACTTCCTCCTCGTGAATCGGACAGATAATGGCGTTAAACGTCTGATACGAAGCATTAAACTTGGTGAATGTGATATCGCTCACCTTATCTGACTCTCCAGGGGGTGCACTCGCAGCCATCTTGGTGTATAGTTCCGCCTCTGGGGCCTGTATCATCCAGTTCAACCCATGTTCTCGGCACGTTGTGACGACATCAGCTTGGAACAACTGGCTGTCCATGTAGATCCTGCCGAAGTCAGGGTCAGCGTTTTGACGAACCTGGCGGAGCATCCGATTCAGTGCTTCAGCCTTCTCGCTTCGCTCTTTGATGGGGGTTGCACCTAAAATATAATTCTGACCGGGTGAGACGGTCGACAGAACAGCATAGTGCCAGAATTCTGTTGTGTTATCCTTTTTGACTGACCCCGTCACCCATTTGTTTTCTTCTCCATACCAGCCAACAGTCGTAAGGTCATAGGCCAAGTGGATTGGTCCCGACGGGGCGAGTG
Source organism: Halorubrum sp. FL23 (assembly GCF_052439115.2). Classification (NCBI taxonomy): domain Archaea; kingdom Methanobacteriati; phylum Methanobacteriota; class Halobacteria; order Halobacteriales; family Haloferacaceae; genus Halorubrum; species Halorubrum sp. FL23. The sequence goes on from NZ_JBQVRO020000017.1 coordinate 21,361, forward strand.
TCTCTCGCTCAAGTAGGCGACAGGTAGCTTCAATAAACTTCTCTTCGATGTCTTCTACTTCTGGCTTTCCGTCTTCGGGCTTTTCTGAATCCCCAGAGGTTGGGATGTACTCCGAGAGAGTCGAGGCCGAGGGGGTATCCCTATCAGACTGCCAGGCGAGAAGTTCTGCCCCGTTCTTCGCGGCGCACTGCTCGATGGCAAGGTGTGCTAACAGTCGGTAGATGTCCCCGATTGAATACTGGTAGTTGGGAGCCGATCGGTCGCGATCGAACCGGAGAGAGGGAGCAACCAGTGCCATGTACTCGGCGACGACCCGGCTTGCCTCGGTTATTTTTTGATCCATACCGACCGTCCATTCCTCGCCATTCTCGAGGTAGTAGGCGCGCGGCTTCGACGGGTACGGGGGGGCGCGATCGAACGAGCGTCCTCGGGGGGTCAGTGAGTAGAGCGCGGCGTTGCGACTATACTCAGCGGCCTCAGACAGAAAGTCAGCGTCGAACTCGCTGATGGCGGCCGAAAGTGTCGAGTAGTTGGTGCCATCACCGGGAAAGAAGCCGGCTTCACGAGCGACCGGACCCCCCTTCTCCAAGATTTCCTCAAGTTCACGATACCCCCCGACGAACTTTTTCAGAATACCGGCACGATACATCCGTTGGGTCCGGCGGTCGAGAGCGTTCCAGTCGTCGATCTCGTCACACTGAGGGGCTATTCGTAGCTCGAAATGCCGGAGGGCCCAAAGCATCTTTTTGATCTCTTCGTCGTACTCTGTGTTACCACCGAGCTCCACGATCTGGTTTTTTTCCTCCCACTGGTCGACATCGTAGGTGGGGGGTGGAGTATACGCAGCAAAGGGGTCAAGAGATGGATCGACGCCATTGGGATATTGAGGGGGGTCATAACGGTAGAGATCGTCACGTTCGAAGCCCATCAGCAGGTGTCTCTCACCGGGGGTATTAGCCTATTCGACTGGTGGGGTAGTGTTCAGGCAAGCTGGTTCCATGCGAAGGCTTGAAGCCAATTTGAGGGAATCTGCTTCGGCGTGGCTAAAACGGTTTGAGAATTAGTTAGTTTGTCGTTTTCATTTATAATTGATACGTTTGGCGCCATTCCGATTCCCAGGTATAACGTGTTGGAATCGGAGCCCGTGACGGAGACAGGCGGAGTGAAGCCAAGATGCGCCATCAACGAGAAAGATCGCATCGTCGACGTGATGTTCTCGCGGAGCTCGGAGAGAAACATCGAAGAGATCGCAAAATTTCTCGTTGGAGAGAGCTTGACGTGTAGCAAACGGTTCGTTGCGAGATCGACGACAGCGTACAGCCAGAATCGTTCGTCGTTGAGCTGGATCACTGTTTCATCGATCGCAACGTGATCCGGGGCAGCACCCCCACGCGGCTGTAGATCGGCTTTCTGAACCCAGTTATGGACGGTGGTTCGAAACCAATCGATCCCCAAATTATCAATAATTAAAAATGTATTTAAAAGAGAAGGTTTAATGGAGTCGGATACCTAGCTTCATCGCCGGCGGCAGCAGAAACACCACATAGTTTACATACCTCCAACATAGCCACAAACTGGTCACTACTGCTAAACAGGATACGGAGACACTCCAAGAGGTACAGATCTACATTGAAGCGCTCATCGAGTACCGCGACCAGTCGGTTGACACTGACGAACTTCCCGAGACTGCCGAGCCCGTCGACGACTCCGATAGCGCAGGAAGTGGGATCGTCGTCAAAGAGAAAGTTGCCTGTGGCGACGACAGCTGTAAGTGCGCCAGCGGGGATCCCGCAGATATCACGGCCCGTATCTCTATCGCTACTATCGTGAGAACGGGACGATGAAATCGGAGTACGTCGGCAAGCCAGGAAGTGAGTAAAGGTAATTGAGACAGTCAGAGCCTCGACAACGCCATCCCTACAGATCGTCCCCAGCAAATCGACGTTACAGCGCCTGTGAATCGTGTTCAACCTGATCGTGACGACGGCCGCCGGCGACCGTGAGTACACGATCACGCCAGCCCTGATCGACGCGGTCAGCCGCCGCGAGACGAACGCCGACATCGATACCTACATCCACCGTCACGGCGTCGCCAGCCTCGCGACGGCACTCACCTATGCGGTCGCCCGCAAACATGGTGAGATAACACATCGACTGATGGCCGACGATCTCGATATCTCCCCGCTGACCGCGGAGATGATCCTCCAGGCACTCCGACCCGTCGTCAACAAGCACTTTGACGTCGAGGAAGCGGGCGCATCGCTCGAGGAGTTGGATGTCGACGACATTAACGAGATGACCGTCGACACCGTTGACGGCGACAACGCATAATTAGATCACCTAAACAGTCTGTGATGAGCCCCTGTTTGCGACGGGTGAGAAACGGTTAACGGGCGGCGTGAGAAAGTTGGATGCGTGACTGACGAGCTCGCGTATCCCTCTGTCGAACTTATTCTGGAACTCCACGAACAGATCGTGGCGGAAGGCGATACCACGGAACCAGGGGTTCGATCAGAGGACGCAATTGCCTCCGCGTTACAGTATATTTCGGAGGGATTCTTCGGGGAGGTACCCGAGACGATCCACGACAAAGCAGTCCATCTGATGCGACTGCTCGTTGCAGAGCATCCGTTCGTCGACGGGAACAAGCGAACAGCCCTCCGAACGGTGGTCGTTTTTTATATGCTGAACGGGTACACGTTCGACTACGGCGATGAAATTCGGGCCCTCTTGCACCACTTTGCAACCAACGAAGCCGCAGTCGACACAGATACTGCAGTTATCTATTTCCGGGCGTGTGCTCGTCGCAACAGATAAAGGGAAACACAGAGTATATTCAACAGAATAATGACGTCCAGCACTGATTCCTCGACGGCGGTCGACGACGAGGTCCGGCAGCTCTACGAGCGGTATCAGGCAGCCGAGAGCGACGCTGAACGTCGCGAGCTCGCCCTCGAGATGGGGAAGCTCGACGGACGCCGGCACGCGGAGATCTACGCAGCGCTTGAAGACGAGTGAACGGTCCTTCTTTCAGGCACCGTAAGCGAAGTCGGTCAGGACTGACAACTAGCTAGTGTTCGATCCCAAGGTATCTCCAGCGGGGTTCATTCAGCCTTGAGGCTCCGAGCGTCGAGTTCGCCAGTGAGATACTGTTCTCCCCTTCGGGTAATGTCGTAGACCCCGTTGCCAAGGTGGACGACAAGGTCGTATTCGACGAGCGTCTTGCAACGAGCGTTGATGTGTTGCCGGGAGAACCGTACGCGGTCGCTGTCAGCCATTTCTTTCGGGGTGTCGGGGCCGGCTTCGGATAGATGCTCCAGAATACGGTCATCGGCGCGAGACATCCAGTCGGCATCAAAGCGCATAATCGCTTGTGGTTGCGCTAACGCTATCCCGAACGCGCTAAGTCAAGTGTGAAAGCGTAGAGATTCTACAGTTGACTCCTTACCCTTTAAACGCCTGCCACCCGAAGCCCCGAGCGTTCAGATGCATTCCCCTCCATCAGACAGTTCGGGTGGATCGAGTGATCTTCTTGTCGAACTCATTGAGACACTAGAGGCGTGTGGCCTGGAGGACGATGCCTACCAACTCCACAATTACGTCGACGTCGAGGCACTCCAGCAGCTACTAGCCTCGGCAGATGGCGACCTCGCCGTCCAGTTCACCGTCGAGGGAATTCCCCTCGATGTATCACCGGATGGCGTGGACGTCATCGTCGAGGACGAGTCCGACTCTATCACTGAATAACGACATCAGTAAGATGGCCTGCGCCCCGGAGTCACGAATCACAAACGCGTACAAAGCCCTGAACAAAGAGCTGGGCCTTCCCGCTGAGCCCGTCTCTCCCAGTATGTTTGTGCCGCGACTGGCCTCGGATCTTGAATGTCCGGACGAGATCCGACAGCGGGCCCAAACGCTCGCGGAACAGGCCGAAGACCACGGCGTCACGACGGGCGTCCATCCGGCCGGGTTCGCGGCTGCCTCTACAAAGCGGGGCAGGAACAGGTAAAGTGGGTAACGCAAAGTGATATTTCCGAGTCCGGGAACGTCACCCCCACGACCATCCGGACGCATCACGAGACGCCCGATGAACTAGCGGTCTAGACCAGCCAAGTAGGAAGCGAGGGCGTCCCATTCTTCCAGCGAATCGCCTCTACCGCCGTTGTGAACTGCTGTAGTCGGTCATCGAGGACCGCGAGTGGGTGCGCATCGAGAAACGCGACACCATACCGATCAACGGGCGTGTCTTCGTGATTGAGTTGGATGTGGCAGGGCCCAAGATCCGGATGGTCGGCGTCCTGGTGGAAGCCGATCATTAGGTTCCGGTCCGGTTCGACCCAGTTGATGCGGTAGTATTCGTTGTCGATACCGGCGGGGTACCAGAAACGAATCTCCAGTCGTACAGCTTCCGCGTCGTAGGAGTTCCCTAGGAACGTCGTCGGATCGACACCTGCGATGACGTACCGCGGTCGGCGTCGAGACGGGCGATAGCGTACATCCTCACACCCAGCCTGTCTCGTCAATCGGTCGTGAACGTCGTGGAGAAGGGTCCGCTGTGTATAGCGGTCGCGACCGGCAAGAAAGATCATGCTGTGAGAGAAGAAGATTAGCTCGCGGCGCGGTCGGCCACGTCGGTCGTCTGTTCGCGAGTAGCTTCGACGTCGGAGTAGAGTTCCAGTGCGTGCTTGATGAGCCGACGGTCCTCCTCGTTCTCGCGCCAGAACGTGATGACGTCGCGTCGTTCGCGAAGCTCGTCGCTTGCGAGGTCACCGTCGGCGAACGACTGTTCGAGCTCCTCCCAAGTCTCGATGTCGTAGGTTTCCTGCCATTCTTCGATCTCCTCGGTGATCGCGGCCAATTCGTTCCGCAACTCCTCGCGCGTGTTCTCCGCGATGAGCGTGCGAATTTCTTCGAAGAGCAGTCGCGTGTAGTCCGGCTGATAGCGTGTCGTCTCGCCCGCCTCAATGCGGCGCAGCTGTCCCTGCTTGACGAGGGTCTGGATTTCCTCGTTGGTCGTGCTCCAGGCGGCGTCGGCCTGCTCGCTGATCCAGTTTACTGACTGTGGTTCACGAAGCGTCTCGGCGACCGCCCGAATACGGTCGCGGGCACTCATTGACTCGGACCACGACTGGACGCCGTCTCGCGAGGATTCGGACATGCGTGGCACCTCTTGCAACAGTGTTGTCGCTGTGTTCTCATATATGTTTGGACTCTCTTGTATAATCAAGAATCTATTTTAAACCCGGATGTCCGAACGTTGAAATGCGATACCAAGAGGAGTTGCTCATCCCGACTGGTGAATCACCGTTCTTGATCCAAACAGTTTTACTGTTTCGCTGTAAACTGTAACTAAGAACGATCCGTGTCACGTACCTCAAACCGCGCCAACGGCGACATCGTCCGGGACTTCCTCTCGATCGCAGACCTGCTGGAAGAGACACAGCTTGCCCAGCTGTACGCCTACCTCGCTCGAGGAGGCGAGGCCACCGTCCAGGACGTGATGGACGATCTCGATCTCGCACAGGGAACGGCCTACAGCTACGTGAACCGGCTCGTCGACGCTGGCGTCGTCGAGGTCACTGACGACGAACAGCCCCGGCAGTACGCCGCCCGAGAGATCGATCTAACCGTGACGCAAGCTGGCGACCGCGAGTACACGATCACGCCAGCACTGATCGACGCGGTCGGCCGCCGCGAGACGAACGCCAACATCGATACCTACATCCACCGTCACGGCGTCGCCGGCCTCGCGACGGCGCTCACCTATGCGGTCGCCCGCGAACGCGGCGAGGTAACGCATCGGCTGATGGCCGATGATCTCGATATCTCCCCGCTGGCCGCGGAGATGATCCTCCAAGCGCTCCGGGCTGTCGTCCACGAGCACTACGACATCGAGGAAGCGGGCGCGTCGCTCGAGGAGTTGGACATTGACGACATCTCCGCTGACGACGCGTGAACCGGTTCTACATCGCTGACACCGGCCTGTTCGTCGCGATGGGACAGCCGTCGAACAGCCGGTATCAGGCGGTACGGCGATTTGCCCGCCAGAACGACGTTACCTTCGTCCTGCCTGAGCGAGTGTACGAGGAATTAACCGTCGACGATCCCGACGTCGAGGACGTGCCGGTCGACGCCGCGATCGACGAGGGATGGGCGATGGTTGCGACACCACTCGAGTTCTCCGAGCCCATCGTGTCTCGGGTGATGGACGGCATCCAGCGGTACATCGCGAACGCCGACGACCGGCCAGCGGACGAGGTCGAGCGGGCAGACGCTGCGCTCGCCGCGCTAGCTGCCCAAGAGCTCAGTATGGGGGCGGCAACAGAGGTGTACATCTACACGACCGATATCGCCGCCGGCGAAGGCGCTGAAACCGTACTCGCGAGCGAGGGTTATGGGGACTCAGTGACGTTCGTGAACGGCTTCCGGTTCATCGAAGATCTGCGTTCGACCGGTCACTAACGGTTACTGAGCTTCAATCCAGTGTACACGACACCTCGAAAAGTCCTCAGCTGCTCAACCGTCTCCCAACCGCCGCTGTGTGCCTCGTCCCTGCGGTGCTTTCGGGGTCAGGGGACGACCGAGACAGCCTCTCGACAATCGACCTGTATCTGGATGGCGATCTGAGCGAACGATCGACGCAGCGCAGTTTTCAGACCCTCTCGATCCGCCCAATATGGAGCACCACGATCAACCGCTGTTCCAGCTCGGCCATCGTTCGGCGTGAGAACGCGATGGGTTAGATGATACCGCCGATAACGAGTAGTCCAACGACGAGCAGCAGCGTCGCGACCACGCTCCCACCGGCCAGTAACTTGTTCTCCATCGCCTTCTCGTGGAGCGGCATGGCGGCGTACTCCTCGCGGAACGCCTCCAGATTTTGTTCGTCGTAGAAGTACTTCGTCTTCAGCGCGAACCGCTCGGTCACCGCACAACTCGTACAGACTGGCTCCTGGTCAAGCCGTTCGGTCTTGGTGTGGCTGTCGCAGGCGATTGCCCCACAGTTGGGACAGTACGTGTACGTCTCGTCGACGCCACTGGTCTCACAGTGGACACAGCGATGGATACCGTCCTCGGTGGTAACTCGAGAGGGGCCTGCCACGTAGTACTCGTAGGGGTAGGTGTACTCCTGAATGTCAGTCGTGTGCCGAACCTCGGGGAGGTAGACTGGCTCGATCGACTGGACGGAGATGTCCGAGCGGTTCGGCTCGCAGGTCTTGTTGTACGTGACGTTGTTGTCGCCGGTGTAGGTAACCGTCGTCGTGTGGTGGTCTTGAAGCCGCTCGACAGCCCACTCCTTGTACTCGGTCTGAGTCTGCCCGAATCGGTGCTCCTCGACGTCGTCGAACACCTCGCCAAATTGTCCAGAGTCGAGTTCGATCCTCGTATGGAGATTCTCGGTGACCAGTGCCGCGACATCCTCGCCGACGACCTGTGGGGTTCCACGTTCAGCGTGAACCACGAACTGCGTCCGGTCGTTGATCCGGTGGATGACGCCGACCGATGTCTCGAAGACAGCGTTCGTGTCCGCAGTGACTGCCACGACCGGGCGAAACGTCACCGCCGAATATGGGTCTGGAAGGTCGGCCGCCTCGATATTCTCGATATCGCGGAACGCCTCCACTACGGGTGCGTCGACGTCTGCCGCTGGATCGTACGGCCGCAGGGTCTCGTCACAGAGAATCTCGATACGACCATTGTAGAGATCTAGGCCGATCTCATCGGCTATCTCCCGAAGGTCTTGGCCGTCAAGCAACTCGATAGGATACGGATCATCGTTCTGTTGGAGGCGGCCGGCATACTCCCTCGCGGGACTCGTGAACCGGCCGGTCGTGACAACCATCCCGCGTTTGGGACCGTCGAAATCAAACGTCGAGATTGCCGAATGGAGCTTCTGGACGACTGGCCGGCCAACGGTCGCCGTATGTTTACACTCGACGACGATCGCGCGGCGTTGTCCGTCGACAACTTCCTCCATAATGACATCTCGGCCCTCGTCTGCCGTCTTCTCAGCCTGACGGACGTTCTCGTAGCCGAGGTTCCGAAAGACATCCTCGATCAGATCCTCAAATTCGAACCCGGAAAGATCGTCTAGAACGGCCATTCGATGTATCTAGATTTTATTTCGCCACAACCAAATACATTGGTGAGCGCCAGAGAGCTCATCGATTTCGATAGAGTAGTACTCCCGTGCCAAGAGTTCATATCTGCCTTGTTGACGGCCTCGACAACCGGATCAGCGGCCTCTCTGAGCGCCCCCGGATCACCCATCAGCATGAAGAACCATACTACGGACGGTGTCAAAGTCATCTGTGTGATAGACTGCGATGCCGTCACGAAGAATTTCTTGGAGCTCCTCAGTATACGTCGGGATCCCTTGGAGAGCCTCAACATCAATATCGAATGCGTATCGATCCCCGCCAAACGTATCTTCCTCAAGTGATTGCCTGATGTGGTTCGCCTGTCGTTGGTTGCTCGGTCGGTCGTCGCGAACCAACACCCAAAGATCAATATCGCTGCGACGGTCAGCCTCACCGCGAGCAACGCTTCCATACAAAACGACAGCGAGGACGCCATCAAGTTTGGTACGGAGTTGGTGGGTCGCGTCCTGTACCGGCACGTGGAACTCCGACTGAGGAATTCCGAGGAACGGATCGTCTGGGATAGTGAGCCGATCACGGTTGATCTGGACAAGTCGGCGGGTTCCGTCGTGTTCTTCGACAACGAGATCGTTCTTGGAGAGTGTATCAACCGTCTTGGTGATCGTCGGTCGCGTGTAGCCAACTGCGTCAGCAAGGTCTGTCATCGAAAACGACTCATCGTGATGTCGGGTTAAAAAGAGAAGAATATCAGCTGTCGCATCTCCACTGAGTAACCGGTCGTCTTGGAGTGGTAAGTCGATGAATATCTGGATACCATCAGCAAGAGTACCGTTCGTATCTGTTTTCATTGTAAAGTATTTCTTAGCGTTACTACTTCAACCTAATTACTAAATGAGTTCTTGTTAACCAACGCTCAATCCTCTAGATCTCTGTCCGTTGGTTAACCAGAATTTGTGTCCGTCAGCGAGCAGTGGCACAACACTCAAACCGGTACGGATATATATTCTATGTAAGAAACGCAGGTATGAGTACCATAAAACAATTACAAAGTAAACGACAGGGCCTCTCAACTCGGGAGAGTCGACTCCTCTCACGACTCGCCGGCGCGGGCCACCAGATCATTTCGATCGACGATATCGAGACAACGCTGGAGGTACCCTCCAATACAGCGAGAGAAATCGCGTCGCGACTTACCCAGAAGGGCTGGCTCGACCGCCTCTTTCCGGGGACATATCTCATCGTGCCGCTGGCAGCCGGCGAGGAGGCCATGTACACGACCCACGAGTATCTCATCGCCGCCCACATGGCTGAGCCGATGTACATCGGCTACTACAGCGCCCTCAGCCACCACGGGCTGACCGAGCAGGTCCCTCGGACAGTCTACGTTGTCACACCGACTCGGGCCCAGAATCGGGAAATCCACGGCGTCCCGTACCGCGTCACGATGGTCACTGAGCAGAAGTTCTTCGGCACCGAATCGACCTCCATCGAGGGTACCACCGTCCAGATCAGCGACCTCGAGAAGACCCTCGTCGACTGTGCGGACCATCCCGAATTCTGTGGCGGTATCCACGAACTTGCGAGCGCGATGCGCACCGCCGACGAAGAAGGCTGTTCATGGGGCACCGTTGGGGAGTATCTCGATCGCCTCGACAACGGTGCCGCGACCAAGCGGATCGTCTACCTCGCCGATCAACTCGGTATCGACATCACCGACCGCGAAGACCTCGTCGAGTCGTTCACGAGTGGCTACTCTCTACTAGACCCTACACGGCCCGAAACCGGGGCGACAGACAGCATGTACCGACTCCGCGTCAATGTCGAGCCAGCTACGCTGGAGCCGACGGAGTCCTGATCGCGATGATCAGCCAAGACCGGCTCCGAATCCTTGCTCGGGAACTCGGTGTTCGCCAGGGATACGCCGAAAAGAACTACGTCAACTCTTGGCTCCTCTGGGGCATCTTCACGAGCGACTACGGTTCTAACCTCCTGTTCAAGGGCGGCACCGCACTAAGCAAGCTGTATTTCCCGCAATCGTGGCGATTCTCCGAGGACCTCGACTTCGGCGTTAAGGGCCAGTATCAAGGGTCGAAGAGCGAGTTGCGGGCCCTACTCGATACGGTCACCGACCGCTCCGGGATCGAGTTCACGGTTCGAGAGCATCACGAGTCTCAACAGGAGCACTATCCAACTCACTACGTCGACATCAGCATCCAGTATCGTGCTATCCTCAACCATCCCAACACGACCAGTATCGATGTGATGGTCGACGAGCACGTCACCTTCGATCCAGTCCAGCACACCCACACCTACGAAGACATCCCCAAATTCGACCTACAGGCCTACAGCGTTGAGGAGATTTTCGCCGAAAAGCTCCGTGCGATCTACCAGCGCGGAGCCGCTCGCGACTACTACGATCTCTACCAGTTGCTCGAAACTGATTCGGTTACAATCGATTTTTCCGAGGTGCAGCCTGCGTTCAAGGCGAAGTGCGAACATGATGGACTCACCGTCGATCTGTCGATGGGGCTTCCAGAAGACCAACGGGACGTAATCCGTCAGCAATGGGAGACAACGCTCCCGGACCTTACGGGTGAACCGCCAGCATTCGAGACAGTTTGGGAACAGTTGGACACGACAATCTCGCAGCGGGAGTCACCGTAGGTCGTAGAGGCTTTTGATAGCCGACCCAGAGGAATTGAATTCGGTAGCTCGAGTATTAACCAACATAGCGGAAGTTAAGCCAACGATGTTGGTTAATCAACCCACCGTGAGCGTCGCGAAGTCCACTACCTCTGGCCGGAGGACCATCCAGTCGAGAAAGTGCTCCACGAGGTATTCGCGTCCAAATGTTGGCCTCATTAGGGGAGGTCCACCTCGTAGTCGGCCGCCAGCTTCTGGAACTCGCCCCACTCGAGGAGACGATCGTCCGTAACATCGCCATGGGTCTCGAGGTAGCGGAGCAAGGCATTGAGTTCGTCTTCGAGGTCATACTTCGCAGCTTGTGTTCGGAGGTCGACCTCGTCGACGTCGACGTGACTGAGCAAGAGGAGACAGTACGAACGGTAGCGGCTGCCGTCGTCGACCACCAGCGTGTGACAGCAGAGCTCACAGTTGATAGGGAGGATTCAGAACCTTATGTGTCAGTCAGGTACTGAAATGGCTCCAATTGTTACATAAGGTATAGAGCAGCCGTCGGCACCGACCTCGCTACCGAACCACCTCGCGGAAGGCTCCCGAAACAGAATACTGAGACACTCCAAGAGATACAGCACTACGTTGCGGCACTCATCGAGTACCGTGAACAGTCGGTCGACACCGACGAGCTTCCCGAGACTGCCGAGCCCGACAGTTCAGGAAACGGGACCGTCGTCAAAGAGAAGGTCAGCTGTGGCGACTACAGCTGCAAGTGCGCCAGCGGGGATCCCGCAGATATGCACGGGCCGTGGCCGAATCTGATCCGTGCTCAACCGTCAGAAGTTGAGACCGGTCACCTCAATGTATCTAGCAGTCCGGCGTAGTTCATAAATAGTATGAAGACGTAGGCTAGAACACAATAATGCCACGAATCACCGGGTCCTATCCAGACGACCTCGACCTCTTCATTGAGGGGGCTGTCGAAGCTGGTGTGTTCGGGGGCAAGAGCGATGCGTTACGAGAGTTCGTGCGTGAATACTTTGAGGACAACGAAAACGAACGTATTGCAGCTGCGGTCGCCCTCTACGAACGCGAGCGGATCACACTCGGTGACGCTGCGAGACTCGCCGATGTCGACCGTTGGACGATGCGGGATATCCTCCGTGAGCACGGCGTCGAACTCCGTCTCGGACTCGTCGACGAAGACGACGCAGCCTACGAGGTAGAGGCAGCAAGCGAACTCGAATTCGATGATGAGGACTCGGACGACGAGGAGTCACGCGCGAAATGACAACAGCAAGCGGAAGCCCACCCGTTCACAGTAGGTGCCGAAGTTCGGAAAAGATTCAACCGATTGCTGACCTCGGAGAGTGATACGGGCTTGATTTATCGGCGTTTGCTTCCGGCTAGACACATTTGTCAGGTAGTCAGAGAGCCTCGAAAGAGACTGTAGAAAGTCTTGCCAGTCGGCAGCGGCGTGCTGACCCGGGCGGGCCCGGGTCAGCCGCCGCACTCCCTCCTATCCGTCCGGAATCGACAGGACGAATAGCCGAAACAGAGCTGTCGAGACAGCCGGTCGATCAGTTAACACTCGCTGATCGACCAAACAGAGGCATACCAGAATCCAGAGATTGTACAACCCCACCGCGAACAGAAACTCGAACAATCGCACCGCGAACGTCGGCGACGACGTTCGTGGAAGGAATTCACCGATCTTTCGGTAAGACATCTCTATCCCCCAGCGACGCCGGTACGCCTCCGCAAGCGGTTCTGCAAACTCTACCGAGACATCACGGTTGGTCACCAAACAGAACGAGTCGTCGTCCCGACTGCGGTGCGGAACGGCGACGAGTGTTACTGGCACTCGACCAGTCGGAGGGTTCTTCCGCACTATCTCGTAGTCGGTGACGAATGGGGTCTCCTCGTGGGCGTCAAGCGCGCGCTTGACGCCCACTGTCTTTGGCGCACGTACGACGAATTCGACATCAAGATCGGCGAGCGTCTCGACGAGAGGAACTCGGTAGAATTCGCGGTCACAGTAGACGCGGTTGATCTGGACGAACTGCCGTGCGGTGGTGATAAGTTGGCGAATCGACTCCCGCAGGGTGCGAGAGTCATTCGCCTCGATCGACTCACACGCTAAGGTGAATCGAACGGCTGGATCGACGACACAGAGTGTAACGAACGCGTACGCAAGGTTTGTTCCGCGGTCTGGATTGATTGCGCAGACACGCGGTGTGTCGGTCGAGCCGTAGTAGAGCCATTCGTGAATGTCTAATGCAACATCGACAGGCCGAGTGAACGCCCGCTGTCGGCGGGCGTGAGCGAATGTTGCCGCCCGGACGCCATCGAACTGAGCGTCGATGGCGTTCGGGCTCAGTCTCCGGAGGTGATAGAGGAGGGATTTGGCAAGCGGACTCCGTTGCTGGAGATCGATGTCTTCACTCCGAGCAAGCTGAAGCCCTTTCGCGGTCGTATGAACGAATTCACCGTTGAAAGCACTCCGAGCGAGGACTTTCTCGAAGTCCTCGCTCGGATACTGCCCGTTCGGTTTCGTTGCGAAGTCGAGTTCCGTGAACAGCAGCGAAGAAGCAGCACGAGACAACTGTTTCGCCTCAGTTGTGTGGATCATACAGTAGATACGTTACCGACGAGGAAAACAACGATTCAGCTACTTCGGCACCTACTGTTCAGCCGTGGGAGGATGTCAAAGGTGACGAGATTCCAGCGAATCCAAGCGTTCTGAACACGACCGTCCTCTCAAATTTCGCGTACACTGACCAGTTGTGGGTCGTTGCAGGACTCTCTGGAATCTGCACGGTGCCAGTCGTTCGTGAGGAACTCGAACACGGTGTCAACGACCATCCGTATCTTCAGTCAGCGCTCAATACACTTGACGACGACATTCCAGTCGCGACGATTTCGGACACCGTCGCAAATCGAGAGTCAGTTGTTGGTGGCCATCTCGATGCCGGCGAGGCCCAAGCGTTCGCCCTGGCGGACGCGGAGGATGGTCGCCTACTGACTGACGACGGAGATGCCCGATCGTTTGCAAAAAATCAGGGCGTGACTGTTGTCGGATCGGTTGGGGTTCTGTTGGCTGCAATCGATGCTGGGAAGATCGATGAAGCGACTGCTGACAAGTGGCTATCGACGTGGATATATGAGATCGGGTACTACGTCCCATACCGAACGATCTCGGAGTATCGGTGACGGGCTTGCTTGGAGTTCCAAACGCCTGATGCCAATTGGAACTCACCCGAAGTCGTAGTCGCTGTCGTACGCATCGACGTACGCATCGTTCCCCACCCGGTCGGGCACGTAACACGGGCCTTGACCGGTACCAAAGAACACCGGCGCCTCGGCGTCGAGCTCGCTGTGCCGTCTCAACAGATCCGGCATTCGATCTCGAATCTCGTTCACCCGTGGTTCCCGGCGAGTCCGGAACGTTCCGATGGGCGGTCGATGTTCGGTCAGCGGTGGTAGCGATCCCTTGGTGAGGTCATTGATGGTGACGATCCGGACGTCAAGCTGTTGGGCAAGACACCATGCAGACGTGGTGACACCCCAAGCAACGACCAAGACGGGCATTGCCCGAGCGAGCAGCGCTCGATGCGAGATGGATGCGACGGCCTCGCGTCCGACCAGGGTTGTCTGCCAATCTTTGCACTCGGCGACGATGAAGTCATCCGGATCGCCTTGGAGGTCCTCTCGCCGCCCGATCACATCGGTTTCGAGCCCAAAGAGATACTCATTGCGAGCCGTGTGATAGCCCCACTCTTCGAGTGTTTCAGCGAACGTCTTCTCGAGCCATCGCCCGTTTACGGGGTCGTGATCGACGTCGACCCGGTCGTCAGTGCCACCCAATGCGTCGATCTGTGCTTGGAGATCGTCTCTGAGGTTACTCATCTTGTGAGTCCTCCGAGCGGGCGGCGGCCGCTCGCACTGCAGTGTGTTCGAGCGCTGTCGCGATCGCTCGTGCTTCTGTGGGTGTGAGTTCCGCGTATGTCGTTCCCCAAGTGCCACCGAAGCTGAGCGTGATCAGCGACGCGTCGGCCTCGTCTTGGCTCACTTGGATAGCCCCCTCCGTTTGGGTGACCGGGCGATCACGTGTGACGCGTGTGTCGAGATCGATCGCGGGTCGTGTCATTGTATCTCGCCCCCGTATTTCGGCTGGTGATTCGGTGGTGTCGTCGGTACCGCTGTCGGTCGGTGTGGTGAGTCTCTCATTGGGTAGTCAGGAAGCTCGTTGGCGAACTGTGCGTCGGGATGTTGTCGATCCGGTACTCGAAATCGCAAATTCTGGTGTATTCGGTTCTGCAACATGTAGCAGAGTGGCAGACGCAGTAACATATTCACAGGAAACGAGGTGTCTCGGATTCTATGGCTGACGGTCGCTGTGGAACGCGGAGTGGGTGCGCTGACAGGGATGTGGACACGCTGTCGCCTCGGCGCCCACATGGTGGTGTTCACAACGCCGTCGCCGGTGTCATTCGTGTATCGGGACGCTAACACCGGCGTGGATGAAGACGTTGCTCCGACGTGTGCTGGCCACCACGAAACGGATGGGACCGAGGCTGTTGCGTCATCGATGGTCCACTGTCGGTGTCCCTCCACCTGGACGGCACGCACGCGCTCGAGTGCTTGGATGGCACTCACTCTGCGGTCATAACTACTTGCGGAGATCGCTGCGCGGTCGATCAGTTCGGTGCGACCGAGTGGTTGCTCCGCCCGGAGGAGTGTGGCGTACAGTTTCGTTGCTGTTGGCGTGAGATCGGGCCGAAAGCGTGTGGGTGGCAGGATTGCTGCTGCGCGTTCGACGTCGGCAGATGTTGGGTGCTGTGACTCGCTCAGCGCTCGCAGGAGGCTCACTACGACGTCGTACGGACACGCCCGGCGTGTGGTGTCCGACGGGCCGAACGAGCGCAGACAGAGCCGCACGAGCCGCTGTCGCTCGTGTGGTGTCCACGGAACGTCGTGAGTCATCGCAATCTCGTCGATCACCCGTCGGATGGCGGGGTATGTCGTCCCGTCGACGACAGGGATTTTCAGGGTCGGTGCCTGTTCGGTGCTATCAGCGATCGCCTCGCGGACGTCGGTGAGTCCGTCGCTGAGAGCCATGGTGATGGCGTTTTGGAGCGCAGTAGCTGTCGGGCCAGCAACCACCCATGACATTGTGAGATCCAGTTGGGTGTCGGGTTCGACCTGATAGAGGAGCCGGCAGCTATCGGCGATCAGCTCGTCACTGGTGTCTTTCGACATCAGTTGCGGCCTCCCACAGTGGTGTCGTCACCACTCCCAGCTTGCCACGCTTGCCGCACGGAGAGTGCACGACGGACTGTCTCGGTGAGGCGGTACTCGTTAAGATAGTGATCCCGTGTGTGTTCGATGACGAGATCGTTTTCAACGAGTTCGGTGAGAATGGTATAGAGACGGGAAGAGTCGATTCCATCGGTGTAGTAGTTACTGAGTGCTCGCTTGAGCGGGAGGCTCTCGCTGGGACCCATCTGTGAGAGCACCCAGAGCAGATCGCGATGGCCGGCGGGGAGATCAGCGACGGAGTCGGGGCTGTCGCTGTGTGTGCTATTCATTGCGACCCTGCATGAACTCCTCGTAGAAGTCGCTGAATGCGGTTACGCAGGTACGACAGAGCGGGCCCTTGAAGACAGCATCGTACCCATCGGCTGCGTTTTCACAGAGGTGACAACCGTGTCTATGGTCGTTCAGTCCCTCAGTCGTCTCGCAGGGCTTAAGCCCCGCAGTTGCCAGCATTAGCATGGTTCTGTGTTACTGCACAGAACCCGTCCCGGTCGGGTGCTGTCACACCGCGGCCGGGTTTCCTACACTTTCTCACGAGCCAGGGGTTCGTCACTCGAGCTCTGTATAAATTCAATATTGCCGTTAGAACTTATAGGTTGTGTATGTTCCTATTAGTTCAAACCATTTCTAATAGGTGTGTTCCAAACAGAGATTGGTTTATGAGGCATTCTGGTGATTGGATGGTGCTGGTAGATGACAGAGTACTCGAATATCTACGCGAAAATGAGACTGGAGCTCCTACAGAGATGATGAATGAGGGGCCGGTTCGATATTCGAGCCAATACATCGGTCGTCGTTGTAAGAAATTAAAGGACAAAAAATTGGTTCGTCATCTTGGAAATGGGGTTTATACCATCACAGAAGATGGCGAGGCGTATCTTGAGGGCCGTTTGGACACCGAAAATTGGAATTATATCGACGAACAGAGCGATGAACAAGTTCTAGACGAGAGCGTCTCGTAGAGAATACACTCACGAAACGCGTTACTAGATAGCCCGTTTATCAACGTAAATCCAGAAACGTATTTATATGAGTGTAAGTTAGAGTTTACATAGATGATTTCACAGGCCGGACTTGCTGTGATCGACGTGCTGAGTACCGGCCGCGAAGCGACACCAGCCGAACTCGCGACAGAAACCGAGTATTCACAGACACACATCTACGAAGTGCTTGATAAGTTGTACGCAGCGGGACTCCTCGCCGAAACCCGTGGCGCAAACAACTTACGGCGTGTCTCCGTTACGGATCATCCGGTCATCGAAGCATATCGTCGCCTGCAGTCAAAACTCGGACACATCGAATGGGCTGACCTCCTTACACCCGCCACCCTCCGAGTGTGCTGGTTTCTCGATGAACCACGTCGCGTCACAGACATTGCAGAACGACTGAATATCACTCGTCAGGGTGTCCACAAGGCACTATCCCCGCTCAAGCATCGAGCGATGCTCTCCCCGTCCGGCCCCGAGTACGCGGTGAGTGATGATCTCGCACCGCTGCTGATGTTCGCCCAAGCCGTCGTTACCCACGGACACCGATCGCGGGCCCGAGAGATCGCTCCGAGTGCGACTGTCGAGTGGTGCGATCCAAAACGAGCACTCATCAACGTACAGACCGCCGAAGATACAGAGGCGATGCTGGACGTACCTGATTGGCAAGTAACTGGACTCGGTCGGTTCGAGGAGTACGGACTACAGTTTTTCCTCGCGGGTGAACCCGCGTTCTGGTATGCCCCCAACGAGGAGCTTACACCTGCTGATATAGTATGTCACACGCTCGTCCTCGATAGTGGATCCCGCCGCATCAGCTATACGATGTTGTTAATCGAAAAGTTGGACATCGATCAAGAGACACTCACAGACACTGCAACGTGGTATGATCTAGAGGCCATAGTCGCTACGATGTACGAGGCACTTCAGGACAGGGTCGATAGTTCGGAGGAATCCCCTGTCGTCTTGCCGAGTGAATCCGAATTTATGACGCTCAAAGACCAGTACGGTGTAGAATGACGGTATTCAGTGGTGGGCAGGCGATCAAAGAGTTTCTCCAGGAGTTCGATAATTGGCTGTCGGAGTCCGTGACGGTGTATCTCATCGGCGGATCTGCAATGACAGTGCAGGGACTGAAAGACCAAACCGAGGATATCGATCTTGCGGTGGGTATTATCTCTGAATTCGAGCACGTCTACCAGACGCTTGCGTCGCAGGGGTTCACGGTTATCAACGAACCAACGGAATCGTTCGACGGGGTTGGAAAAACCGTCGAACTGCATCACGAGGAGCGCGGGTTTCGGATCGATCTCTTCGAACGGCAGATCGTCGGGAAAGTCTGGATCACCGATCGGATGCACAACCGGACTGAAAAGTTCTGGACTGGGAAGCACGTGACAGCGCTCATTCTTTCGGATGAGGACATGTTCCTGCTCAAAGCGGTCTCTGGCGGTGATTTGGCGAGTGGCCGTCGACGGGATATCGAAGATATGCGGAAATACGCCCAGCGTGGGTTGGACTATGAAATAATTCAGAACGAGATTGATGAGCAGCGACCGTTCAATACCGGCATGACTGAAGCACGACAAATCTGTGATCGCTCGCATCCGCTGTTTGCGATCGAAATGGCGGTGAATTCCCTCTCCGGACTACCGAATACGTTCACCACCCAGATAGAAGAATTTGCGACGGAGTTCGAAATCGAATATACGATTCTTGGGTCTCTTGACGCTGAAATCGACGATATCGAAGCAATTAGAAAACGTGTCCTTGCGAATGTGCGAGCGCTGTCGGACGACCAAGCAAGCGCCGTCGACAAAGCGATTGACCGACTTACTACGAAGCAGGTTACCAAGCGGGACGGGAATACGGTTCAGCTCCGGTGAGAAGGTACCTCATGAACACTCTCTGGGTCTGTCTATCCGCGCCAAGAGGCGTGATGTGAACCTCGTTCGACTCCCCAGTTTTTCGCGACCGTGATGGGCTCGGAAACGTCGGTACTGCGCGAACCGACATCTAGTGAAGCGAGATGGGAATGTATTCGTTCCACTACGTCGATAGCGAAGACTGTAATTAGCAATTTGATTGCCATCTGAGCACACACTCTCCCGAGATCTATTTCTACCCCCCGTCCGACACCACCACGACGGCAGCCGAACCGCCCTATATCGACGTGATCAGGGTCTCACTCGTGACTCGTGCAGTCCACTCGATGTGGCGAACCGTGTACGAGGACAGCGTCCTTCAACTCTACGTCGACGCCGACACGGACCCGAACGTCTCAACGGTTCTAAAATTCCTCGACGACGAGATCGATCTGAAGATCGCGGCCGAGGACGGACAGTTCGTGCAGCGGGGGTGGCGGCTCCGCTCGTCCTTTCAGGCCCCTCCGGACGGTCTACCACTCGTGCTTCTCGGTGTAGTCCGCCGGCCGCCGCACGTAGACATACTCGATCGATCGGTCTGCAGCTGACGCCGCCGTCTGTCGCTTGAGACGCTTGAGAACGGACTGTGCACGTTCTCTCGCGGCCTGGTCCGCCTGTGTGTCGGCCGCGAGCGCTCGGACCTCTCCTTCAATGTCCGGGGCGTCGAGTCGTGGCAAATAGGCACCAGCGATATCGGCGACGTACGAATCGTCGTGCGCCAGCGCGTCGAGCAACCACGAAACAGCGTCGTCGTTGGGGCTCAGTCCCCCCTCGTCATGCTCGACGAGCTCGCAGCACAGCCACATCGCGTGCCGCTCGGCCGCCGGGGTGACGCTGACTGATTGCTCACCCGACGCGACCCTGTAGAGCAGCCGTGCGGCCGTGTTGTCGCCGTCGCTTCGAGAGGGACGGTAGGTTAGCAGACGCTCGAGAACGTCTCGTCCCCTCACTGCGTCGCCCTCCGCGACGAGCTGCACCAGCGACGACGCCGCGACGCGCCGCACCACAGGCGAGGGATCCCGGATCGCGTCGAGCAGGACCGCCGCCGACTCGGAACGGTCCAGTTCATGAAGCCGCTCGACGACGATCTTCCGGAGGCGCTTTCCTCCGTTGTCGACCGCGGTCGCCAGCAGGTCAGTCGCATCGGGAGTCCCGATCGATACCAGTGCGTCGACGGCGGTGCGTCGGACCAGCCCGTTGTGCGCCCGCAACAGCGGCCAGAGCGGATCGATCCGCTCGCCGCCGAGGGCCACGTACGACTGTACCGAGCGAGCCTGTACCCGTGCGTCGTCATCGTCGAACGCCTCTCGCAGCCGGGCGGTTGGATCCGGGGCGCTCCTATCCGCTGACGCCGCGTCAGAGGCACCCCGCATATCCGAGGATCCAACCGTACCCAGCCCAGTCGCACCGACCATCCGGTAGGCGGCGTTATCGCTCGTCAACCACCGGGCAAATACGATCTCGGGGACATCGCCGCCATCACGACGCTGGACCGCAGTCGCAACCCGCGAGACGAGTTCGTCGACGTACTGATCTCCGTGGAAGTACAGTGCGTCGATCGCCTCCGCGCGGACCCTCGCGTCATCGTCGGTGAGCACAACTCGCAGCAACCGATCAACGATCCGGCGCTCGCTACCCGTCATCGAACTCGACGGGTTCCCGAGCGCCTCGACGCCCTCGAGTCGGGTCGCCGCGTCGTTGCCCTCGTCGATCAGGGCGAACGCCTGTGGTCGTTCACCGCTGGTCCGGCCCGATTGCGAGTCGCCCGTCATCTGTTAACATGTTAATTACAACGAGAATTAAATGTGCCCCAAAAGCAGGCTGTCGACCTCGCTATCCAAACAGTGATTACAAATATATGAGGTGCTCGACGACACGGCAGCGCAAGTCATCCTCACTATTGAGAGTGGTGACTCCATCCGCCGCGTCGGACAACACCTCCACACGCCGTACGAGGCGGTGAGACAGTCTGTCAATCGGCTCGACAGGCTACGTCCATTATCACGATGGCCTCTCCGTCGTGGACGAGCACGTGAGAGACGCTGCACGCAGCCTCGTCGTGCCAGCACCAGCGTCAGTTCGCCCTCTATCGAGAAGGCGTATATCCTCCCACAATTGTTCGAAATGACGCTGACGGTCCGCGAGACGGACAGCAACGGTCTATCACGAACTAGCGGATACTGGGAGTGCCGATTCACCGACAAATCCGTACCTCGATACGGCTATCGAAGAGGGGTGGCTTCGAGTAGTCACACCGCTGCCAGGTGATCGCACTAAGGGGTTCGATAGTAGCGCTGGACCGGTTGAGAAAGCGCGGTTCGTTGCAGATGAATTTCTCAACCAGCAGAGCAAGTATCCAGAGACGAACAACTGGCAGGATGCAGCGGGAGTCGCGTTGGCAGTTCGATTGTTCGATAAATGCTCGAATTCGCGTGATCACCCACACAGCGGACGAATATCTGGCAGCGGTGTGTGTACGTATTCCACTTGAATTCGGGTACTACGATATTAAGTCCCGATACTACAACCCGCCCCAGACAGCGAAGGCTGAGTTTCCAACCGTTGACCGACTTAGGTGGGGGGAGGGGTAATTTTAATTTAGAAGAAGTACCCTGTGAACGACTGGGAGTGGACTGTCCTCGAGTACAGCAGTTCGGTCACTCGTCGTGGTCAATGTACTCGGCTTCCCATTCAGTCCGAGCTTCGATCTCTCTAGTGCCCCGGCGGGTAGTGGTGTACTCGTTGGTCCGTCGGTCGCGCTGACTTTTTTCGATGAGTCCCTTCTCAACGAGCGTGTCGAGGTTGGGATAGAGCCGACCATGATGGATTTCCTTTTCGTAGTAGTCTTCGAGTTCGTCTTTGATCGCGAGTCCGTGGGGGTCATCAAGTCCGGCAACTACGTATAGTAGGTCTCGCTGAAAGCCTGTGAGGTCATACATATCACAATTTACGTATTCGAGTTTTGAAATACTATTGATCTGGAGGCTGCGTGTCATAGAACCCGTTTCACACCCTATACGCCGTGATTTTGGCTGCTTCATCTCACGCTTGAGTCGGAGAAGCACCGTATTCTCGTCTCGATAGCCGGGGTATCGTGGAGTGGATGCTACAGCGGAGAGTGGATCTCGGTGGAGAGCGTTTTGAGGTCTGCTGTCGCGAGCTTGTCGGTTGCGATGAGCCGAAGTCGGGGACGGCCGATGTCTACTGGGACTTTCTCAGTCTCGATGAGGTCAGCGTCTTCGAGTGTTGATTTGGCTCGTGAGAAGGTTGCTTTCGAAGCGATCTCTGTATCTTCGCCCCACTTTGAGATGTCGTAGAGGAGAACCTCGTTGCGGGCTGCGAGGATAAGCATGACCTCGACGATACTGAGGTATTCGTTGGTGTTGGAAATGTCTTCAGCGTGTGCGAGGACCTCGTCGAACTCGTCTGCGACATCGTCGCCGATCTCCTCTCGGAGCGTCTGTTTCACTACTGAGAGGGCAGGTGTCCGGAGGTGATACTCTTCAGCGGCTTCGAAACGTGAGTCAAACTCACCGTAGACTGCTGAAACCAGTTCGCGGTCTGAACTCGAAATACTGTGCTTGCCCATCACAGGAACTACAGTCTCAGATTCGGTTGTGAAGATGGTATTCTGGGCTGGCTCCGTGAGCGTTCGAAGGTCGAGTTGTTCCCGGTGGATGAGTTCGGCTATCTTTGAGGCCGTGAGGAAGCTGTAGAGGGCGTCTTTGATTTCATCTGAGTCTGCGAGCAGCCGGACCTTGGGCTGGTCCTCACCCGTTACTGCTTCCTCTGCGAAGGCTGCGATTTGTTCAGAGCGGGGATTGATATACAGTGCTGGCTCGTCTCGTTCGGGAATCATCTGAGTGGAAATGTGTTGTCTGGCCATGTTCTGTAACTTTGCCGATATGTACTTAATAGACATGGTATCTGAGGATTGGACTACCTCGCCAGTTACAGAATAGAGCTGACTATCTCGTTTCGAGTACGCTCATAGGAAGCAAATTGTTGGTCGCAGTAGTGAACCTCGATCCGGGGTAGTAGAATCCGTGGTTCGCCTACCGACACGTCCCGATCCGCACCTAAATCGCCCCTTGCTATCCCAGTTCTACATGGTCTGTTGTAGGTTTAACCAGTATAGACTACTATGCGCCTCGACGACCATCCGGAGTGCGAAGATGCGAAGCGTGTCTGGCTCAACCAGACCGAAGCAAACGACGAGATCAAAGGTCTAATCGATGAGGCGCAGTCTCCGCAGCAGGAGATTACCTTTCAAATCGGCGCACAGGCCGGTCCCCAGCGCGAGGAAATCGCGAGCGTCACGGCGAACGACTTCACGCACGCACCTGACGGGTTCCTCCCCGTCTGGAACGACTATGCGAAGCGCGGGGAGTATCGCGAGACACCGACCCCTGAAGAACTCGCCAGTTCGGTCCGGACGATCTCTTACGACCGTGGTCCCGACGAACCGATCGTTGATGTTGAGCTAAAATCGATCTATCGTTGAGTGAAGCGTGCCGTCGACACGGACCAACCATTAGACGAGGACGCGGGCACCGGGAATAATATCAGTTAGTATATACTTAGTGAACAGGGACCGAAAGTACCACGATCCGGGATAGAAGTCGAGATCGGTGATGGGTGGTCCTATTTTGTTAGTATATCTCTCAATCCGTTTTAGACGTGGTCTGACGCGGTTTCAGACAGTTGCTGAAGGGTTTCAGTGGCCCCCTGAAACGGTCTCAGGCACCGATTGAAGATTTTCAGAGGTGGTCAAATAGTATTTCAAGCGGTAGTTGAAGATTTTCAGCAGCCCCGAGAACTGTTTCTGGCGTGTCAATACGATATGGGGTGCGTCCAATAGGTGAGGTAGAGCGACCCAGGGTGACGCGGGATGTCCCGTGTTCCTGAAGGCGGGTCGCGTGCGGACACAACGAGGTTACACAACTATGGCAAACCGACGTAAGTTCCTCGCCGGTCTGGGGGCATTGGCTTCAGGTAGCGCAGCTGCGGTTGGTACCGGTGCGTTCACAAGCGCGACGGCCCAGCGCGAAATCCAACTGGCCATTCAAGCGGATGGTAATGGGGCGTACCTTGACTTCAATCCGGTCAGCAGTTACGCCGATACGGGCGGCGAGTCAGGGACGCTCCGGCTGACGTTCGATGAGAACGGCGGAGGTAGTAGTGCTACTGGTCTTACCTCAAAGGCGAACACTATGTTCGACACAGTGTTCCAGATCTTCAACAACGGGACAAACGATATTGAGGTTGGACTCCCGGTTGATGGGGATCCGCGATATGTTCCTGGGCAAGCGTCTACTCAGTTCCTTATTGCTGAGGCTGATGCGAACGTGGACCCTGACGGACACGAATATAACGAGGCAGGTAACGCCGTCTCGTTTGATTCGGACTACGTTGACATCTCATGGCCTAATGACGTACCCGCGTACAACAAGCCGAGCAACCCGGTTCCAGAAATTGGGTCCTCGAACAGTAGGGATGACCGCGTGCTGACGGCATATAAGGGTAAGCGGTACCCCGGTGGCAAAGCCGTCATCGAATCGGGAACCTCGGTGGATGTCCACGTCCGGTTCACGATCTCTAACGCTCGGAGTAGCGAGGACGTCCGGCCTGGTGAAGGCGAGACCGCGCCGCTGGTCTTCGAGGCGGAAGAGCAGACAGAGTAACACCACGCTCACTACCGGGAGCTTCCGGTAGTCTCTCCCCATACTTATGAACAGACGACAATTTGTGTTCGGGGCCTGCGGGACCGCAGCCAGTGGGTCGCTACTGATGGGTACCTCAGCGTTCTCATCATCACAAGCACAACGTGAGATACAGATTGCAATCCAGCGCGACGATGATTCCCCGTACCTAGCACTTGAGAACCGGGGTGCCGGCGGACGCTCGACGAACACCGGTGGAAACCTTCGGTTCAGATTCCCCGGTGCGTTCGAATCAACGGGGGCAACTGGTCTCGGTCAAGAGACTGTCTACCAATTCGAACATGACACCGATGGCAACGGTAATGCGGCCACGAACCCACTGTTTGTCATCCAAAATCTCGGCACAAATCCAATCCAAGTCTGGGGTGACCAGCCATTTGAAACCACCGAGGAAGGGACTACACTCCCGGATGTCGACATCCTCGCTGTCGAGGGTGAGACGCAGGTCCTCTCCAGTAGCGACCCAATTGTGATTCCCACTGGCTCAGAACTCGGTGCCGGCCTCCAAATCGACACCCGTGGGGTCGATACAACTCCCGCCGGTGAATTCCTCTCTGTGCCGCTCGTTATTCGGACGGTAGAATCTACGGCTGATTGACACACCCTCCACACTATCTTCACGCACTGACTGGTCTCTCACCGGACCACCACAACAGGACCACTGATTAAAGTCACGCGACCCACTACTGGTAATACACACGACTGATGAAACGCCGCCACCTGCTCTCCTTAGCGGGAGCAACTGGCGCGAGCTCGCTTACAGTTGGATCCGGCGCTTTCACCAGTAGCACTACCCAGCGTGGTGTCAATATTAACGTTGTCCCTGATGGTCAGGCGCCTGTTGGATATGCGATTCAATCTGATCAGGAGACGGCCGATGGGACCCCTGTAATTACTGTCCCAGTTGCTGAGCGGCAGACGATACCGCTTGTGAAGATTCAGAATCGATTAACAGGGGCCGCACAGATTACTGGAGTGGAGATCGAACCGGCGGCACGCGGTGAGCCAGAACTTGTCGATATTGAGTGGGACACTGATCCGTTCCCAGCGGGCGAAGGCACCACAATCCGCGGGACAGTTGCGTGTACCGAGACCGGACACACTACTGTTGGTCTCAGCGTGAGCGTCGATGCCCCGACACTCAACGCAGAGGTTTCCGGTACGACTACAATTCGTCAGTTTCAGCTTCGCTGTGTCCCACCAGCAAGCCTTCCTAACCTTACTCCTGCCTTCACGATTCAAAACGGGGAGGAAGATGGAGACGGTGGGGACAGTAGCGTCAGTAGTGAATCCACTCGGGTGGTATTCAACGGACTCGGAACGGTCTCGCTCAGACACCCACGAGACGGTTTCGTCGATGTCAAATTCTACGTCGGGAATAAAACCGGCGCTAACAAGCAGATGTTTGTCAATCCTCGCTCTGTTGAGAAAGTCAAGACGAACGAAAAGGTGGGTGGTGATCGATTTAGTAGCGAGTCAGTTGTTGGTATTCGGATTGCGGACTCAGACTCGATCTACCTACATCCTAGTTGGAACCAGGATCGCTGTGCGTTTGATAAGGGGTCTGGTGGGACTGTTATGGATCCTGTGTCTACTGAAGACACTGGTTTTTCTGAATGTACGTCAGAGTAGTAGTTTTCACATCCTTCCCCTGAGAACGACTTCTGTACCAGTTGTGGCTGGTCGTGACCCTCAGTAGAACCATATCTCGAGATAAATAGGGGGATCCCAAAATAGAGGCAATATTGTTGCTTTTCTATACTGACCTATCTGTCAGCTTCCGATAATTAGGGTGGGTCCTGTGGTATTAGAGTTAACCATCTCGAACACTGTCCCCACCACCCCCCACCGTCCTGCGGCTTCAGTCTTAACCAACAGCCGATAGCCAAACCATCATCTGTTGGTTAAGACCGAGCGGAGCGGCTTTCCCGGACCACACGGATCAGTCTGCATGGTCAATATCTTCCGCGTCAAATGTCCGGGCTGTGAAGAGGAGAAGGGCCCGATCACGACGCACCCCGGTAGCGTCGGCATCCACTGCTCGTGCGGGATCACCGCAACCGTCGACATCGACGCGCAAGAAATCGACGAATGGTGGAAGCGGGAAAACTAACCTATTGCAACTCCAGCGAGGGCAGCCCGGATGTTGGCCCGACATTAAGGACGAAAGCCGTGAGGTTGAGTACTTTGTCGATATATTTCAAGAGGGTCGACCGCCGGGTCGCCCGCCGTCGTGGTCAGATGGTGGCGAACGGACACCTACGTTAATCCGTTTGCGCCGGGTAGAACGTGGTATGAGTCGTGAAAACCCGGCCGACGCTGACATGGTCCCGGACGAGGAGCTCACTGAGTTGCTCGCCGATGCTGAGGGGACAACGCCCGAGGAGATCGAGCGCGGCGCTGCCGAACTCGAGATTGCACCGCCTGAAGAGGCGACTGTCGTCGACGAGTAGCACGACTGTTTCGATGTGTCCTTAGTACCACTGAGCAACGGCTCTAACACAGTGGCCTCTCTCGACCGGGATCGGAAGGCCATCGACATGGGGGCTCGCTCCCACGGCGAGCTCCGACTTCTCGGGGGAGACTCACTCACGTGATCGGCAAGGTCGCCGACGGCGTCTTCGAACATTGCGAGCTCGGCGTCGATCAGGGATTCACCCGACGGTCGGATCGTTCTCGAATCCGTCCCTATTCTCCCGTATACACGCGTATTAGCGGTTCTAACATATTTTTTGCTGCGTGCCAAGGCTTATACGCACAGATTCGAAATAGCTGGACATGGCAATAGACGGGGAACAACCAGAGGAAGTCGATGAAGCTGAGATGCTCCCTGATGAAGCAGCGGTGCTCCCCGAACGAGGCGAGGCCCTCGACGATGCTGATGATGACGAGCTCTTCACCACCGAGGAAGCCGCTGAGCGTCTCGGCATCGATCTAGAGTAGCAGCGTGCCGCATCCCCCGGACGAACTCCGAATTCTCGATGTCGTTATCGACGAGGATCTAACGTCGATTCAAGCTCACAATCCTGACCACGCAGAGCGCATCCTCAACAAAGTCCACGACTGGGAGGAGAAGATCCAGTGGGGCCGCGTCCCGCAGGAGCATCTCACCTACCTCACTGGCTCTGGCCGGTACAATTTCTATTGAGAACGCGTTGGGAACAACGGCTATCGCGTTGTCTACGAGATCAGCGATGGAACCATGACAGCCGTCGCCGTGTTCCCGAAAGACGACAACGCCTACGACCTCGATGACTTTCGCGACCGGCTTGAATAGCATTATGACTGTAAGGCTTGTCAGATCAGGAAGTACTAGCCGGGAAAGGGCAGGCGTCACTACTTCGTGATCACCACCCAGTAGTCATGTCCCAGAGGAGGGCGACGTCAACGACACCAAGGATAGCCCCAGCCAGCACCCAAGCATCAACTAACGATGTGAGGTCGAAGACCGGGCCGGAAGTTGCAAGCTCGAAGGCCGACATCCAGCTCGTCACCTCAAACAAGACCACCCCGATGATGATCCAAAGGACAGTCGCACCAGCAGCGAGAAGGAGTTTGTTCTCACTCATCGTTGACGCTCTATCGATATCCAGCTACTGTCCATCATACCACGGAGGCGCGCCGAATACCCCCAGCGTAGCAGTCCGGGTGACAGGGCTCCTTTCGGTTGTCAGGCCACGCCTGAGCGAGAGGAACCTGTTCTCCGCACAGTCCACACTCGGCACTATGGCCAGCCTAACGGGTGTCCGGCGAGAGATTCTTCGCCTCGGTGTAGAACTCGTGTAACGCCCGCGGAGTGACACGGACACCAACGCGCTCGGCAGCTGCTGGCTCGCCGCCGGCATCGCGGCCGAGACCGTGAGCACCCAATCATCGCCCGGCTCGCCGTCGGTCGCAGGGCCGAGAGCGATCGTCGACGCTAGTTCGTCGTCGACGTAGAACCGGTCGGCATCTCGATCGACATGGTAGTAACCGTCGGGGCGAGGCTCATCAGGATCGACGTCGTCAGACATGGTGTCTCAGCGCTCAGGCGTCGCCTTGCGTTCTCGTCCCGACGGCGGCGTGAGCGGGAGGTCCGCGTCGATCTCGTCGTACCACACAACGGGGCGCTTCGCGCTGCCGTTCTCTTCGAGCTCGAGGAGACTGTAGTCGGCCAGCTCGTTCACATTATCGAGAACCTCCGGTGGGTTCCGGTCGACAAGGCGAGCGAGTTCACGGATGCTCTCCGGCTCGTGTGCAACGATTGCTTCGAGGAGTTCGAGGTTGGTCGACCGAAAGACGCGACCGAACGTCTCGAGGTCCTCGATTGACAGTGTTGGCTCGCTGGGTTCGACGTCGTCGCCGGCGTCGATCACTTCGAGCCGGTCCTCGAGGCTGCTACGATCCGCGGACGTGATCTGGACGTGGAGTGTTCGGGTCATGATGAGGTGGGTTGGGCTGGGGTTGCGATGATACGTCGGTCAGCGTGCTCGGAGAGTCACCGGTTCGTTTCTCTGGGGAGGAGTGTCGCCCGCCATGCACGGAAGATTTCTCTGGGTGGAACGTAGGGACGTACCGGCCACGGTCGACGAAGCCGAATACGGTGTGTCTGTGAATATAGATGTGGGAACGAACCTTCACAGACTTAACCAACAAAGCTATGGATTTGGGCTCTGCGTTGGTTAACACAGAAGCATCCGATGTCAGACGAGCCACCGATCCCACCGACAAGCTTCTCAGCGGAGCTAGTCGATGCGCTGAACCAGTCCAATCCTAAGCAGCTCCGTGACATTGCTACGTACGCTGAGGAGCTGGCTGAACGCAAAGAACGGGAGACACATCGCGAGGAGGAGCTAGACCAAGACGAAGCGGACGAGCGACCAGATGATCTCCCAGACGGTGTCCCTGCAAAAGCGACGATCACAATCAAGGAAATTAACGACAATCGCTACTACTACTGGCAGTGGCGAGATGGAAACCAAGTCAGGTCCCAATATAAATCACCAGTCAGCCCTGACGAGTAGAGCTGGTCAAAACAGAACAGACGGATCACCCCGGGCGTCGAGTGTAAATTAGCGTTTACCTGCGTATCAGACCGTATAGGCGCGATTTGAGATTTTACAGAATGCGTACGTCCGAGAAGGAAAATGAGACACCCCGGGTGTCGAGTGTAAAACCATGAATTACAGAGCAGGGGAGAACCGCTGATCAGATTCAATAGCGCTTTGTACGACTTCAGGTTCTTCGAGTAAGTAGTAGAAATTAGTCATCCCCTTCCCGCGACCACGGCCAACTCGATCAGTAACACCAAGAATATCGAGAAAAGCTTGTTCATTCAACCGATCAGACATCCGTCTTTGTGAGAGAGTGTCAATATCCAGTGATTCAGCGATTTGCTCATATTGTTCGTAGATTTCGCGGGTAGGGAATTCTTCCTGTTTGCTTTCATCTGCGATCAATGAAAGAGCATACACTGCTGCTTTCGATTGTGTTGGCTGGTCTTGAAGCAGTTTGGAGAATCGATCGATATCCGCCTTCTCCCGGGCATTTCGAACATGCTCTTCTCGGACAACATCACTGCCATCATCTTTCGCAAGTTCGCCTGCGTTTCGGAGAATATCCAGTGCCTTTCGAGCGTCGCCGTGCTCCTGTGCAGCGAACGCAGCCGCAAGGGGAATCACATCATCGGTGAGGACACCTTCGTGAAATGCGTCTTGACGATGACGCATAATTTCGCGGAGCTGGTTTGCATCATAGGGAGGAAAAATAAACTCACGCTCTTGGAGACTACTCAGAACTCGCTCGTCCAAGGAGTCCTTAAATGAAATTTTGTTGCTGATCGCGAGGATACCAACCTTACATGAGTCGATCTTTCCAGCTTCTCCAGCTCGGGAGAGTTGCATTAGCACATTATTTTCTTGAAGTTTGTCAACCTCATCGAGAATGATGATGACGACATCGTGGAGAGTGTCGAGAATCTGCCAGAGGCGATCGTAGTATGCATTCGTCGATAACCCAGAAAGGAGGGTGTCATAGAACTCTTGTCACACCGTGATGATCGTGCTCCCCGGATTGTCTCCGCGTTCGTAGTTGGTGATAG
>NZ_JBQVRO020000018.1:0-47534 GCF_052439115.2 Halorubrum sp. FL23
CTCAACGAGAAGATTCACTGCACTACCTCAGTTGAGGCCACTGGAGGTGAAGTCTAAACGGTTCTGAGACGCGACCACATTTTGAAAGTCGAAGGAGTCACTCCCTGTGTGTTCGGACTAGCTCCTTGAGTTCCGATCGACTGAGAGGCTTAATCTCACGACGGTCACCATCATCAGTATAGAAGATTGAGGCAGTGACCGACCGATCTGGATATTGGTCGGCAACGACATGATAGTATATACTGAGCTGTTTCTTGTACTCGTCTTCGGCGTGGGTTGTGAGGTCCGTTTTGTAGTCGATGATGTCGACCTGGGAAGGTGTGACATGAAGCAAGTCGATGATCCCACCGATCGTCACCTCTTCGCTGTCGACAGTCAACGGGAGAAACGCATCAATCTCGGCGATCATCTCGCCATCAAGAGAATCCAAGAATTGCTTCACACGCTCCTTATCAGGGTTACCAGCGGTATTGACAGACTCACCAAGCACATATCGCTCCGCGAACTCGTGGACATCTGACCCGAATTCCATCCCTCGACCGCCAGTATCCCCTTCGAAAACAGCGTCGTCAATAAACGTATGAGGCGAGTAGCTCGTTGGCCCATCAGGCTCGGGAATGGCAACCGTGAATGGTGAATACTCCTGGTCTACCGGGTCGAAGGAAGACAGATCTGGATCGACCGTCTCGATATTAACGGGAAGTTCGTCGAGGAACACATTTGGATCCTCACCGCCGGTCAAAATGACGTGGCTCTCAGCGCGTGTGATAGCCACGTAGAGGAGTCGGCGTTCCTCATCGTAGTTCTGGGGGAGACACTTGTTGAGAACGTCTGTCCGCCAGTTGTCGTAGACGTGTGGAACACCATGAGCCTCCTCAGAGTACACCTTCCGCTTTCTGAGTCCAATCGGGTCAGTGTACGCAATATCGCTCCCACTGCCGCCCGTCGATGGGAACTTGTTCGTGTTCATATTCGCGAGGATGACGATCGGATATTCGAGTCCTTTCGTCGCATGGATCGTCTGAACAGTCACTGCATTCGTCCCCGCACCAGCGTCTACCTCGTGGGTACTGCCATCTTCGATTGCTGCTTCGATGAACTGAATCAGTTCTCCACGGGTGAACGTTGTCGTCGAATACACTGACTGGATAGTGTCAAGGACGACATCAGCAGTTGGACCGCTCCGGTCGTACCGATCAAACACGCGACGGGCGACACCGCCGAACGTCTCCATCTCGTGGAGCTCTTCGCGGAAGGCAACCATCGCGTCAGGGTACGCGTCGCGGTCAATGATCGCCTTCACCTCGTCGATCGTGTACCCGGCCTCCTCCAAGACGAGCGCCCAGCCACGATTGGCGTTGCGTTCGAGAATCCGAAGCCATGCTAACAGCAGCTTTGCGGCGTCCGTTCGAAACACCTCAATGCCACCTTCGTACGCCATCGGCAGATCATAGGTGTTCGCCGTGTCGAGTAGATCTCGTCCGAAATCACGGGTTCGAGTCAACACGGCTATATCGCCGTATTTCGGCACGCGGTACTCGCCATTGTCACCCTCAACGGCGTAGTCATCATTGTCGACGATATCGTCGATTTTCGCGAGGATTGCCTCGTGTTCATCCTCGCTTGTGAGCGCCTCGATACGACTCTCGTCATGGTCTGTGTCGGCCTCCAACCGGGTGACCGTCTCAGTGATTGCCTCTACATCCAGTGATTCGCTTTTTGTCGCACGGGCTGTCAACGCATGTGTGGAGAACCTCAGGATGGATTGTGTCGACCGGTAATTTCGTGTCAGTTGTTTGCCGGCAGCCGCCATCGGCGAGAAGCCGACGCGATCTGCGTCATGGTTGAGCTCATTGACGAACTGGTGGAGCCGATCGTCGAACTCACGGATGTTGTCGACGTCAGCGTATTGGAAGCTATAGATACTCTGTTTCCAATCACCGACCACACAGATGTTGTCTGTGCCGGCCAGAAGAAGCATGAGCTTGAACTGGATCTCACTAGAGTCCTGGAACTCGTCGACCATCACGTACTCGTACCCCAGCCGCTCTCGGAGGTCGTGATCTTCGCACAGAAGAACGAACGCGAATAGCTGTAGGAACCCGAAGTTCAGGTAGTTCCGCCGGAGCGCAAATTCAAGATACGCGTGATACACGTCATGGACGAACTGCTTGAGTGCTGTTCGATCCTCGCCGAAAACACGCTTGGCAACGTCTGCTGGAATCTGCTTGCCGGTTCCGCGAAGCTCCCATTTCTCGGGAGCTTTCGGGAGGTAGGTTTTCTCTTTCCCGTAGTTGTTGAGCTTCTTGCGTAGTTTCGACTGCTTGTTCCCGTCGTTTCGAGACGCATTTAGATCGGTGAACAGCGTCTCGAACGCTGCGAAGTCACCGTCGAGGTATGACTCACCGTCGCGGTACCAGCCGTTTGTGGTGGGAAACACACCCTTCGCAGACAGCTCTTTAATGAGATCGAGCAGTTCCGTCGTCTCCGAGATCGCTGTGAAAAACTCGCTGTACTCAGGGTGCGCGTCGATGAACTGGCCGATGAACTCACGAAACAGCGCCTGTTCGATGATGTCGTCTTCGATGATCCGCGTCGAACCGGTGATCGCCTCCTCTACTCCGAGGTGTGTCGGAGCATCATGGCCGTGTTCGTCGAGGATATCGTGTGCCAACGAGTGGAACGTCTGGATTGGGGCGTTCGAGAGCTCCCGCATTCCGTACTCGCTGTTCCGGACAATTCGGTCGCGCATCTCCTCGGCAGCGTTGTTCGTGAAGGTGACCAACAGGACATCGGATGGAGACACCCCATTCTGCCCGACGATATTGGCGTATCGGCGAGTGACGGTGAAGGTTTTCCCGGTACCAGCCCCCGCATCGACGAGACACAGGCCTTCGATCGAGTTGATGAGTTCGCGCTGCTCCGGATTCGGTTCGACGTCACTCATTGTTCACCCTCCAAGAGTAAATCCCGATTGTCTACCCGCCGGTAATTCGGCTCGCCGGCAAGTCCCTTAATGGGAAACGGCTCGTCACCCATACGACGTCGGTTGAGTTCTGTCAGCCGCTCGTCAACAAACGACTCAAACGCATCCAGGTCAGGTTCAAAGAACGCACCCTTCTGTTGCCGGGCGATTTCCCGCATGACCTGTTTGCTTCCCCTCGTTACGTAGACGAATTCACCAATCTCTGCCTCGAGTCGTTCGATCATCGTCCGGCCGAACTCTGACTCTATGAGTTCGTCGCTGTCAGTTGTCTCAACGAGCGGTGCAGCATCGAAGAGAGCAGCGTACGTCTCATAGTCGATCTTCGAAAGGATCTTTTGACACTTCTTCGCACCCTCCTCACGAAGGTACTCGAAGAACTCCTCTGTACGGACGTGTTCTGTGAGAGTTCCGGGATAGTACGTCACCGTCGTCAGCGCGTCGTCGATATCAACGTCACCGGCGATAGCGTCGTCGACGAGCTCAGTAACGTAGAAGAACGTGAATGAGAGCTGTTCTGCGGGCGTTTGTGAGCGCCAGTAGGTGAGGTACAGCAACGCCTGGAAGTCAGGCTCATCGGATGGGTCGTCGATTGCGGCGTCTTGGACGATCGAATTGGCGTCGTTCTCACTTCCACTTTTGTAATCCAGCAGCTCAGTTTGTGACTGGACAAGGTCGATCATTCCGTTGATTCCCAGGTCCTCATCAACGAACCGACGTTCAGTCACCGGCGACTCGATATCGTACCCGAAGTAGTCGGCAATGGCGTTCTCATTACTGCTGGAGGGCGTGAGGAACGTTCCGTCTTTCGGGGGGTTGTTGTCGAGGTACGAGACGATTGTTTCGAGGCTTAGACGGTACTCAGTCCGGCGAGTCTGTTCATCAACGGAGCGAATCAGCGGACGGACTTCATCAAGCATGAGGTCAACGACCTCTGTCAGCGCCGCGTCGTCGATGACCGCAGGATGGGTGACGTAGAACTCCGCAAAGTCATGGAGTAGGTTACCTTCAGTGAGATACTCTTTCTCTGGGCCGTCGACGATCCGGCTGAAGTAGTAGTCTCGGGGTGAATTCACGTAGGTGTTGAGACTCGACTTACTGATCGTCTCGACTGGTTCAGGAGACACGTCTACTGGCTCGGTGTTGAAAACAGCCCCATCGTGTGGTTCAGATCGGAGTTGATGGGTGGTAGACGGCAGTTCTGAGAAGCGGTCGTACTCTTGTTCGAGGAGCTCTCCGAAGTACAGACACGGGGTAACGGGCGACCCGCCGGTGGCATCCTGAACGAGGTAGTGTTGCTGACTTCCACTCTGTAACAACAACTGGAAACTCTTGAGGTTCCGCGTGAACTGAGCATCCTGATCAACCCACGGACGACGTGGTGCTGAGTGGGTCCACCGATCGTCGAGACCGAGATAGAAGACAACCTCACGACCGACGTATGATGCCGATTTCGCGTCAGCGAGCAGAACACCTTCGTTATCCCGATCGACAGGTACCTCATACGTCTGTAGATAGTACGATAGCTCATCGAGTCGAGCTTCCGTGACAGTCTCGTCGGCGATCCCAAGCTCATCTAGCTCCGTTCGAAAGGCATCAAGCGTGTCGTCGGTACGGCCTTCGAACGCCGAAAGCGCATCTGAAAAGGTGTATTCCCGGATGTCGTGACAGAAGTCGATCAGCCATGACAGATCTCCATCACCGAGTTCGTGGAGGCGCTTGTCTGCGTCACGATCAGCCACATCATATCCAAAAGCCGTTAGTAGAGATTGGATCTCATTGATCCGGGTGTCAACCCCGCGGTGGGCAGTCCGGAGGAAATGAAGAAACAGCCGGTGTTCGCTGCGGTCGGTAAAGCCCGGTCCGCCGAAAAATGGAATCTCGGCTGCTTCGAGTGCAGACTCAATAAGCGGTGAGTACTCGCTTTCCTGATCGAGGACAATCCCAACGTTCTCAGCATTCGTTTCGGTAACTGCATCGACGACTGTCTCGATGATCGCAGTCGGTGAATCATGGATGCGAAACGGCGGTAGCTCAAACTTCGTGTCTGTAAAGAGGCTGACCGTATCGTACTCAGTAGGCAGATACGCTCGTTCGAGTTGCGTAAGCATCTCCGGTTCGACGACCACCACGTCGAGATCTGAATCAATAGTGTCGTTCGTGAGCTTCATCGAAGCGGTCTCGAGGTCCGCGATTCGCTCAACCGCCCGTTCGGTTGCCTCGTCGATGTAGGCATCGTACTCGAAGATAGCCTCGTGAGAGCCTTGGTGTTCCCAACACTGGAGGATATTCCCGACTGCATAGGCACACCGTTTCCACGAAAGATTCTCGTTGGCGATCATACCGAGGAACGCGAGGCGATCCTCAGACTCCTGACGTCGGCCGATTGCAAGGCGACGTGGTGGGATCGCAAACGGACCAAGATGTGGCCGGTCTAGTTGCCTGTTGAGGACACTTGCAAGTGGTCCGTCTGGGGTAATCACCCGGTCGTACGATCGGACTTCGTCGTAGAGTTGGGCTGAGGATTTCGCGCGGGGAAATGGCACATCCAGAGGAGTCAGCGATATCGGTTAAATCTTTGTTATGATAGGCTCTATTGAAATCCGGTATTCGACTACAAAATTCTCTCCTCAGATGTGTATGAACCTGTTACAGACTGAATCCAGCAATCTGTTGTAGGATAACCAAGTAACGAACACAATTTGCTAGTGGGCGGTGTGACGAGAGCTAACCCTCATAATGATAAAATTGTAGCATGGTTGTACATAGTACATGCTGATTGAGGCGTTGATCCAGCTTTTTGGACCGAGGGTATCGGTTCTCGCGTTGCTCCTTGTGGGGTTTGCGGTCGAAAAACACTACGTGAGCCGAGTAACAGTCTTTACAAACACGATCGCTCTGAATGTCCACCTACTATCACTGGAACAAACCTCCCAGCTCTTAGTTTCATACGGCAATTTGGGGCTCGTCTTCGGGATCTGGGGATTTGTGGCGTACACAATCAATTGGAAAACGAGTATTCTGTACAACCTGCCAGCATACTCGCTCTACTCTTCGCTCCCGGTAGCACTGGTTATTCTAATTGGACCGGATGGATGGTTTCCCGCATTGGTTCTTGCCTCTCTAATGAGCCTTGGCGGAGGATACGTGTTGGAAACTGAATTTGGAGTTGATATCTCACACTGGGGACCAAGATCCGGCCAAGTGAACAGATTCATCGAGACGGCGAGGATGAAATATGAAGACGCATACGGTGTTTATGAGGTGGATCTAGCGCTCGGTGAATTCGAGAGATAAGTGGCCTACCTTTGTGATCGTGTTGTGAGATTCTAGGTGCCTACGATTCTGCGATCTGCTCGCGATTAATGTACCATTCACGCCGATCGAGAACATTCTGAATAGTCGCAACTGGGATGTCAACTGCGTCGGCAATCTCTCGGCGGCTCTTCCCGGCATTGTCGAGCTGGAATATCTCCATGACGGTGTCAAACTCTTCCCCCGGCACCTGATATTGACCGGCGTCGTCGTATGTCATTCCGAATCGCGGGCGGCCATGATCATACCTGTCTTCGATCCGGCGGCGGACCGCTCGGCGAGACTTCTCGATTTCCTCCTCTTTGGTATCGCGCTCGATCCGTCGCTTGAGATCAAACGTGAGGTCGTCTTCGTTGACGTCGCCCACGTAGACGATCTCGGCGTCACCCTGCCTCGCCGCGTACTGGATTACAGAGAAGTACTCGTCGCGGCAGATGCGTCGGTCGTCAAGGGCGACGAGGTAGTCGAAGCTGCCTTCGCGGAGCGCCTCGACACGGTCTTTCACAGTTTGGTTCTGATCGAGGAGCCCCGACGGGTCGTCCCGTGTCATCGTTGAAAATCCGGTGTGAACACCAAGGTCGAGCGTTTCTACCTCGTCGGCAAGCGCTGCCACGAGGTCGCGTTGCTCTTCGAGGCCTACATCTGACTCGTCACCCTTCGACTTCCGGATCCACGCGAGTGCCCTACTCATCGACGACTGTCACCTCCAGTGAACTCCCCGAATTAACCTTCCATTCTAGCCGCTTCCCGTCGAGTTCCATCGCCTCCGCAAGCCCCTTCGGAACGGTCACTTTGTACTGTCCGTTTGCCCCTTGACTGACTCGCGTTTTTGCCATTTCTGTATAGGCCTAAAAACAGGACTAGAATTAGTTGGCTCTGTTGAAATCCTCAACAAGTGATATATTCTGACCCCGGTTGTGGTCAGTACAGGGAACTCACGTATCACTCGATACTGAGACTATCCAAGGGTGGTGCGAAAAATCACTTCTCAGTATTTTGCTGAAGATTGAAAAGAACGAACCCAGAAGTGAGACCGCCTACAACAGCCGGAATAACCGCTTCAAGTAGACCTCCGTCAAAGAGAATTAATTCGAAAACACTCCATATTACCACCCAAGCCACCACATTAGTCGTTATGAATACCCATTGATTTTCTAAGTCAAATAAGGCCATATCTGCGAATTATGTTCCTGTCTCTAATCCGTACCGGTGTCTTCGCAGCTCTCATCGACCGGCTGTTTCAGAAGAGAATGTGTCTGAAGAATAGGATTTCAACAGAGCCAATTAGTTCTAATGTAGGTGTTCAGATAACCCCGGTATTCTGGACAGTAAATACGCCCCTCGCGTTGTTGGCGAGAAAACGACAATATATGGAGATCAGGGCAACCGTGACGAGCGGGGTGTCTCGGAGTTGAAGCAGGCACGGGACGTGCTGCTCGATAGCTGAGACCAGTAGCTTGGGGGGATCTATTTTAAATTATTAGTTGTATGATTAGTTCATATACCTATGAAGCTGGAGGCCCTCATCGATCAGGACTGGAATAGCTACGAACGGAAACGGTTTGTGAAAGACGACACGAAGGCTAAAACAGATGATTTTGACCCGGAATCGTTCAAACACGATGGGTTTGATGATCGGGATAAGTATCTCGAAACGTACGTTCCTGCTCTTGCCGACCCCGATCGTCTCAGGACTGAGCTAAACGACTTCACTCCGCCAAGGCTGACTGCGATTAACGACTCACCATACCAGGCGCTTGTTATACGATATGGGATCCTTCGCCAACTTATCCAACAGCCTGACTATAGCATGGAGAAGGGTGATCTACTAGACGCAGTCCAGGAGTGGCAACGGTCGTTCATCCAGCGGTACAATGAAGACTCTTTTGAGGAAACAGACGATCTCCTTCACCTCGCGCAGGCTGCCGTCGACTACCAGAACCAGGTCGACGATTCAGAACTTCATATGGTGTACAGTTACTTTGAACTCCATAATCGGGCCCAAGATAGCAAACACGAATATTACACGTGGATGGACTTTTTCCAGCGCCTCTCGTCAATTGGGCGTTTCCCCAAAGTGTCCCGGTCAGACAGCCCCGAACACGCTCTAGACACAATCGAAAAAGGGCTGTGGTCACTTCAGGAGCAGGCGTTAGTGTATGAGATAAACGGCGACCATACCAATGAGCTTGTAGGGATCCCCGAAGACTACCTCGAGGTCGTCCGAGATTGGTTATACTACGAGATGTCGGAGGAAAACCTCCTCTCGATGTTGGAGACCCTTGATGTATTCGACCGTCAGTCTGTTCTGATCGAGGCTCGCGAGCGGTTTGGTGTAGAGGGGAAAAACTATGGCCGGAATGAGAACCGTCGCGAGAACATCGCCAAGGCAGGCATCTATCCGAGTGAACTGCTGAAAGAAGTAGTCGATAAAGAGGATCTGAAAGAGCTCATCGATCAGTACGGGCTCGACGCTCACAAGCGGCGAACCGACGAGATGGTGTCCGCTATTATTGAGTACTTCGAACAGTCCCAGAAGTCAGTCGAAGAGGGGGAGCCGGAAGTCGACCTCTATCTCGGTGCGTATGAAGAGATCGCAGATGGTACTGTCAATCAAGTTCCGCCACAGCTCCAGGATCTCGTCGACGCCGATAACGCGAACGAGAAACTGGACATTTTGTTTGAAGACGCGACAGGGGAGATCTTCCGTGAAGCGTTCAATCTGGAGGGCGTGAATCAGTTGGGTCAAAAAGCAACCGGAATGGTCGCTGATGGAGAAATTGAACAGGGTGGTCAGTGGCTCCTTTGGGACAATAAGCGACGTCGAAATAAGTTCAAGCTCGGAAGCGATACACGGAGTAAAATTAAGAGCTACATTGATACAAAGGACCAGCAGCATGATGTCGAGTGGTTCCTGATCATCGCACCAGATTTCACGGAGAATGCGGAGTCGAACGCGATGCAACTCGAGATGCAAGTCGGAACTGATATTCGGTTAGTTCGGGCTCGTGATCTGAAAGAGCTGGCAGAACTCTGGAAAGAGGAGTACGCAGAAGACGATCGAGAACTCCCATTATCCGTCTTCCGAGGGTCAGAGCTGTTTGAGGTGGAGACTGCCAGGAAACTGCTGGAGACTCAGTTTTCCTAAACTGGGTCTGCTGAGCCTTTGATTGAGGCTGCGTTCGTGAGCTGGTGAAGGAACTCCACGGTGACCAGTGCGGCCGCGCAAAAAGTCAGTGGGTCAAAATACAGCGGCGAATTCCTTACTTCTCAAACGCTGTTCAGGAACTGAAGCTGTGAGCCTGATCCGGGATTCATTAGCGATCCGTGTGAACTACCGCTATGCCAGCGAGTCGAGAGAGCACATTCCATCACAGTGCCGATGCTGACGAGGATATGCTATCGATTAAGTCAGAGGGAGATCTCGAACCGTGTCGCTCTGTTTACTTTACAGACCAGAGTCCGAGTTTCACAATCCATGTAACAAATATCTCTGACGGAACCATCAGTGGCCGCGTTTTAGCCCGCGTAGAATTTGACGAGTCGGATGAAGATTATGGACCAGAAACAGCTAAGATCGGTGTAGAGTTAGATCCCGGAGAGAGTACCTCAGGGACTTTAGATCCGGACATCATGTCGTATCAAGGCCACGCCGCTATCAGGATTGATCAAGCGACAGTTCGTGATTCTGGCGAAGACACCGACTATGAGATTAGAAAGAAATCAGGGAACCGGCGAGATCGGATCTATACTTTCATGGTCTACGATCGGGACTACTATCGCGTTAACTCCCTTTGGCCGAGATACTCTCAGTACTTGGCAGCCTTCCTTTCCGTCCTGATCGTGCTTGTCGGTGTTATTCAGATAACGATGGCCTGAGTACTTCTCAAACGCCGTCGAAGGTCGACCTTCGATGAAATAGAGGCAATTACTCACTTAGCCGACCGCCCTGCGCTTGTACCCGCGCCGTGTCTAAGACATCGCTTGCCACCTGATCCAGGGGGTAATCGTCATAGTTCTGGTTCATGTAAAGTAACGGTACAGCGGTATGATTCAGTAGGGAGATATGCCTTTTTGTGTCACCGGAAAACGCCTGTAGACCATACTGTCTATCTCCCGTTCTCGTAATGAGTAGAAAGTTGTCGCCCTCTTCAAGCGATTTTAGTTGCTCAATAGCAGCTTCAACAGAGTCCTCCATTTCCTCGCTCATACAATCCGAAACACGTTACGTGACTAAGAGTTGTCGGTCGTTTGAGATTTGACCGGGCGGCAGAAGATGGAAGTGTGAGATTTGGATTCTATTAGGAGACTCCAAAACCCGCCTCTTACGCCTCCTGGGGCTCATCTTTTGGTCATGTTCTCGTATAGGTCGATTTTGTTTATACTAGCACGGGTTCGCACGGTTTTCCGAGAACCAGTACCTTCTTGACGTGTTTTGAGACCAACTGGCACACACTGAGAAAAAT
This sequence comes from Halorubrum sp. FL23, assembly GCF_052439115.2. Lineage (NCBI taxonomy): Archaea > Methanobacteriati > Methanobacteriota > Halobacteria > Halobacteriales > Haloferacaceae > Halorubrum > Halorubrum sp. FL23. The sequence goes on from NZ_JBQVRO020000018.1 coordinate 10,765, forward strand.
AAGGCGGCAGTATATATGCGAATATTGATAGATCGACCTGTACAATTCTTAGAGATACGATACTGTGTTCACGTCCATTCCAGAGCCGATCTCAGTAAAGCCACTCAGAAGGAAAGTATGGGTAGAAAAAATATAATCCGCTGTGAAGAAACTTAGTTGTAGACAAACTCAATTTTCTCATCTTTCCCAAAGATTCCTACATAAGTCTCCGCTGTCATGGATTCCTGCTCAATTAAAAGAGAATAGTTCACGGTGTGAAAGAGAATGTCAGATCGGATCCGTCTTGGAAATATAGCGTAACTGTAAGTTCCTTACCAGCGGCGCTCTGTAGATTTCCACCATTATTCCGGAAATAGGCTAGCGTGACCTGAGCGTTCTCGTTCTGACTCAAGATGCCGTTCTGTGTTAATGACTGTTCAGTACCTACTTCATATCCAAGTGCTCCAGAGGGATCATTTGCATCCTCGTAGATGCCTGCTGTTGATGAGTCTATAAACACCTCATGTCCAGTAGGTCCGCTAAAGACGTTCTGCTCCCGTATTGAGTCTAGTCCTCCCCCCTGCGCGTCTATTTTAATCCCGGTGATTGTGACATTTGAATTTCCATTATTTTGAATTTCAAAATCAACCCGAGATCCGAATTGTGTGGCAGATCCACTATCTACGACATATTGAATCTGATCGGCGGAAGTACTGCTATCACCATCGTCCCCATCACCAGGACTCCCACCGTCACTAGGCCCATTACCGAGACGTGCTTTATCGTTTTGAGTCGGACTTTCAGGTGCCTCTTGTACGCCGACCGTATCCACAGTCAGGTTGCTGGCAGTCGTATTGAGCGTCAGGTTGTAGACGTTCCTGTTGTTGATGTCGTCACCTGTGTCCGTAACGCCGCCGTAGACATTGGTATTGGTCGGGAGATTCGTTTTGGTTTCCCAGTCGTCTTCGCTCAACCGCGTCGGAATAGTAACTGTGAGATCACCTTTAGGAAGGTTACCAGTGACATTCTCAGCTGGGCGGAGTTCAAGCGTAATACGTCCAGTCCCACTCCGGCGAAATTCGTTCTGGAGTGCCGTAATTTGTACCTCTCCATCATCAACGAGGTTCTGATCTTCAATCACCGCGATTCCACCCCCCTCGTCACGAGCATCAAGGTAAAGCACGGATGCGTCATACCACGTCGGAGAGCGATCCAGCTCGTTGTATCCTGGGCGATACTCGATGAATCGCGTTGGAATCGTTATAGTTCCTTCAGGTGTGCCACTATTATTCGAAATTGTGATTGGATATGAGTCAGTTGTTCGTATAGTTCCAGATGGTGGAGGTGGATTTATCGCGAATACGCGGGTTGAATAGGTAGTGCCCAGCTGAACGGTCTGGTACTGCGGTTGGTCGATGCTCCCGGCTTGTAGAATACCCGCTCTGAGCTCAACCAGATCGTTACGGACCTCCCCGGAGTGTTGGAACTCAGTCTCCGCGTTCTGCTGTGGAACCACTTCTACCTGATACAGTGAGAGCGCAAGGATCAGAAATCCAAACAGAATAACGACCCCGATGACTGACGAAACAGCACGATTGTCGTCTATCACTGACGTGCTAACTGATTGGTCGCTCATTGTGGATTCACCTGAACACGCTGTGTATCTTCTGCTGACGGCCGGATGGCTAGTCGAATGTCTGCAGGGCTTGGAGTGATATAGAGGAACCAGTACGCAATCATAAGATGGTGAAGATAGTATGGGTCAGCGATTTTAATCTGCTGCCAAACACCGGTTTGAATAGCAATGACAGCAGCCACGCTGCCGACAAATAGCGGAGCGAGTGCAATCATCCGAAGTGTGACTTTTGCCGGCACTCTCTCAAAATCAAGACGAAGTCGGAGCGGGACCCATGAGGTATGCTCAATTGAAATCGGGCAGGCAATCCGAGCGACTGCTAGGTGGGTGAGTTCGTGGAGTCCTATCGCAAGAACCGGGAAGCCGATAGCGAGAAAGATTGCTTGAACTCCAGCCATACCAAGTCACTATTTGCTAAGCATTTAAATCTGGTATTCAAATTTGATGTCCATGATAATCGAATCTAGTACCACGTTTCGGGCTTACAGCCCCAATCTCGGTATGTAGTCTGACCATCCCAGACATGTGACTGCCAGAGCGAGTACGCCAGCGTCAATAGAGAAATCACGACCAGTACAGAAAGTCGGAATAGGCTACGAGGTTCTCAGAGTGTGTGTCGCGTTGGCCCGATAGCTCTCGCCTCCGACTTGTACAGTACATTCTCGACGTGATTTCAGATCAGCTATCCTGTAGTGGAGACAATAAAACGGCAGTCTATCATACCCGCTAGATAGACCAACGATCAATGAGCTCCTTCGCTAGACGCTCATTCCTCTCTTCGATATGCTCATCATTCCATTCGTCGTACTTGGCAACCTCTTCAGCAATTTTTATATCCGAGTTCGTGTATGTGTGCTTCTTGCTATCAAATGAAGTCTCGTTGAGACTCGAGTGATCATTCGGAAGCAATAGAGTCAGATTCCCAAGTTTGTCTTTTCGATCCTCAAACTCTTCTTCATCTAATTTTCGACGCCAGTCAGCGTACTTCGTGTTGCCGAATGTGTTGCGTGGAGCAATATGCTCGATATCGAGATTTGGAAGCTCCATTCTGAGAGGCCCACGCCGTTCTTCTTCAATGCTCACTAACTTGAGGAGAGTGCGGAAGTTCCACTGCCCCCGAATTGTCATTTGGTTCGCCTTCAGATGCTCTAAAATCTCTGCATCAGACGGTGTCTTAGACTGGATTGCATCTCTAATCACCTTTCGAATCTCGGCTGGGTTGTCTTCTCGTCGCACATCTCTCGCTGTTGTGTAAATAGCGTCACGAGTACTAGCCGATGAACTCCCGCCCATTTCCATGCGCATTGCTAGAACTGATGCGAGACGGAAATTTTCTCTCAGAGAGATGTTCTCGTCGACGCTGTTGTATATTGACAGCGAGAGAACCTCAGAGTGAGTCGACGCTGAATTGAGATATTGTAGATGTCGTATTGCATCATCAGGAATACCTCTCCCAGAAATATCGTATCGATTGCTGCTAATTTCGAGATATATATCTACTTGATTTTGAAACCATTCAACAAAGTCACTGACACTATCGTATTGATCGAGAACCTTCTCAAATTCGCGATATAGAGCTCCCTTGTCGATCTGTGTGGGGGTGGGCACGTGCGAGTTAATAAGAATTTGAGTCATCGGTCTTCGGACTCGAAGAGCCTCTTGGAATCGAGGAGTATCAAGATTCTTTCTGAGTAAACTGTAGATATGATCCCATCGACCCGTCACCTCCCGCTGGGCTACCTCGTCTTCAAGATCCTCAGCCGCACCATGGATCCGTGCTTTCGCTAAAATCTCAGGGGAAACCTCCTTACCTCGGTCATTCTGTGACTGAAAAACAGTATATGCTAGACTCGTGTCTTTTGCCATCGTCTCAACGACTCGAAGATATTTTGCAACATTATCGAGTAGGACGTGAAGCTCATCAGAATCGAAATTCTCGATTTGGTCTTTGTAGTATTGATATGCTTTCTTGACCTGTCCCTCTGCTTGCCCAGATTTTCCTTCCCAAATTAATTGGTAGTTAGCATCAGCGGCGTCATCCGCTAATTCGAGTTTTCGTGTGCTCTCATTCGCAGGATACGTATTGATGATATCGTCAATCCGCATGTCATTCGGGTCTTCAAGTTGTGGCGAGTCCCGAATAGCCATCATGATTATCGACAGGGTTACCATCCGTTGTTGACCGTCAACGATCTCGTAGAGTTCACCCGTCTCACGTTCTAGAAGAATAATGTTCCCGAGATAATGTTGATCAACGTGTGTATTGATGCGGTTAAGATCTAACCAGAGATCTTCCCACTGTCTCTCATCCCATTCATAGCCTCGCTGATATGGAGGAACACGAAATATCACACCGCGTTTGCCACCGAATAAACCACGAATCTGCTTATATCGGGCTTCCATGACGTGATTTGTTGATCCTGATAATGTATAAAGGCTGGATATTGGGTAAGCAGGTTCTATAAATGGCCATCAGGTGATGGTTTCTGTCCCAGTTACGGTCAATACAGCTAATGAAAAGCCTAATTATCCATACGTTCGACGAGTAGATAACGTGACCACTGTCGCCTCCATAAAGAGTGTCCTCGACGACTTCCTTGAGGAACTTAACGATGAATTCGATGATCCACACGATATCGAACGCATCCTAAACGGAGACCGAGAAATTACTCAACGAGACATCGGAGCAGAGCCTGAAACGTGGACGGAAGATATTCTGATCAATCCAATAATTGATGCGGTCGGCCTACACAAAGCACCCGGCCGGCCCACCTCACAACGTAAAACTCCAGACTTCAAACTTGAAGAGGAACAAGACGGGCAGTCACTCGAGGTCGTCGGAGAAAATAAATCCCTGAACAAGATAAAGGATGCAGAAAATGACCTTGTAAGCGACTATCTCTCCAATATCTCGTTCGCCAACGATGGCATTGCAACCGATGGTCTTGACTGGGTGGTGTACCGCACGGAGCGCGGAGGCGACTTCTTCGAGCATGAAGTTGTTCGACGACATAGCTTCCGTGATGCTCTACGACAGCTAGCTCGCGACGAAAACATCATCACTCAGCAGGGGCTTCCTGACTCCGATACGGACGTTGAGAGTGAACTGGAAGCGTTTGCTCTAACGTTCCAACCAGAACATCTAGTTCCGCTACTCACGAAGACCGCACCTACCAATTTCCGTGATCGGCGTCAGAAAGATGTCGATGATTTCTACGAGGTTTATATTGAGGTGTTGTTTGGGGAGAGTGACGATCACAACTTCGAGACGTGTCTGCGGAACGATATTGAGGTGCCTGAGGGAGCGTCGAGGAAAGACAAAGACGTGTTCGCAGCTATGCTCGTCAACCGTCTGTTGTTCATTCGGTTTCTGGAAGAGCGTGGTGCGCTCCCGGATGGGTTCCTACACGATCGCGTTGATGATTACAATGAGGACATCCCGGTCTCGTTGTACGAGAGCACCATCAAGCCGATCTTCTACGAGTTGTTCAATGAACCACGCGACACGCGTGATTTGACAGGGGGCTGGTACGATGATGTACCATACCTGAATGGTGGGTTGTTCCGGCAGAACCTAGATAACGAGGGACAATATGACGTTGGCAATCCATCGATGATTCTGGTGATTGACAAGGTCATCGAAGGTAACCATGATTTGAATTTCGAGATTGATCCAGCGATTCTCGGCAGTGTCTTCGAGATGACGATCAATCACATTAGTGAGTCTGAAGATCGGCAGAAGGAGACCGGTGCGTACTACACACCGAACGACGTTACGCACTTGATTAATTCGCAAGCTATCGATGGGCGTGCGAAGGATGTAATTGTAGAGTCGTTCGCAGACACGCTGGATGATGAGGTTGTGTCTACGTTCCGTAGGAATGCTGAAGAGCTGACGCTACAACAGATCCTCGCGCGTATTGAGGACGGTGAAGGTTGGTACGGGAACACGGAGGGGTTACAGAAGGCCGAAGAAGCAGTGTTTGACATCACGGTTCTCGATCCTGCGTGTGGGTCTGGGCACTTCCTAACCGCAGCTATCGAACAATTACACCAAGTTGTACAGTCGATTTATCGCGGGCGACATGGTGGTGCGGATGCCCCGCAAAAAAAGAAGTTTGAGCAGAAGTGCGATATTGCGCTACACTCGATTTACGGGGTGGACGTTGACCCTGTTGCAACCGAGATCGCGAAGTTACGTACGTGGCTGAAGATTCTCGAAGGGAACGAATGGGAGGAAGAGTATGGTAAACTCCCGAATATCGACGTGAACATACTGGAAGGTAATTCGTTGTTCGGGTTGCCAACCGTGAATTCGTCAGGGGTTCGGCCGTTGTCGGTGTATAGCGATGAGATTGACGAGATTTTGGAGTCCCGTGAAGACTACAAAGAGGAGTCTGAAGGAGACAAAGAAGATATTGAGGATCAACGGGAGGACCTCCGGGAAGAACTGAACAAGGAATACATCGATCGGCTCACGTACACCGTTAACGATGAGATTCGGACGGGGGAGGAGCTACAAGATGTGGTGTCAGCGATCGATTTTCACGAGTTTCAACAGTACGTCGAGACGGTGTCGGTAAAACGTGAAGATCATGATGAGTTCACGTCCGAGGAAATGGATGTACTGACCGATTCGGGGTTCAGTGTCCACCATCAGCACAAGAGCGCGAAGCTATCGATTGGTGACCGTATCGATGAGCTACAGAACCCGAAACTGGACAACGAAATTAACAACAAAACGAGTGCGGCGGAGGCGATTGTCGAGACGCTTGAGGAGTTACTCGATGGGTCTGAGTACTACTTCAATAAGGTGTCCCGCCGCCCTGTAACATCGGATCTCGATAACATCGAGGGACACACGTTCCATTGGATTGCGGAGTTCCCAGAAGCTCGGCTTGGTCAGGACGATCGTGAGTATGAGATGGGCTTCGACGTGATCGTTGGGAACCCTCCATACGGACCGATACTCAACGATTCAGAGAAGATATTGGTTGAAGAGTACGAAACGAGTGGTGTTGGTAGCGAAGTCTCGGCTCAGTTCGTTGAACGGCAACTTCAATTACTCCGTGACCGAGGATATTTCGGAAATATTCATGCGATGGGGATACTCTATACCGGGAACTTTAGCGATGCACGTTCGGTGATCAGAAAGTATCTCGTAGATGCGCGAGTGTCTTGCTTCGGTCACCGACCGTCCACTATTTTTGCTGGAGCGAACCCACGATGTGCGATCACAACCGGGAAAAAAAGCCACAGCACAGAACCTCACGGCCTCAAATCGAGCGCATTCATTTTGTTCTACTCTGAGGACCGGAAAGCGGCGTTTGAGGATATTGAATATGAATCGATAGAAGGGCTAGTTCTCGGGGATCGTATCGGGGATGAGGAAAACAACGATGCATACCCGAAGGTCGGTTCAGAGAAATCTCGCGAGGTTCTATCGACGTTGAGAGATGAAACAACGCGCGTTTTCGATGATGTTATTTCAAGGAACAGTGGCACAACAGACCATGTGGTGTACAGGCAGCGCCATCCACTTTATTGGATGAATCCCTTCATGGAAGACATTTATCCTGCCTATGGTGAGAGTTCACCGCAGGATTTTGAGCCGATGTACTATGATAACGAGCTTGAACGGAAGGCTGGGTTCGTCCTCTTACAATCATCCATGTTCTACCACTACTGGATGACATACGGCAATCAGCGTGACTTGAATTGGGGGCCGATTGAGGCGTTCCCGTTCCCGACGCACGATGCGTTGGAGGCTCATGAGGAGGAAATCGATGCTATTGCGGAGGATATGTGGGAGGAAATGGAGGCACAGTTTGATGGACGTAATATCTCGCAAGGAGAGTTGTTGAAGCCGATGGCGGATCGCGCGGATGACGTGCTCGGGCCGCTGCTTGGGTTAAGCGATGAGCAAGTCGAGTGGTTGAAAGATTACGATACAGAGTTTGGTCGGGCACCGTAGCAATCTGGTGAGAGACAGACTCTATTTTGTGAGAGAAAGAGTATGAGCGCGTCTAAATGCTTATTTACGGTTTCAGTCTATTGATTCTCAAAATATATTCTAGCGCACTAAATTCACAGGAGTGGTCGTGATTATTGCGCTAATTCCGGCCACCTGGTGGCACGACAGACCCGCAACAGGCGTTTATCGATCTCGTCCACGCTGCGGCTCGGTATCAATTCCTTATGTATCAAACCAGTGGTGGACGAAGGCAGATGTTACATAAGACAACGGGCTAGCGATAATCAATAATTCTGGAGCACTCGCGTCGTAGTCGACGCCGGCCGTGGCCTGTCCATTCTCTTTGTCACGTCGCCGGAGTGACTCACCGGTCGGCACTCGAGCGCGTGTGATACGACTGTCCAGACTTGAACTCAGTTAGCTCCTCGATACGCGATTCGAGCTCTTCGACTTCGTCACGAAGCTGGTCAGCGTTATCAGCCTCACTCGCCGCAAGCTGGTCTTTCAGCCCTTGGAGCCGTGTTTTCTTGCGATCCTCATCCACCTCGGCTTTCCGGACGTACTCGGTTTCTTCAGTTTCGTAGACGTCGCTTTCAGCGACATCAGTCACCTCAAGTGCATCGTCAACCTTCCCGCGATCAACACTCAGCACCCGGTCGCGGTCAATCCCGGCTGCTTCGAGCGTTTCGAGAACCTTGTCGTCGTCTTTGAGCGAGCGATTCGTCCGAGCAGTCCGCTGGACGGACCCGTACGAGCCCGAGACGGGCCGATCGTGATGAAGCCGGTCTAAGAGCGTGTCAGCAATCTCCTTGCGGAGGTCGTCGGCATCCCGTTGGACATCCGAGAGCAGGGTATACAGGTCGATGAGTACCCCTGTCTCCACATCTTCGAGCGTTGTAACCTCGTGGCGTTCCAGCGCGTCGACGAGCAAGAGCGCATCCGCGTAGACATCAATATCGGGCTCTGTTCGCTCGTCGGGATCTGAGTCAGGAGATGCGTTTTCATCGAGTAGCAGCGAGGTGGTTGGCCCCTCTGTTTCGATGATCACGCCCTGATCGTCGTTCACCTCGAATCGTGGATGAAGACTCAATACTGTCGGATACGGGTCGGCATCTGGTGGGAGTCGGTCAAGCTCAAAGCCGTCCTTAGAGTCAGTAACCTGCCGATACAGTGTCTCGAACTGGTCTTGCTGGAGAGGTCTCGACTCACCGCTGTCGGCAAATCTGATGATGACACGGTGTTCCTGGACGCCAGTGATCTGAAACCGATCGTTCGAGAGTGGTGTTCGGAACGTGGCTCCTTCCGGAAGGTCATCTAACCTCTCAAGGAGATTGTGCCAGCTGACCCGAAACGACATATTCGTACTGAGATAGTCGGATGCTAAATGCTTGAGGCTGCTTACAGAGCCCACAGCTGTATCCGAGTGCGTGGACTCTGATCAGATGAATTCGTAGAGGGCTCCGACATGGAACCCACCCTAGTTGCCATTCACCCGCTTTAGAGGGGCGTAAATCACCCGAATACGGACACCGAGACGAAGTAACAATAATTGTATGTATGTCTGACGCTCGGCGTGAGTATTAAGACGGAGGCCGGCGCAACATCGCAGTATGCACGGCTAGGCGATGTTTAGAAAGGGGGGAAGTTCCCCTGTTGGCAGCAGGGGTCGCTTGGGAAGGGACAGGATGGCACCTGTCCGAGGAATCAGTTCCTATTCCTCATTACTTCCGAAGTGGTCTTAATTATTGCGGTGGTGAGAGTCATCTCCGGCTTTCGCCGATAATTCCACCTGCTGTCTCTGAGACGGCCGATTATCCGATTTCGGCCGTAGCGTCGAGCACGTGCGCGGAGAGCGCACTATGCAGGACCACCCGGCTCATGGAGGTGTGCCAGCGGCGTGAGTCGCTTCGCTGTCGTTGGCTGTTCCAACTGTAGCCAACACTGGATCATCGAGGACGCCGTCAGTAGTGAAGCTTCTACCGCTCGTGAGTGTCCCCGGTGTGGGAGTCAGCATTCAGATAGCCAATTGCGACGTCGAGCGAGAGCAGACACGTGGGAGAATGCTGTTGAGCAACGGTCGGCGCTTCTCGCGACCACTCGCAACGCCAGCGCTGAGTTCGACGAGGTGGGCCGCTACGCCGATCTTGAAGACGAGTGGGACCGCGACCTCGTCGACCACCCCCTCGGCGTCCAAGTGCTTACCGGGGCCTTCTCAGACGACCAGCACCTCGACACAGAACAAGGAGAAACATCCGACAAACCCGATCACAGCTCTCGTCAGCTTGGAGATCTCCGCTGTGATGAGGACGCGGGTCTCTGGATGGTTCAGCAGTACCCAGCTGTGTCGTCTGGGACAGTCCGCCTCGATAAAGAGAGTCGGCCGGGTGAACTCTGGCAGCGTCTTGTTGGGGTCCTCGAAGCCGATATTGCGCTCGCCGTGCGCGAACTCGTCGGTGGTGTCGCTGACGGGGCCGCGTGGCAGAGGCTTGAATCGATTATCGACGATCAGCTCGGGACAGTCGACCGAGAGGCCCTTCCAGACGCGGAGAGCCTGAACGGGTCGATCGTTGCGTCGACGCTGTTGAGCTTGTGTAAGGAGGTCGAGTCCGAGCAGCACCAACAGGCGCTCGAACTGCTCCAGAGCTTTGGGAGCGCAGAGTTCGGCCCGCTTGGTATCGGGTTCCCTGGTGAGCTTGCGGATGTTCGTCGGGTTGTGAAGCCGTTGCTCGCAGCCGCGGACCATACGCCGACACTCACCGTGCGGATCGATGAGTCATTCCGGGAGATCGGCCATGCTGACCAACGCCGGCGGATGGTCCAGCTGCTCAGTTGGCTTGGCCACGGTGTGGATGTCCGGGTCGTGTTTGAGTCGTCCATCTGGATGCGGCGCTTCGCTTGGAGTTATGATCCGGAAATCGACGTCGACGAACTGGATGGGAACGTCCCGGACGTGGCAGCGTTCGATGTGAGTTCACAATGCGATACAGGCCAGCGCGCTCACGGAACTGTCGACGACCACGTTGCGGCCGCGTGTGAGGCGCTTGAGACGGACGGCGAGGTTGTCGCAACCCTCGCCCGTATTGGTGCGGAAGCCGGGCAGACAGCTAGCTACGAGGCGCTCTATGAGGCTGCTCCGTACGATGACCCTGACCAGTCCCGGAACAACGTCGCGTACCACCTGCGCCAGCTTCGCAAACACGAACTCGTGACCGATCGCATCGCGACCAGCGACGGGAGCAAAGTCGCAATTCGACCGGCTGGCGTGCGTTTCCTCGACGAAATCGGCCGATCTGGAACGCGACAGCAAGCCCTTCAGAATTTTGTGAGTCGGACCGGAAAATCCGCCGACAATTTGGAGTCTAGACCCGCGCACACACGTGAGGGGGGGACCGGCTGGAGCCGCGACCGCCTCCCAGCACTCCACACCATCCAGCCGCTTCCTCGCTCTACGTACCAAGCCGCTGCTGCAGCGACCCCGGAGAAAGGTGTTGCAACTGTTGATGCGGCTGTCTCTGAGTGGGACGATCGAGCGGCTCCCCGCCGCTACATGGACTGGGACGAGAATCGCCTTGCTGTGGCCGCCGAGGTCGACAATCCGATGCAGTGGGCAGTCTGTACTGCTCGCTCGTTGGGTGACGCGTTTGTTTGGGACAATCTGCTAACTGACGAGCGGCTTGACGAGAATAGTGAGTTCCGGCGGCTCCTCCAAGAGGCACCTGGGGTTCTCCAAAATAGTGCGTGCCTCGGGTGGATCGCTGAGGAAGACGAACTCGTCGACGATGTCAATGAGTTCGGCGACCGGATACAAGCTGTTCTCGAGGAGATCTGCGAAATGACTCGGGACATGACTCACGGCGAGTACCGCGAGTATAACTCTCGGACAGCCTTCCGGACGAAGATTCTCACCGAGTCACTCGGCGTGATCGGTGTGATGACCCGATTACTGGATTTCGCCGGTGTTGATGTCCTCCGCATCGGTCAGATGCCCCGGTTCAAGAGCGATTTTGCCGACGAGAAGCTCTCCGCTATCGCGAAGTTTGTCGGGATCAACTCGGCGATCGGGTCGAAGTACGGGATGGCGTCGGTGTTCCGGCAACTGTTCGAGGACCGTGACGAGGTGCTTCGGTGGTCGATGGACGTTGATGTCAACGCCGCAGAGCCGTTCGGTGAACTCATCGGCTCGTGGTGTCTGTTTGCCGATTACGGCGACCGCCAAGAAGTGTTTGCTGAGAAGCTTCGATCCAACGTCTCGCCGAAAGACATCCGGGATGACGCCCCCGAGATCGGCGTCCGTGTCCCTGTTCAGACGTCGACGAGCCGAGCCCAGTACCGGGATCTGCTTGAGGAAGCGCTCGAGGCGAAGAATCTCCTCACGACTCCAGAGGCAGTATCGGTGCTTCACGGGTTGTGTCGGTCGCCACTGGCTATCGCGAACGGCGTCGCCCGAGGCTTGGAGCCGGAAGCCGAGACGCGACACATCCGGTCTGTCGAGCTCCGGCGTATCATCGCAGCCCTGTCACCAGAACAGGTTCTCCGGGATGCGTCGTCGACGCCGCGAAAGGCGCTCGTGGCACTCGCCGGCGCTGAAGAATTCCTGACGCAGTCAGCACTCGCGGAGAGAGCTGGTGTGTCGGCTCGCTCGCTTCGTGACCACCTTCCCGACCTCGTCGATGCTGGGATCGTCGCGATGACAGATGCTGGTTATCGACTCCAGCTGTCGTTTGAAGAGACGGACCGCGGCGACGGAAAACTGCCTGAACGGTACCGGGATATCTACCCACACTGGGTGAGCGATCCGACTGTTAGCAACGACGTCCACGCTGCGGCTGGAGCGTTACGGACAGCTCGGGATCATCATGGCCCAGATGGACCAGTCTCATCAGAGGAAGTCGGCTTCGCTGGCGACGTCTTGCTGGAACTTACAGAGCCGTGGCCGTTACTCGATGAGGTGCTGCCAGCGCTGTGGGCAGTGACTGCGAGAGCGTGCTATCGAGAGGACGCCACTGTCGCTGGTGGCGCTCTGGTTGAACGCGAGACTGAGATAATGGGGAGACGCCCGCGTCAGCTGAGTCTTCAAGAAGCGACTACTTGGAAGTCTATCAGCTGAACTCTGGAGGAATTTTAGCGCCTGTCACCGATGATTTGTGGAGGCTCGGCACCTTGTCCTCGCTATCATATACCTCACGAGATTGTTGCGCCACATGCTGTTCCTCCTAAATCGCTCACCAACGTTTACCACGTTTATTTCGTCTTATTCTCGATGAACTAGCCAGTAGATTGAGCGTGCGAATTGACCGCTGAGAATCCTACCAGTTTGAGACGATGTTCGGCGCACGGTGTAAGATGTAAGGCGCGAATCGGTCACGATCCCGGGCTATGACTGCGAGAATTAAGCGGCAAAGACAGACTAACATGGATGTGTCCGCCGCATTATCCCTCTTGGAGTAGGTCGATGTTTCATGTGCTGAGACGCTCTGTTTCGTTTTAATCGTTAGACCCACCAGCAAATTCCCATGGGAACTCAAACGGATGTCGTCCGCCCTCGTTCGGGGATACGGGAGCTATCTCGAAGCGTAGCTGGTGCGTTGATACTGGCAGGACTGGGCGTTGTTGCCGGGTTTGCGTCGCTCTTCGTTATCAACCCGCTGTATGCTGGCATCGGCGCTGTATGGCCCGCCTTCGGAGAATTGCTTAATTCATATCTTATCCAGCCGGGGTTCGGGCTTGTCGCCGCTGGATACATCTGGTGGCGCGACGACTACAACCCGTTAGATCGGGTTCAGACACCCTCAACTGAAGGGCTCGCATGGATCGGCCTCACACCGGTTGCGTACGAACTGACAGTGCGGGCGGTGAGCCCGTTACTGTCGATGATCGGTCTGAGCCACGGCGGGCATAGTGGTGGGACAGTGAAGTGGCGCGCATTTCTAGAGCAGCCGGAACTTATCATTCCGGGGCTGGTGGTGATGTTTCTTATCATGGCCCCGATGGAGGAACTCCTGTACAGAGGAGTAATCCACGATACCCTTGGGCGAACAATGGGGTCACTTGGCCGGGTGTTGGTCGGCGGACTCCTGTTCGGTGGAATGCATTCGTTCCTTTCAGGGGGGCTTGTTTCGCTGTTACTCACGACCATCCTTGGCCTTCTTGTGGCTGCTAGCTACGAACGGACGAAAAATCTGGTTGTGCCGATCATGGCTCACGCGGGATACTGGCTCCTTATTGTACCACTGTAGCGTGTTCCTGTGCTATATTAATTCTCTGTATGTTACACGGGCCACATACCAGTTGGCGGATGAGTCACGATCTCCCGCGCTAAGTTGTTCACCTGTATTGACCGATCCGACCTGCTAGTTTTCAGAGGAGCTTCTGTTCGAGATACGCGCGTTCTCTTCAGCACACACTAGATTACCATCTCAGAGGACCGTAAAACGCGAGATTTAGGTGCTTTGGGTAGCGTATGCTCGTGATAGTTGATGATCGAGATTCCTGATTCGCTTCGCTCTGTATTCAGTGCTCAACTCGAAGAACGTGATGGGTCATATGTCGTCGATATTCCGGCGAGTGAAATCGAACATGACACGCTCGCTGCCAACGAAACGTACCGCGTCGCGCTCCTGGCGTCAGAATCTTCGACAGGCCAGAAGGCCCAGCAAGAGCAACCCCAATCGGCTGCTCAAGAAACGACTCCGACGTCGGACGGTCCGCCTGTCGATGAAGATGAGGTCCGCGACGTGATGATCGAGACGACTGGTGATCAAGGCGACGGTATCGCGAAGGTTGAACGCGGCTACGTCGTGATCGTCCCCGGCGGACAACCAGGTGATGCGCCGACGGTCGAGATCGACCAAGTCCAAGAGAACGTCGCGTTTGCCAGCATCGTCGCACACGACTCACGGGCGCTCTAACGTCGATTTATCACCGACCGCCTGTAGGGCCGGCGTCGTTGAGATTCTAACCTGCTCGATTCACGCTTACTCACTTCCTGGTTTCCCGACGTACTCTGATTTCATCGTCCCATTCTCACGATAGTACCGATAGAGATACGGGCCGTGCATATCTGCGGGATCCCCGCTGGCGCACTTACAACTGTCATCGCCACAGGTGACCTTCTCTTTGACGACGGTTCCGCTCTCCGCATTGTCGGGTTCGTCGACGGGCTCGGCGGTTTCGGGAAGCTCGTTGGTATCGACCGACTGGTCGCGATACTCAATGAGCGCCTCGACGTAGCTGTGTGCCTCTTGGAGCGTCTCTGTATCCTGTTTCGGGAGTCCCTCCGCGAGATATTTTGGGAGCGAGGTGGGTGGTGACGGCTGCTCCATACCTTATGTAACAATTAGAGCCGCATTAGCGTTTGGATGATACATAAGGTATTGGGTTTCTCCACCAACTGTGAGCCTTTCAGCAATTACCCCAGGTCGTAGGCCGCAATCTCGTGAGAGCCACACTGTGGACACTCCTCGACGTCTTCCCCCACGCTGTATCCACAGTGGCGGCACTCGTGGTGCGTTGTCGATAGCGGCCTGAGTCTGACGATCTGCTGGATGAACTGTTTACTGAGCATTGGTGGGGTCAACGATCTCGCCACAGCTTGGACATTCGGCCCACACGTCCGGTTCTCCGTCAGCCGTTTCATAGTGGATGATTGCGTGTCGATCGGTAACTGTCTCGCCGCAGAATGAGCAGCTGCCACGAACCGTCTCTGGGTCATCTGGTGTCATTCTCACGAGTTCACGGGCCACTTCGGGGGGAGGGAGCGTGTGACACCGCTTTAGAGCTGGTCTGGTTGTTGAAACCGACTCACCTATGCTCCCTCTCCTCAAAATCAGAGACTCTATGAGTTATACTTCGGGCGGGTGGGGCGAAAGTACTGTTCCAAGACAGCCCATTATTTGCTTCTGACTTACCACACGAAGCTACAGGCTTAGCTGTCACCTCCGTCGTCTTCCTGGCGTTTCTCTAGCTTGTGGATAGTTAGCTCGACCCACCAGTCACCCTCTTTCTCGTCGATGCCGTAGCGATGGCGCACCGACGCTGGGATAGTCACGCGACCTCGAGCATCCATCTGAATGACGTGGTCCTGTTCGCGAGGATTGTCAATGTTGACCTCTCGTTCGGGGGTAGGTACATTCATCTGCTTGTGATATTCAACCAATTAGAACGTAATAAAACCTTCTTGAGGGTTTTTCACCCATATTCTCCCATATCTCGATTGACTAAATCTGTTTTAGATCGTAGAAAAAGGTTTGATTAAGTCATTCAAGGTATATAAATGGTATAAAATATACTTTTTAGACCGGACTGAGTAACTGATTTTACCAATACTATTATTATTCCTCCCATATTATCGGTGATGATGTCAGATAGAGATTTATCTACATCTCCCCTCCCAGATGAGGAGGTCGACAGGGTCGATGAAGAGGCTAACCAGCTCGGGATGAGTCGAGCCGAGTACGTGCGAAAAAACATCCATATTGGGCGGCGAGTGATGCAGGCGTCAGGGCAACTCGACCGAGACTTCCTTGCGACTGTCGCCGAGGATGGGACTGAGCATTTGGATAAAGGCATGACGACATCCCTCGACGACATAGAAGATGAGATCCTCGACGCACTCGCAGCAGATTCCCGCCGTGCTATGAGCCCAGAGGCCGTTAAGGAAGCTGTATTCGGGACCGAAGAAGAACAGATAGCGCGGATCAAGGACGCTCTTGATGTGCTCAACGAGCGGGGTGATATTACGATTACCACCGACGCGGAGGCCTACATCGATGACTGACGACAGAGACCGCGACCTCGACCGTGTCCAGACGCGTTCCTGCGAAGAACGGCGTAAAGAGCCACAGCGAGATTGGCGGCGCGAACCAATCGAACAATACGAGGAAAAGGTCTACGACGACGTGACAGGGAGAGACGCCAGATTTCGCGTGCGAGCGGTGCGAGAGTTCGAAGAGTACTTGCTTGAAGAGCTGGCCCCCAAGGCAGATGTACCGGTTCGCGGTGTCAGAGATGCCGTCGAGCGGGATTTTGAATTCTATCGAGATGACGAGCTCATCCCCAACCCGTCGCTCGGCTGGGGGAGTATCGAGAACCATCTACAGCATTTGAGTGCTTTCTATCGGACGCTGGACAAGGAGAAAGCCTACGCTGGGAATCCAGTCAAAGACCCGCTCTCGTATTACCGCGATGAGTACGAAGATGAACTTGAGTCAGGCCGTCCCTACATCCCATTCAACCGCCTCAAGAAGTTCCTTAATTGGCTGGATACACCGTTCGGCCGAGTATCATGGCTGCTGGCGTTCAAAGAGGGTGTGCGGAAAGGAGAGGGACTCAACATTGACCTGCGGTGTCTACACATCGATCATCCCATCTTCTGGGAGATTATTGATAATCATAATATTGTTCTTGACGAACGGGTGCGCGACCGAACCGACACAATCCTCATATACGGCAAGTTCAACGAAGGCACCGAGGTGCCGAACGAGAGCATCGCTGGCTGGGAAGGCGATGGAGAAGTGCGAGAATGTGGTAACAAGCGTAAGCAGAAAACCGGGTCCGTGTTGCCGGTCGATTCGGAGTTGAAAACAGCACTTATCGAGTGGCTGTTGGTCCGGCCACCAACCTATCAGCTCGACGTCCACCCGTTGCTCGCAACGGGTTCTAGAGACCCAAGTCGGATCCAGAAGGACGCGATCAGGGCACGTCTGTGGGACGAGGATAGTCATATCGATAGCATTCAGCGTTGGTCCGATCAGGAGTCACTGTCGGAGTGCCCCACCTGTGGCAGTGACAAAATCGTCGAACAGAACTTGGAAGATGGCGAAGAAACCGGCCGTCGGTATCGCTGCCGGAACTGCTCGGCCGTCCACTGGCGATCGATTCACTGGGCAAAGGGCTTGGAGATGTCACAGAAGATGGTCTGGCATCAGGGCCGCCACACGTTCTCGAGCGCCCATGACCCAGGTAGCAGTGACCTACACGATGGCACCATCCCGGATGCTGTTCGCAAGCAGGCAATTCGTGGTGACTCGAATAAAGGAGGAGATACCGAGGACCGCATATATATCGAAGATAAGTATCAGGATTTCGAACGGGATGTACGCCAGCCGTACCTCGAAGGCATCTACAAGTTCGGTGTCTACGATAATCTTATCGCGGCGGTTGGTGAAGGATGGTAGAGCGACGCCGACTGTATCAACTGGCTCACGCCCAACCCAAACGAAACTATCATGACAGGCCTAAATACCCCTAGCTGAAAGAAATTGTCTAGATCTATCTCGATTACAGACCCGGAGCGGAGGACTTCGAGAAGTGGTGTCAGTGGATCGACCGGCAGTGCTGATAGGCCACTCAACTGAACGCTCGACAGTCTATCGATTGTACTCCACATAAAGACAATTTGGGCCTCCCTCAATGAGCGTCTGACTTAATCTTAAGGTTAGGGATATCCTTAGCCATAACCGTATCATGGCTGATCAATTCACGGCGGCACTCGATGAGGCTGAAGAGGCCCACACTCGGTATGCCGAGCAACTTGGTCTCGTCGAGGGTCGCACACCGTTCGCGGCGGAGTCACTCCCCGATACGCGGGTCGCCGTACGAGTCAACGATGACCTTCTCCAGGAGGTTGCCTCGCACATCCTCACCCGCGCGGGACACGTCTCGGTGACCGACAAGCGCGGCGCTGGGAAGACCCACTTCCGAGAGCTCGTGTACGACGCGCTGAGCGAGGGCCCACGTAGCGACGAGTTCGCTATCGCCCGCATCCGCGAGGTCGAGAGCATCACCACACGCCGGCTTTACACGCGGCTGCTCGATGAACTCGATGCGTACGATGCGTTGGACATCCCCGAGACCTACCCGCGGGCGACCGACGAGGTCCGACAGGTCGTCGAGGACGTCGCCGAGCAGTTGGAGGCGGCCGATCTCACGTGTATCGTCCAGGTGGACCAGCTCGAGGATGCGGCGCGGAACACGCGTACCTTCGAGCAGCTGCTCGCCGGGCTCCAGAGTATCGGCGATCTCGGCGAAACTGGACCTGCGTTTATCCTCTTCCTGTTCGGGACACCCGAGGCAGGGGACCGACTCGACGAGCTGCGGGAGACGTTGTCGTCGCGGCTGGTCGCCAAGGACCGGTCGCTCGAACGCTTCGAGTTCGCCGAGACTGAGGAGCTGATCGCTCGGTGGCTGGCGTGGGCCCGCGACGAGGAGTACACTGAGGGGTATCTCTCTGATCCGTACACGGCCTCGGCGATCCGGGCGATCGTCGAGCGCTCGGATGGGACGCCGCGCTCGGTTCGCCAGGAGTGCTACCACGCCTACCGTGCTGGTGCCCAGCAGTTCGCTGCCGGCGACGGAGTTGAGATCACTGACGAGACAATTGAGACGTACGCCTAAGCTTAAGCTTAAGATTAAAACCATGAGTGACAACCCGATGACGGACGCATTCGACGCAGCGGAAGACGAACAGAGCGAGACGAACGAGGGCGACACTGGGAACAACTTTGATGTCGAACAGTATTTCGACGCGCTGAACAGCGATAGTGCTCCGAAGGATAAGACAGTCGGAGTCGCGGTGACGACCGAGACACACGCGTTCTACCACGAACTTCAGAACGCCGATGAAGTCGAGGTGAACCCAGCCCAGTCAATTCGGGATCATTTGGAGAAGCTGGCTCACCGCCACCCGAAGGTCTTCGAGCGGGCGATGCGGAAGCTCGAGATCGAACGAGAATTCTGAAGGAGACTATTCGGGATCTCTGGCTCCGAACCAGCGTTGAATCTCCGAAATCGTCCAAAGAAAGGAATCGGCACGATGTATAGTAGTGAGTGGTGGACCCTGATGGGTAGGTGAAAGTATATCCTTGAGACTTGGCTAGAACAAGTCAGTGCGTCGGGAGCAGTGAAAAGTGGTGTAGTCAGGCAGGGGCAGCGTCGTCGGCCGGGTGTGGTGTCGATATTTCGAGATTGACCTCGATGGTGTCGTAGGGCACGAAGGCACGCTTTGCCCGGCCGGCTTGCTCAAAGTGGACGATATCGTACTCGGCGAGCACCTGGAGGTCGTCGTGGACGGTCTTGACGTCGCGGTCGAGACGCTCGGCCAGTTGGCGGATGCTGTCCGGGCGTTCGGCCATGATGCTCCGGAGGAGCTCGACACGACGATCGGTCAGGAGCGCCCGGAGGTCGCTCGGATTTTGGAAGTTGATGACGTGTGGCACCTCTTCGCCGGCTTCCCAGCGGTCCAGCCGGTCAAACGCGTCTTGGCGGTGTGCTTGTTCGGAGTCGGACGTGATCCGGAGTACCGAGGGGTAATCTTCAGGATCGCGATCCTCGAGGAAGCCCGCTTCGGCTTCGACATCATCCATCACGATCTCCTCATCGCTGGAGTCGGTGCTGTTGACATCGTCGGTGTTGTCGGGCGTGTTAGTGTTGGGTTCGTCGGGCATGGTGGGTCACCTCTTACGGCGGTCGTCCATCTCGGTGTGGAACTTCTGAACGTGAGCTTTGAGGCCGGTGTACTCAATGTCGTCGTAGACGCCATCAGGCGTGTGGTAGTGGTGGCGATCGACTCTGGGGTGGTCCGGAAAGTTGTCGAACCGCAGGAGGGTTCGACCGTCTTCGGCCATGTACTGAAACCGATATTTGATCCCTTCGGGGTAGTCGTCGCTTTTTGGGACGTCGGTCGCGATCATCTCGTACCGGGAGCCGTCATCAAACGTATCCTCGTCTTCGTAGATGATCGTTGATCCCATCTATGCTACCTATGTTGG
Source organism: Halorubrum sp. FL23 (assembly GCF_052439115.2). NCBI lineage: Archaea > Methanobacteriati > Methanobacteriota > Halobacteria > Halobacteriales > Haloferacaceae > Halorubrum > Halorubrum sp. FL23. The sequence continues at coordinate 31,121 of NZ_JBQVRO020000018.1, forward strand.
TGTGATGGGTCAACATAAAATAAAACTTTCTGTTGGTGTCAAACACCAACATTCGCGACTAAGAAGACAAGATCCAGCGGATAGAGTCTTAACCTACACACTGGTACGTAGCATCCTCCTGTTGGTTATAACTGTCAACGAGTAGAGACGATGAAAGGTGAGAAAGGCTGTGACTAAATCTAGCTACACTCATAGCGTACGACACATATCTACTTAATCTTAAGATTAGTCCTAACCTTAGCTACGAACCTGTCATGGCCAATCAGTTTACGGCGGCGCTCGATGACGCCGAAGAGGCCCACGCGCGGTGTGCTAGGAGTGCTACCACACCTACCACGCTAGCGCCCAACAGTTCACCGCCGGCGCCGGCGTCGAGATCATTAACGAGACAATCGAGACGCACTCCTAAGATTAAGCTTAAGATTAAAACTATGAGTGAAACCCAATACCGACGAATTTGACGCAGCGGAAGACGAATAGTCCGAGACGTACGAGAACGACATCGGTGACGACTTCGACGTTGACCGGTATCTCGATGCGCTCAACAGCAACAGCGCACCAAAAAATAAGACAGTCGGAGTTGTGGTGAACCGAGACACATGCGTTCTCTCATGAGCACCAAAACGCCGATGAGGTCGAAGTGAACCTAGCTCAGTCGGTACGTGACCACCTCGAAAAACTACCTATCGGCACCCGAAAGTCTTCGAGCGAGCGAGAGTTCTGACGCTACTTATCGCATGAAGACTACGACTCCGTAAGGAGTGCCACTATTGCGGTAACGGCCACAACCTAGCTAGGAGAATTCTACGGTGTGTACCAGTGGATCGCAGTCCCCAATAATACACTCCCGGTAGATGAACTGACTTGGTAGAATCAGCTACTTCTCCGTTTGTCGACCGCATAAAACACTAAATTTTTATACAGCGGGTGGTTACATGGTGTTGTACTGATCCACCAGCGGACTCCCGCTTCTTCATTTTCTCTATACACCGAGCGTGGGTGCCGTCCTAATTGCCGATAAGCCTCCACGCCCCCTGTGTCTCAGTATTCTCCGTCGGTTACGGAGTCAGCGGAACGCCACAGACATGTAGAACAAGGCCTATGGCACCGCACACTGACGCCACATTGAGTAGCGTCAGTGCTATCCCTGAAATCAAGATGACGCCGACGCTCAGCGCCATCAGTAGACACAGGGTACCGAGAGTTCGGAGAACGTCTGGGTCGTCAGACCTTTCGGTTCTCCGGGCTTTCTCTATGTCATACGACATAATTTAGAATTGAGAAAGTTGTCACTCGTATACCTGGGCTTACAACCGTTGGGCTCGTAGAGCCATGCGACGGTTCGTGCGTCGCTACGGGCTTCGACACCCAGGAATCCAACTGATCCACCAGCGGACTCCCAAGTGTCTTACAGACATTAGTGTCTGAAAGCTTAAATAGTTTTCGTCTTCGTTTTGCTGGCGAACTAAACCAGTAGTGAAATGAGATCTAAACCGACAGGTTACACTGTCTCGAAGTGATCGTACTCGCGCTCGGTCGTGAGGATCGACGAGTGACGAAGGCGGTTCCGGACATCGTACAAGGTATTCCCATTCTCGATCCGTAGCATCCGCCAGGCAACGCTGTGGCGGAGCGTGTGGGCGGAGACGTCCTCGGGTCGGCCTCGCCCCGAGAAGCAGTAGGGACGGACACCAGCGCGACGAGCGGACCGCTGGACGACGTCGTTGATCCCCTTGCCGGTCATCCGGCCGGCCTTCTGACTGGGTACCAGAGCGGGATCGTCGTCGACTCGAGCCTCGAGGAACTCTCGAAGCGTCGTGATGGTCTTCAGGGAATTGTCCCGATCGAGCTCGAAGGTCACGGGCGGCGGGGTGCTGTCGTTGGGGTAGTCCTTCTGGACTGACGTCGGGAGCCGAAGCAGACCATCGTCGAGGTCAAGCATCTCACGGTCCACGTGGGCGAGCTCGTCGCGACGGAGCCCAGTATCGTAGAGAAGGGTGGTAGTCGCGTCATCACGCCGGGGGTGACGCCCCTCACGAGCCGCGTCGCGCATCGCCTCGACTTGTTCGGGCTTCACCCAGTGCTTCTCATCACCCATCTGTGGACTGTACCTCTCTGGGAGCGGTCTAAAAATGTTCGATTCCATTGGTAGAATCGAACATTTCTACAACCGATCCACTCCAAACCCGCTACAGTCTGGCGGTCTCGGCTTATAGAAGGTAGTCTTCAAGGTGCCAACCCTAGGGGTTGTATGCCGGTCAGAGTGGGCAAAACGCGATCTGATAAACTGGTAAATGATATATATTTTTTCCAGGGTGGAGTTGCGAATGGCGGTGAAAACGTTCACGGGATCGACGCTATTCGGGCCAATACCCGATAGAAACAGCCGCAATTACTCTTTAACAATCATCAAACAAACAGAATTAGTACAATATCTAAACTTATCTGGTGAAATATATCTCAGCAACCAGTGATGCCTCTCGCGACGGGCTACCCCAGACCGAGCTCTAAATGAGTGTGATCAGCTCCCTGTCCAGCCAATCAAGAAACCGGCTGAGCGTTATCCGTGGCTTCTTCCGGGTTTTGATGACTCCAATGCGCTCCTGTGTGAGGAAATCGACTAACAGCCACATATTGTAGATCACACACCCAAAGGCGAAATGGAACCACCGGACTCCGAACTCCTTCGAAGTAGTCCACGCTGCTGCGTTCTTGATCGACGAGTATGAGTTCTCGATCGCTCCGCGGTCACTGTACTGTTCGATCTGCTGTTTCGTCCAGCGCCGGTCTAATGCGACCTCGTCACTCGCGTCGAGACTCGTAATGAAGGGCTGTGGCGATCCCTCTTCATGGACGTCATCATCTTCTGCGGGGGGTAACACGACGACGTTCGTATGTACCGTGTGATTTGAGACGCCACCCTTCACTGTACCGTGCATGACGAAATCCTCCTTGACATACAGCGGGGTGTCGTTCGATTCGTGATATCCCCGCTTGAGTTGGTCAAACTGGTCACACATCGGTCCAATCCGATGTTGATCTTTCTTGGCAGGGATTACGTAATCCAACCGCTTGTTAATAAGCGTCTGAAGGACATCTACAGCGTGGAATTCACGATCGGCATACACCATTCTGATGTCGACATAGTCTTCGGCGATCGAGAGAAGTCGCCGTGCAACATCCCCGACGTAGTAGGAACTATCCTTACCGGGATAGGCATCTGTCGCAGCGTAATCCGTACTCCCGAGCGGACACACCCCAACGACGTAATGAGTGTTCTCGCCGACGATCACGACCGTCGCAAACTTGTGACACCAGCTGTACTCCTTTCCCTCTGGTGCGCCTTGGACCCATTCCATCTCGTCACGATCGCCATAGTAAGCAACGTACGTCATATCTAGCGCGACTTTCGCACGAGTCCCAAACCGTGAGCCGTTCCCGTGTTCGAGCTCCCTAATTCGGGGCTTCGCGCGTGTGTAGGTCTTCCGGAGAGCGAAATTCAGCACAGTCGCGATCTCCTCAATGGACATCTGCTTGAGCGCTTCCAACAGCGTCTCACCAGATGGCCCATCCTCGTAGAACGGGTCATCAACGGCGGGCTCTGGATTTTTCATGTCGCCCAGCTTCTGGCCCGAACCGTGTGCCGCCTGCTGCTTGATCGACGCGACTGCTTCTAAGACGAGTAACTCATCGTCGTCGTAGATCGCGTCATCCGGCCGAGGAAGTGAGATTGAAGGGATAGCTACTGATTTCAACTCATCAAGCACCTCGTGGCCCTTCTTTCGAAGCAAGCGTTGGACGGTTCGATTTGACAGCGACTGTTTGTCCTTGCCGTCCGCTGTTTTGAGAAGATCATTCCCGATCGGTGCGCCCCGTTCAGCTGCAAGTGCTCGAATCTCTTTCACTCCCCGTTCAACGGGTGACTGAAGTTCCTCGAATCGTCCTTCATCTAATCGCGTTGGCTTGAACGTGCTTTCTGAGGGAAGATCATCGAGGTCAAAACCCATAGCAGTGGCCAACTCTGGATTTGCTTCAAGTTGGTCCGGGATCGTCGTCAAGGAGATATCTTCGGCTTTCGCCCACACGTATGCGAGAAACATCCGTGGAAACGGTGTGGCAGTGTGCCAATCTGGATATCTGTCTCGTCGTTCAAATCGGTCGGTGTCAAACTCATCAACGAGATCTATCCATTCTGTCCCTTCGTCGATGATCTCATCTGCTTGCTTTCCAAGGCCTGTGACCGGGGAGGAGGGGGTATCAGGGGGATTCATGACAAAATATTATTTTGTTGAATAGTAGCTCAGATTCTGAGTAAAGTGTATGGGTGTCGTTTCCGGAAACGAATTCACGTATGACGCGAGGTCTGGCTGCCAAATAAGTAGAATTCGCTGAGTAGACTCCATCTCTGATACCCCTCAGCTGGTGAGCCAATTCCAAACCAGATATCACTCAGATTCTGAGTAGACTCAAAATCTTAGTTGATGTCCCTCTACGACCTACCTGATGACCAATCAAATCGCGGAATTTTTCAAGAGAGATGGCGCAATTGGGTTGGTTCTCGCAATTGGTCCTGAGAATGCCCGATTCAAAAAAATAGTATCTCAAGTAGCAGTAAGCCATGATACAGTGTCTAACCGGGTCGAAGAGGCTCGCAATCTGGGATTGATCAAGGCAGAAGCTGTTTCAGATATTGGAACGAGCTTCACTAACAAACTCACACCAGCTGGAGAGATCTGTTACTGGGGAATGGTAGAATTAGGATTAGATGACGCATATACGGAATATGTTAACGCGATTGAGAACTACAACAATTTATCAGACAAATACGCTCAACAGGTTGGTGACGAAGCTGAGTGGTTAGATTGGGTACTTGAGAGTGACGTTCGCGTGGATAACTTACTGAGGAAGTTCGAGGCGCGAGGAGAGGATATGATACTACCTTTTTCAAGCTATCCAGAACCGGTTAAAGAGGCTCTTCGACAGCAGTCAGTTGAGCCACTCGAACAGATCGATCATAAGGACTTCTGGTTATGGCGTATCATGCAATATCCCCCAGAACCCGACCAAGACAATAGACCGGTACCACCGTATAACAACGATCACGACCCTGATAGTAAATAGTTAATTCTGTTGAACTCTATCATAGACTGTAGGTTTTAACAGAATTAAAAGTTGATAATATTTGCTTGAAGCCTAGTAGAATAAGACCAAAATATTTTTGTATATAGACATTATATTCCGGCTATGATTAGCCCGGAATTGCGGATGAACCTCTCAAGACTCGGACTCGTTATTTTTGGTTTTATTGGATCAGTTCTTGTCTTCGTCGGACTCAACGAATATGTATTGGGAACTCTTTTTTCATTAATTGCTGGGGCTGGTGTGTTCTTACTATTAGAAATGAGGAAAATATATTCTATCATTATGATAATAGTCGGAATAATTGCTCTTCTATTCACTATTCTCCACTATCTAGATCATGGTATAGTAGCTCTCACGATTCTCTATACTCTCATCGCAATATTGGGTATTGTTCGTGGGAGTCAAGCATATCAGACAATAGGACCAGATAGTTAATCGATCGTTTAATTTTAGCTGAACTTCCTGTTAGAACAGTATTCTGTGGAGCGTTTTACTAACTCTCTTTGAATGTGTGAGAATTTATCCACAATCCCAGTACTCTATTCCGGCGATTAGTATAATATGAACTAATATATCGTTTTTGAACGGGGCACTGTCTAGTTAAGCACCTCCTCAGCTGGCGTTCGATCGTTGAGTGATTGATGGGGTCGTTGATAGTTATAGTAGTGTACAAACTGTTCAAGCCATTCGCGGACGCTTGCCCGACTGCCCACCCACGAGTGATGAAAACGGTCAATTCGCATCTTGAGGGTGTGAAACCATTTTTCGATCAGGTTTCGGTCGGTATAGTCAACTTGACCGTTCAGGTCTAATCGAGAGAGGGCAGTCCGATAGCCGAACTGATCGACGAGAAACGTGGCGTCAGAGAGATCGTGTTTCTCACGGAGACCAGCAAGGAACGCAGCTGCTGGATCGGTGCCATGTCGTCCAAACAGTTGGACATCGAGGATCAATTTTGTCTCGAGGTCTATTGCGGTATATAACCAAGACAGCTCACCATTGATTTTGATAGCAGTTTCGTCAACAGCGACCCTTGACGGCTTCGCCGTCGGCGGGTCGCCACTGCTGTCAGCAACTCGATGTACCCACTGAAAGATCGCCTGATGAGAGCGTTCAACGCCGAAGAGACGAAGAATCTCTTGTGTTTCTCTGAGAGAACAACCGGTCGCGTGGAGCCGGACGGCGAACGCCCTGACGGGCGTCGCCGTCCGCTCACGCTCCCAACATTCAAGATTCGCCGTCTCAAGCGTCTCAGTGAGCAGTTCTTGGTTGAGCATGAACACCAAAACCAACGAACTGCTCACTTCTCAAACTGGCTTAACTTGACAGTGCGAACCGGAGACATCGTTGTGGAGAGAGTTAATAATAGTAGCATGAAAACCGAGGATATCGACTGCGATCCGGATAGAATTCCTGGCTGTGTGTTGGATTTTACTGACTCGAGTTACTACTGTTATCTTGCTTCTGAGGCATGTAAATTATCAGCAGGATTCGGCATTAAAGGATTAGTCGCGTGTTTGGCAGCAGGTGCCTCTCTCTGCGGAGGTAGACTTGTAGTTGCTGCGATAAGCGGCTCTTGTGCGGATGTTGCGGGGTGTGTACAGGACTACTGTAACGAGAATCCTAACCAATGTCCTGGTGGTATGACTCCTCTTTACCCCACTTAATTTCACATACCACTATCTTATTGAAATATGTAAATAAGATCAGGGCACTTCTAAGTGTGAGGAAAGCATATATGGTTGTATGTTCTAGTTTAGGTTATGAATGAAAAAAACAAAATAATACTGGTAGGGGCACTATCAATAGTTCTCGCTGTCCCTCTTTGGTATTCAATTTTGGGACCGAATGAATTTTCTTTTGATCTTTTTGGAGATCCGAATCTTCTATTTTGGTTATTATTTGGTTTTACAATATTTACATTAAATATAATATACTGGGATAATAATTAGTGTTACAATATCATTCTTCTCCCGACGACCCAACACAATGGCACAAAATAAACGAGGTACGAACAGTCGTGAGTGAGACCTATGACGAGCAATCTACGGAGTCATCCGGGGCCCTGTTTCCCCGCGCTTAACGGCCGGACGATTGATTATTCCAGGGAGATCTCCTGAAAACCCACGACCAGAGGTTCCGCGTATCCACTATTCGGCCACAGCTGCGCTTCCGGCACCTCTGTGGGGTAACGGATGACGATACAAGAGGCAATCATTCGACTGGATACGGAGCTTCAACAGACACCGCTCGGGTTCACAGCCGAGGCCGCGCTTCAATCCCGACTCCTTGAGCTTCTACAGGCCCACTATCGGGTACTATGTATACTCTGATTCTGAAAGGGGGAATCGCTCTTCTGTAGGAGATTGTTGAAACTGCTGAGCTGTGGCTGTCGAGTCGAAGAGGACAAGGACACCGCGTCAGCGGTGTACGACACGAATAATTCCGCTAGATGTGTTGGGTCGGAATCGGTCGCAGCGGACCCGCTCCAGCAGGTTGGCTGGCGTCAGTGTTTCCTGTCCGCGCTGCCGTTCTGACCGAACGGTCAGAAACGGCAGCTACGGGCACTTTCAACGGTATCTCTGTAAGGATTGCGACCGCACGTTCAACGATAAGACTGGCACGATCTTCGCTCATTCGAAGATTGCGCTCCGTAAATGGTTGTTCTCGATCTACACCTTTTTGCGGTTCAACACGAGTCTCAGACAGTTACAAGTGAATTCCTTTGAGTCCATTTCTTCAGGTCCTTCAATCCTGGAAAACAGTCTATTTCTGGCGTATGTGTTTACCCCGAGGTCTCGACAGCCGGCACAGCGTGAGCCCGTGAGATCATATCATTGCTGCTGACGACTCGACGAAGCTCTTCGTATGGATTGCGTCCCTGCTGGCGCCACGTCGCCAGCAGGGACAAGATCGTCTCGTGAACGAACATTCCTCGGTCATTACGGAGCGTTCCGATGATTTTCCGGAGAACCACTGGTTCACGAAGCGCGTTCTCTGCGGCATTGTTCGTCGGAGAGACCGCTGGCTCACCGACGAAGGTGAGCCAGTGGTCAAGACCTCCTTCGATCTTCCCGAGCAGTGTTGCCACTGGTCCGTCGGGTACTGACCGTTCAATCAGCGATTCAAGCTCTCTTCGCGCCACACGCTGGAGGTCTGCTCGCTCACGGACTGTCAAGTCGCTCTCCAGCCGGGCCTGGAGAGCGACGTACACCTGTCTGAGAGCGTGGTAGATCGGTTCACCTTCTGCCTGCTTTTCCGCGGCGTCTTCAGCCTCTCGAAGAATGTGCGCCCAACACCGCTGGAGGTTGCTGCTGAAAGCTGGGTACGCCGTCCACCCGTCACAGATGACCGTTCCCGCGAAGTCCTCACCGAGGACTTCCGCGGGAACATCACTTCCACGACTCTCTCTGACCGCGTATAACGTATGCTGAGCGGTCTTGAACGTCCAGATCCACGCCTGCTCACCCTCACGTTTGATACCTGTTTCGTCGATATGAACCACGTCGGCATCTTGGATCTCTTGACGGATCTGGTCGTACTCACAGCGACCGGCGCGCGCAGCGCGCTCGGTCGCGTGCCACGCGGATGCACCCGAGAGTTCGAGTCCATGCAGTTGCTCGAAGCGGTCAGCGATCTTCCGGTAGGGAAGGCGATGATCGTACCGTGACAGAGCTGATTGAGCGATGACGTTCACCCCGAACTGCCCCTCATCGGGGCAGTCGGGGTGAGCCGCAACTGTCTCTGTTCCACAGGAATCGCACTGGTAGTAGTGGCGGTTGTACCGGGTGATTTCTGGGGGCTGCGGATCAGGAATCTCCTCGACGAGTCGGGGGCTGACGCCCACCGACTCGTCGAAGTGGTCGCCACACTCAGGACAACAGTCACAGGTGACTTCGATTTCTTCGTCGGGATCAGCTGTAGAACGCCACTCCGGATCGTGACCGTCCTTTCGACCAGGAGTACCGCCATCAGTTCGGACATCGTCGTCTTCGTCGTCCTGCGAGGTCGGGGACTCATCGGTCCCCGACCGTCGCTTGCTGGGTGGAGTGTGCGGATTCTCGTATTTGCGAAGACGTGTTTCGAGTTCTTCGACCCGCTCGTCTTTCTCTTGCAACTTCTCTCGGAGCTGTGTGTTCTCTTGTTCAAGCTCTTCGACTCGTTGTTCAAGTTGCAAAAACCGGGAGAGCAACTCGTCCTTGGTGAGATCATCTCCGTTCACAGATCCCACCTTCCAGTACAGACAGCGGAGGCAACGGGATGGGCTCCGCGACGGAGCCCATCCCTGTGGATCATCACGAACCTCCGCTGCCAGCTCATACAGCCCGATTTGTGCGCCTCCTATGAGATGGTGGCGAAATCAGCTCGGGCTAAACACATACTTTCTGGCTATCCTCCGAAACGGTGGATGTGGTAGTAGTTGGAGGTCGCCTCAAGCACGGCTTGTGCGCCGGCGTACCGCTGGGCGAGGTCGTCGAGGTTCGCGTTTTCGACGCGAACCTCTTCGACGATCGTCCCAGCCTCGTCCATCACTGCCACCTGTGCGTACCGTTTGTGGATGTCGATTCCGAGGTACATGGTTCGTTCACCCGGGACGCCAGTGCGTGAAGCAGAGATTCACCTATTCGGGCTTTCCCGGATGCCGCGGGGCGCGGCATCCGGGCTGTAGCGCCCATGACTCGACTTCTTTCGCACACGGACCAGTCAACAGAACGTGCTCTGTGGCACGTGAAATCCGTCGGTCTCTTGCGCCCCATATCTTGTTTCACGCTCTCATGGCGTAGCAGCGTTTCCATCGAGTCAACAGAGACAATTTTCCTACAACCACAGCTGGCACGTCCCCTGAAAAGACCAGTCTCCGCCCGATAACGGGAGTTCGTCGAAGCTATCACCACGATCTCATTACAGTCCAGCCTTTCGGAGCGGATACCACAATATAAACGGGAGTGATACGCCAACAATGAGGATTAGGAGAAACACTACCGAGTCTGAGAGTCCAAGAGTATCTCTACCGACTGTCACAACTGTCGCGTTCACAGCAAGGATAGCGAGTCCAATCAGGCTGTATCCTACGATACGGTTGTCAAAATCGCCACCTGACTCCCGATACTCTCTTTTGTAGTCTTCAACTAGTGTTCTAATCATTAAGTTAACTTTCTCGCAAAATATAATAATTCTTCTGGCGGCGCTCTATGAGCTGATCGTCACAATCTCCTCATACCCGACCGGCGGCGGGGATGCATCTTCAAGATGAAGAAGGGGCGGGTCCGAACCGTACGTGAGCATGTCTGTATCTTCATCCATCCAGATGCCACTCACCAGTGGCTGGATCGCAGCCTCACACACTCCAAAGGCACATTTGTCGATATCACGGTAAGCCGTCGTAATATTTGTCGTGTCTTTGAGTTGGTCAATCGCGAACCCCACGAGTCCCCCAAGGACTGAACCGAGTGCTGCACCCGGGAGGGAAGCAGCTAGTCCTCCGAGAATAGCTCCCAGAGCGGACGTAATAACCTCAGTCGTTAGATCACCGAGAACCTTCTCGTAATCAACAGAGGCACCAAGTTGACGATGTGGGTTTTGATCAGTGACTGTGGTGTCACACTCTGTTCCGTCTGGGCTGTCGATGAAGTACGCGCCGACTCTGTTGATCGCGTCTTTGGTCCCAGCCGCGATCTCTTCAAGAATGTCTTGTAAAAGTGATTTCTGCTGGGTGGAGATGCCTGATGGGTCCGTTGCTTCTCGGATAGGGCCCCAGATATCCGTGTATTCGCTTTCATCCGACTTTACGCTCACGCCCTGCGTACTCGCTTCCTGCTCGTTCTGATTGTCGAAGATGGTGGTTTCTACCTGACTAACTACGTCCTCAGAGACAGCAAGAACGTCACCACCTTCAGACTGTTGTGAATTGGGCTGGATCGAATCTGATGATTGAGCTGATCGAACGAATGCCGTAGCGTCGGTATTTCCTGTTTCCGTGTTGCGGGCTACTGCAATGGAGTACACCTTGCCACCCTCAATCGAGCGATCAACACGGACTTCGACATCAGCTTGGGGCTGATCTTGGCTTGGTTCCTGCTCAGACGCAGTTGTGACACCGGACAGACCGGAGAGCCCTGCGGTAGCACCAACTATTCGACCGAATTTTCTGCGGTTGATTGAGTTAACCACACATCATGTCTATCGTTTCTTGTATTCATGCTATTGACTCGGTAAATTACGAACTACTCGAGCCTTTACGAGAAGTAACTACCCCCTACTATACTCTCGCTTTTTATCCAAAGTACTGTCTCGGCTCTAAGTGTCTGTTACCAAGGCTAGTACACTCTCCCGGCATATATTACAGCTTTAATGTTCCATAAGAAAGAATTAAGTTAAGTGATGATTAAATATCTATAGAGTCATGTCGATCCCCGCTCCCGAAGATATCGCCACTATCCTTCTCAAGCGCTACGAGTGTCTTAACACCCTCGTCAACCAACCTCAAGCCAAACCCGAACTCGTTGATACACTCGATATGCCTCGTTCAACTCTTGATGATGTCGTTCGTGAACTCGAACAGGCTGACCTCGTCGAATACAGAGATGGGGACTGGTATCCAACACAGTCAGGCCGATTAGCCTGTCGCGCACACCGCGACTACCTTGACCAACTCGACAGCCTTGGGGATGTTTCGTCAGTGCTGGATTCCATGGACACTGATGAGGAGATTAGCTGGGCGTTCATCGAAGGTGCGGACACCTACGAGACCCATTCGAGTATTCAGGACGCCGTGATGACTACACTCCTAGATTTTGTTGAAGGAGCGACCGAGGTGCGTGTTGTGACGCCAAACGTCGTTGCCGGGTATGCTGACCGGTTCTACGAAAGCGGAGTTTCGGGACGAAATGCCGCGTTCGAGATGGGCATCCCTCCGGAGGTCCATGCGTGGTTTCATTCAACATACCCGTCGATATCGACAGACGTACTGAACGACCCGGATGTCGATGTCTTGCGTGCGTCCATCCCGTTTTCGTACGGGCTCTCGATTTTCGATCACGACCGCGCAGGGATCACCATCTTCACTGAGCAAGGCATCGCTGGCCTGATCGTTAATGACACCGACGACGCACTCTCATGGGCTGAAAAGCAGTATGAACGCGTGAAACAGAACGCAGACCCGATCCTGCTGCGCGGAGGATCTGTCAAATATCGAATAAATAGTTCAGCGGATCGTTTCTGACCCGAGTTTTAGTTGAGGTACACGTTCTACTCGTATCCCAACCGATCCGGGCAAGCGGATACACCGTACAAGGATTGCGGATCTGACGCTAGTTTATCAACTTGAGAGAATTTTAACAGACATTGTTACTTCGCCGAACGAACTGTCTCACTATCTCTGCTTACCCGATCAAACTCCGCCAGATACGCGACATAGTTGCGAACCTCGTCAGTGTCTAGCTCCAATTCGGCAGTCAACTCATCGACGGTCATCGGTTCATCGAGTGCTTGGAGGACTTCGAGCCCACGGTAGTACTGCCCCGTCAGTTCTTGAACTTGGTCCTCGATGGGCGTGGTCACCGTACCGCTCCTCGAGTTCGACCAGGGCTTCGTTCGCGAACGTTGCGAACTGATCGTCGCCGAGCCGGTCGATCTGGGCTTCGAGTTCCGCCTCGACGACATCGTAGTCGAGGCCAGCCTACACCAGCATGTTCATGTCTCGATATCGTCGTCGCGACCGGCGTCCGTCCCGACAAGACCACGATCGCGGAATCGCTTGAGGACACGGTTGACCGTATTCCGATAGTTATCGCTTCGGTCGGAGATCTCGGCGACGGTTCGCGGCTGGTCAAAGAAGTGAGTGCGGAGTAATCGTAGAGCGGGTCTTTGACCTACTCGAAGCGGTTCAGCAGGATCTCGGTGGGAGTTGTAGAGACCGCAGCTCCAATCTCCATTATAATCATGAAGGTGGAAGGAGATCCGAGTCAATGACGTCTGAGCAGTCGACTGGAATCCCCTCCCACGCAGCATCGACGGCGTGATAGCCTGTCCACCCTTCACTTTTGAGAAGTTCAGCACACGTTTCACAAAACGCCGTTCGCGAGATGAGATCGTTATCGTAGAGAATGTAGAAGAGAAAAGTCGGTGGCACTACACGCGCCTCGAGGTCGCGGTTCTGAATCTCTCGACGGATCGAACGGCGACCGTGAGCGTCCATCAACACCACGTAATCGACCGCCTTTGGATGCTGCACGAGATGTTGTTCCAGCGATTGCTCACCGGCATCAGCCCCATACGGTCGAGGGACACTCACGACACGTGTCAACGGTGTCTCTGTATCCTCAAGCGCATCAAGAACACGCGTACTACCGTGGTGAAGGCGATACGAGCGACTTCCTTCTGGAGCGTGAGAGCGGTTCTGCTCGTGATGGCGCTTTAGCTCCTGCTGGCAGACGTTCGTGGTCGTGAGTCCGATGTTCTCAGTAATACGATCCCACAGTGAGCTGTTCCCGACGGCGATCAGGGCGTCAGTATCGACGAGAATCGGATATTGCGGTTCATCAGTCGCCATTCAAACAAGATATTGGCTGGTATCGTCCTCGGCTGCCGCGGCGAACTCCTCGATATCTTCCTGGAGGAGGTCGAACTCCTCGCCAAGCAGCAGGCGAGTAGCCTCCTCGGAGATCTCACCTGCCTTGTAGCGTTCATAGAGGGTGATTTTGTCCTCGTCAGTCATGGTCCGACGGAGCATATCTGCAAGCCCCGCTCGGGCGAGTTCGCTGATATTGATCCCACCGAGATGGATCGCATCGAGCTCGCCAGCCGCCTCTTTCAGCGCGCCCGCGCGGAATTTGATGGTATCGTCGTACGAGCCCTGACTCATATCTCTATGTACGGGCTGCTGCCAGTATAAATGTTCCCCCAGTTGGGAACGCGTGGGTACAAACGATTTGCTTGCGAGAGGATGTTTCTGGCCGCCTTAGTTGTTGGGTGTCGGATAGCTCATATTATTAACAAGAATAATTATAGGAGAGAACGTGATAGCCTTCGTCATGAGCAATCCCAAATAGGTTATTCACTTGTCAGAGCAGGTAGAACGGAATCTTGCTGTTGATGCCGTATGTGAAGGTATCATCAAGCATGCCAATACTAAGGACAAGAAAATTTAAACTCTGGGGCTCAGACAAGTGTCGTTCGACTATCAGTGAAGATTATGTTGTAATATACCGGATCAGTGATAGGTATTTAATAGGAGAATTCACCGCGGATAATACGGCTCAGTTCCTTGCTCTTGAGAAGGAGTCTATGTTGACGTATTTCGAACAGACGTTTCGAGGGTATAGATGGATCACGCAACAGGACGCTAAAGACGTATAGTAGGCACCTAGATTGTGTTGTACTTGAGAAACGGCCACGAAGAAGAATCAAAGACTGTAATTTCGATATCTCATACTGAGGAGGTCCCGGAGATCGATACAGACGATCCACCACGAACGAGCACCTGCTCAGCTTGCTGGCGGTATGAATGAAACATGTCGGTCGCCCATGCGACCGCAGCATCGCTATCGTTGACGATTGTGCCCTTAAGTCCACCATCATCAGCATAAACGGCGAACCACACAACTGCCTCGTCGATCAGCACGAAGCCAAATGGCGGCTGCTGTTCGAGCCACCACATCATCCCGTTGTCGGTTTCGAGGACAGCACTCATTTTATCGGGGTAGCTTGCCCACAGATACTCGACGAGTTCTGCATCGAGAATGAGGTCTGTATCCGTTTCTCGCTCGACAATGTGGCGATAGAATAGGGGAACGTATTCCGGGAGGACGATTGACGAGATCCCCTTGATCTGGCCACTGTGTTGAAGCAAGTCTTCAAGCTGGGCAGTCGGTTTACGCGGTGCAGGCGGCTCAGCAAGTTTGATCTCCGCATCGACAAGAAGTCGCACATCAAGCGGTGTCTCCGGTGGAAGATGGAATAGTAAAGGTTGGGCAGCTGTGAGGCTCTCGTATCTCGCTGTGAGTTGTTCGTACTCCTCATATGCGAGTTGGCCAAGTAGTGTGACTTTCCATTTGCCGTCTCGACAGATAATGCACTCTGCGTCGCTGAGACTACTGACGCCTCTGTCGACAGTCGTGCGGGAGACATCGAGGGCCGCTTCAAGCTCTCGTTTATCAGCATGGTCCTCCAGCAAGTGTTCGATAACGTATGCACGGCGGGCAACGGTTTCGAGGAGAGACGGGGATATTGAACCGCTCATGGATATTGTCGTGATTAGTGTTAACACACTATATAGTTTGCTCTCAAGTAGGATGTAACTAAGTGAAGACTCAGTTCTATGCTGTACGGCCCTCGTTCATCTGTAAGGGGGCCGTTTATTTACACAGTCTCCGTTGAATTCCACGGTAAGCACAGATTTGTTCGGTAGATAAGATAAAGATAAAAGCTGCCAATGGTAGCATGTCGGTGTTCGAAGATAACACACGACAATAACCCATCATGGTAAACGACCAACCAGATCCGGAGTTTAGTCGGCGTAAAGCAGTAAAGCTGGCAGGAGCTTCGCTCGTTGGAGCGTCACTCGCAACGACGAGCGTAGCCGCAAAATCGACAGACGTTCCAGACCCAGCGTCGGTTAATCCAGACGATGAAGAGAGTGTCAAAGAGTTCCTCAAGAGCTACCTTCAACTCGAAACAGTTGAAGAGGCTGAGGCTACATGGTCTGGACTCACAGATGATCAGGAACAGGCAGTAGTCGCGGCTCTCCACAAGTATGGAGAAACGAGAACAAAGACTGTCTCGACAAACAGACGGACTAGTAGCGATTCAGTTTCAGTTCAGGCGATCCCCGTAAGCTACAATCAAACGGTCGAACATATCGTACTCGGTCAAGTCATCTACTACATGACTCACACGATCGAGTGGGAGATTGTAGCTCCCTACACGACGGTGAGTGGAATTAGTACAAGCACAACGGGCGGGACGAATGTCCCATTCTGGGAATGGCGCGGTGTGTCGGATAGTGACCTCAACACGTACAGCTCGTACTTCGATTCATACGTGCAGGGTGAAGTTGAGCACACGGTTCCGAACAACACGTACAACCCAGTCATCGAACTTCGTGGCAACGCAGACGGAAGCGGGGAAGTCCTTCAGTCTGACAACGGATTCTAACCGTTAAGAACAGACAAGATCAACTTGTCTGTTCTATTTTCGTAGTTGGATAGCGGCTTGCTGCCAGACCGATTTCGTAGCAGTCTCATGAATGGTCTCTCAATGGTGAACCAAGTGT
>NZ_JBQVRO020000019.1:0-45771 GCF_052439115.2 Halorubrum sp. FL23
GTGTCGTCCGGGACAACGATATGGTGTCACGCGCTCAGGCTGTGCCAGCTGTTTCGTCCTCGGGGTAAACACGTACTTCCATTCTATCGACTCTGGACGCTCGTACAGGAACGCGGTGGCAAATCTCTGATACAGGTCGGGAAATAAGAGGACTATCGCACCGAACACGCCGGTAAGATTCATCAGCAATGCGTATGCTCGCCCGTTAAAGAGTGAAAGCGCAGCTATCAGAACACCCTCCGACCGGACTGCTGGACGTATCCACCCTCTCACTGTTCCCTCGTCTGGATTCGAAATGGCGAGTTTCTCGAAGAGCTCGACGATTTCGTCCGGGAACAGCGCTGAGATAGCGCCGAGGACACCGACGAGTGTTCGAATCATACGATATGGTACGACCGATATGGATATAACTCCCACTGCGACGCTACACTATCGAGAACGAGGGGAGTCCGAACAGTAGCGGCTTCGAACCGGGCACGACGCGCAGAGGCCGCTTGTCGAATGGGCGTCCTGAATCCTTATGGATTCGGGGCATACAGGGCGTAGAGGATAGACAGCATCCCGGCTGCGGTGACGAGTGCTGCGACGAATCCTGCTTCGAAGATCGACACCTGGAGGAGTTCGAAGAGGACGCCTTCAAGGAGGCCGCCAAGCCCGACCAATGCGAAGCCGGCGGCGACGTACAGGAGTAACTGCGTGTGATGTCGTTGGTACCCGCGATAGGCCTGATATGCGATGACCAGTGCTAACGCGGTCGTGAACAGTTTGCCGATGACGAATAGCGTGTGGTCCATGATTCAGTCTCCCCGCATTTCCTCGAAGATGGTCGTAATCCGGTCGGCGGGGTCAGGCTGGATGTCGATGTTGACGTCGAAGCCCTCCGCCTGCAGGAGGATTTCGATGCGTTCGAGGCGCGCCTCATACTCGCTGTAGTGCCGTCCCCCGGGGTCGACGTGCGTATACTCCTCGAGGAGGCCCTGCTCGACGAGGCGGGTGACACGGCGCGAGACGGTCGGGCGTGACATGTCACATTCCTCGCTGAGCTCCTTCGCAGACAGGCGGTCGGTCTTCGTCGCCACGAGGATGTCGCGGGCGTACTCGTCGTCGAGTGTCGCGAAGATTTCCGACGGGTCGGCCTCCTCAGTCACACGTCTCTACTCGCGACAGGAGCGTAATATAGCCCGCCGATTTTCTGACCCAGAACGCCGGCTCGCCGTTATATCGTCTCTGCCTCCGTACTGATAGTTGAAGGTGCAATAACTATGTCCACACTCGACTCCGGCATGAATCAGCTCGAGAGCAGAGTCGGCGGTCTGACCGTCGGCGGGAAAGTTCACAGTCTCAGTGCGTGGTTCGTGCTCGCGCTCCGTCTCATGATGGGCTACGCGTTCGCGTACTCCGGGTTCACGAAGATCACCGGCGAGTTCGCCGCGGGCGGTTACCTCACGAACGTCGCGGCGACGAACGGCAACCCGCTCGCGGGGATGTTCGCGTGGATGGGGAGTACGCCGTGGTTCGTCGAGTTCGCGAACGTGGCCGTCCCGTGGGGCGAGCTGTTCATCGGCCTCGGCCTGCTCGTCGGCGCGTTCGTCCGCCTCGCGGCGTTCTTCGGCGCGCTCATGATGCTCATGTTCTACTTCGGGAACTGGGACATGAGCCACGGGTTCATCAACGGGGACTTCGCGTACATGCTCGTGTTCCTCGCGGTCGCCGCGTTCGCCGCGGGCCGCATCCTGGGCCTCGACCAGTACATCGAGAACTACGACGTCGGTGGCGAGACGCTCGTTGAGCGCTACCCCGCCCTCGAATACATCCTCGGCTAACCACGCCGAACTCTCTTCAGGAGTACAATAATGCAAAATCCAATTCAAGCACGCGGGATTCGTTCTCTGGGACTCATCGTCATCGGAGCACTGACGCTAGCCGTCATCATTGGAATGACTCTGACGCACGCTGCTGTTCCAGATACAGTGATGTGGGACTGGCATGACGGGATGTGGAATGATGGTCACATGGCCGGGTGGGGAATATGGAGCTGGGGGATGATGTTGATCGGTTTGCTGTGGATGGCACTTCTGATCGCCCTTCCCGTCTACATCGTCTACTGGCTGACAACGCGGTCGCCATCGGACGGCCCCACCGAGGATAGCGCACTCGCTGTCCTCCAGGAACGGTACGCTCGCGGCGAAATCGACGACGAGGAGTTCGAACGCCGGCGCGCCCGACTCACGCCTGACGGCGGCCGTTACTGACTGTTCTTCCCCTATTCGTCGACTTCCGTCTTCACGACGGTCGCTGGGCGGGTCGTCAATCGAAGGACGCGGTCGGTCACGCTTCCGAGCAAGGCCCGGTATTCTTCCGGCCGGTGTTTCGTTCCAAGTACAAGTAGATCCATATCTTCGGCATCAGCATACCGTACAATCGTCTCAGCCGGTCGGCCGTGCTCAATTGCTTTGACAACATTGACACCGACCTCCTTCGCTTTATATTGGATGTCTGCGATTGTTTCCGTTCCAAGTTCTTCGAGGCCATGTTCTGGGCCTTCGGCTTCATCAACGTACTCGTCACCGCTGTATGCTGTTACGACGTCCTCATCGACTACATACAGAACATGAAGATCGGCATTATGGGCCTCTGCTAGCGCGATAGCATGGGATTCAGCTTCCTCAGAAGCAACTGTCCCGTCAGTCGAGAGCAAAACCGTATCGTACATTTCTCTTTACTTATTGAGACTAGATTATAAAAGCCAGCGCTCTTGGATAGTGGCGTAGCTGGTAACACTTTTTGTAACTTCACAAAGTTTGGAGATTGTCGTCTCTCACGGTTGAAGAGTGGAGGATTTCTATGACGACCAGCTGATGCTAAGCTATTTCCTGTTATGAGTCGTACTGATTAGCATGGGTACCAGACCAACTGACCTCCGGATGGATATTGGTCGTATTGCTGATGAGTCGGTCGCCCGTGTCACGCCTGACGCCACGGTTGCCGAGATCGCTCACACGATGATCTCCCAATCGCGGTGTGCCAGGTACGTGGTCGTCGAAGAATCCGATCAGATCTCTGGTATCATCACCGATCGAGACCTGATTGCTAACCTGCTCACCGAGGAAAGCGAGTTAAGTGTGCTCACAGCCGAGACGAGTGGAGACGACGTACGAGCTGCTGACGTGATGACGCGTGACCCACTTACTGTGCCAGCAGATGCTGAGATTCCAAAAGTCCTGAGACAAATGAACGAAGCGGGTGCTCGACACGTCCCGGTTGTTGAAGACGGGAGCGTTATCGGGATGATCACTCTGGACGATTTAATTACGCATGTTGCTGGTGAGAGCGCACACGTTTCAGCTCAGATGGATAACGTAGCGGGCATCATCCGAACAGAGTCTACGCACGATTGAAACGCTAATTTGGACTCAAAGTTTTTCGTGTTGCTTGTGCTTCCAGAAATAGAGTCAGTTGAGAGAGATTATCGCATGAGGAGCCGTCTAAGGACGTAGTGGAGGATGCCGCCGTGTTCGATATAGGTCACGGCGGCCGGCGTGCCGACCTGTGCTGTGACCGGGAACTCGACAGTCGACCCGTCCGCGCGCTCGGCGATAACGGTCAGTTCGTCCATCACATCGAGCCCGTCATCGAGGCCGTGGATCGTGAAGATCTCAGACCCATCCAGACCGAGAGATTCCCACGAGTCGCCATCATCGAACTGCAGGGGGAGCACACCCATGCCGACGAGGTTGTCGCGGTAGATGCGCTCGTAACTCTCGGCGATGGTTGCGCGAACACCGAGTAGGTCCGTTCCTTTCGCCGCCCAGTCCCGGCTGGAGCCGGTACCGAACTCTTCGCCTGCCATCACGACGAGCGGGACTCCCTCCTCGCGGTAGCGCTGGCTGGCTTCGAACACGGTCGTCTGCTCGTCGGTTGGGTGGTGGATCGTATAGCCACCCTCGACATCGTCGAGCATCTCGTTCTCGATGCGGACATTGGCGAACGTTCCCCGCATCATCACCTCGTGGTTGCCCCGGCGCGCGCCGTAGGTGTTGAACTCGTGCGGCTCAACGCCGTTATCGAGCAGCCACTGGCCGGCAGGGAGGTCAGATCCGAAGGGGCCAGCAGGGCTGATGTGGTCGGTCGTAACGGTATCGCCGAGTGTCAGCAGGCAGCGTGCATCCTCAATATCGGCGACGCCGGGTTTTTCGAGGGGGAAGTCCTGGAAGAACGGCGGCTCTCGGATGTATGTCGAGTCGTCGTCCCACTCGTAGACGTCACCTGTGGGCGCGTCGAGAGCAGCCCACCGCTCGTCACCCTCGAACACAGAGGCATACTTCTCCTCGAACATCTCAGGAGAGACGTTCTCGTGGATTGCTGCCTGCACGTCCGCTGCGTCGGGCCAGATGTCCGCCAGATACACCGATCCCCCCTCCTCGTCGGTGCCTAGCGGCTCGTTCTCGAGGTCGACGTCCATCCGCCCTGCGAGGCCGTAGGCGACGACGAGCGGCGGGCTCGCGAGGTAGTTCGCGCGGATCTTCGGGTGAATACGCGCCTCGAAGTTCCGATTTCCGGAGAGGACGCTCGTCGTCCAGAGGTCGTGGTCGTCGATCGCTTGCTCGATGGGATCGGGAAGTGGTCCGGCGTTCCCGATACAAGTGGTACAGCCGTAGCCGACGACCGCGTACCCGAGCTCTTCGAGATACGGAAGCAGGCCCGATTCCTCGAGGTACTGCGTGACGACGCGACTGCCGGGTGCGAGACTCGTCTTGACGTACGGCGGGACATCTAAACCTTTCTCGACGGCGTTCTGGGCAAGCAGACCAGCAGCGATCATCACCGACGGGTTCGAAGTGTTCGTACAGCTCGTGATGGCGCTGACGAGGACGTCTCCGTGTCCAATTTCCACTGTCTCACCGTCGAGGTCGACCTCAACGCGTTTGGTTAACGGGTGCAGTTCCGATTCGGGTTCGACCTGAACACCGCCGTCGGTCTCCGCACCAGCTGCATCACCTTCGCCGAGCCACCGCTGTAGGGCGTCTTCGTCGACATCATCGAGGTCGTCTTCGAACTCCCCGTGGAGAAGTCCCCGGAAGCTCTGTTTCACGTCCCCCATCGGAATCCGGTCCTGTGGCCGCTTATGTCCGGCGAGACTCGGCTCAACAGTCGAAAGATCGAACTCGACCACCTCGGTGTATTCCGGTTCCTGTTCTCCGAATAGCCCTTGCGCTTCGAGGTACTCGCGAACAAGGTCGATGTGGGCGGGGTCACGCCCGGTGAGTTCGAGATACTCGAGCGTCTGCTCGTCGACCGGGAACATACTGATCGTCGAGCCCTGTTCGGGCGCCATATTGGCGATCGTGGCCCGGTCGGGGACTGTGAGATTCTCCACACCAGGACCGAAGAATTCGACGAACCGGTCGACGACGCCGACCTCGCGGAGCCGTTCGGTGATGTGGAGCACGAGATCCGTCGCCGTCGCGCCCTCGGGTAATTCGCCTTCGAGGCGGACGCCGACGACCTCGGGAAGTTTCATCGTGACCGGCTGACCGAGCATTGCCGCTTCCGCTTCAATGCCGCCGACGCCCCAGCCGACCACACCGATGCCACCGATCATTGGGGTGTGGCTGTCCGTGCCGACGAGTGTGTCCGGCAGGAGCCATTTCTCACCGTCTCGCTCGCGGGCGTGGACGACCCGGCCCAGATGCTCGAGATTCACCTGGTGGACGATGCCGGTCCCCGGCGGGACGACGTTGAAGTTCTCGAAGGCGTTCTGCGCCCACTTGATCGCGCGATACCGTTCGGCGTTGCGCTCGTACTCCAGTTCGACGTTCTTCTCGTAGGCGTCCTCGGAGTCGAAGTAGTCGACTTGGACGCTGTGGTCGATTACGAGATCAATAGGGATCTCTGGTTCGACCAGGGTCGGGTCCCGATCTTTGCGGTCGACTTCGGATCGAAGGGCCGCCAGGTCGACAACTGCGGGCACGCCAGTGAGATCCTGTAGGACGACTCGTGATGGAGAGAACGGAACCTCTGCGTCCGGTACGTCTGGCTTCCAGCCAGCAGCATTCTTGACATCCGCTGCAGTAACAGTTTCGCCGTCGGCGTTCCGGAGCACCGACTCAAGCAGAATACGGATGCTCACAGGGAGCGTGTCGAGGTCACAGAGCCCCTGCTCTTCGAGTGCTCGAAGATCGGCCATCTTGTACGTCGTCCCGTCGACGTCGAGCTCGCGGACGGCATCGAACGGAAGTGTATCAGTCATAGTATCTACACCTGGGATTGGCAGTCGTATCAATCCCTCTCCGAATCCGATTCGACGAGAATCGGGATTTGTTACGCAGAGGCATCGTATCCAGCGTCTTCGACCACAGTCACAAGCTCATCCCGTTCAGCGGACCCCTCGACCGTCGCGGATTCTGAGTCACGATCCGCAGTAGCAGACGTAACCCCCTCAACTTCTTCGAGTGCCTCTTCGACGGTCTGCTCGCAATGTTCACAGGTCATTCCTTCGACGGTGATTGTCTGAGTCATATCCATTCGTAGATAGGGGCGAGTATTCTATGTGGTTTTCTGCTTAGAATCCAATGTTGTCGCAGCCCTGGATCACCGATTTCGAAGGTGTGTTGTGGGCAACAATAATGTATCCTGCGAGACGAAGCGGTCGTATGCGCAATTTGGATGAAACCGACTTAGAAATCCTCTCGTTACTCGCTGATGACGCCCGCCGCCCGTTCAGCGATATTGGCGAGGAGGTCGACTTGTCGGGGCCAGCCGTGTCTGACCGGGTAAAGCGATTACAGGAAGCTGGCATCATTAACAACTTCACGATTGACGTCAACCGGGCTCATCTCCGAGCTGGTGTACCGGTATTTATTCAGGCCGAAATCGGCTCAGCGTCGTTGGAGGCCGCCCGCGAGCGGGCTCGAGAGTCAGATGGCGTTGAACACGTCTTCACGACCTCCGAAGGAGATCTTTGGTTCTATGCCCGTGTTGAAGCCCAGAACGTACGTCAGTGGGTAGATGGACTCTTTAACGAGATCGATGTAGCAGATTACACCGTCACGCTAATTGACGAGCTTGAATGGACGCCGTCCGTTGATGGCGTCGAATTTGCACTCACCTGTGCTGAATGTAACAATACCGTTGATAATCAAGGTGAAACGACGAGAATCGACGGAGAGATCTATCACTTCTGTTGTCCGTCCTGTCTCACACGGTTCGACGATCGGTATCAGCGACTCGAAGAGGGAGCGTAACGCTGTCTTTGGAATCCAAATTTTCCTGCAGTCGAAACCCCGCCTCTCGAAGCAGTAAATCGCCTAAACCTAGACCCCGTATAGTAGAACAGGCATGACAAGCCAAACAATCCATCTTGATATCACGGGAATGTCCTGCGCCAACTGTTCGGCGACGATCCAGGACACTCTCGAATCGCTCGACGGGGTATCGGAGGCGGATGCGAACTTCGCCACCGACGAGGGTTCCGTCACCTACGACCCTGAAGAGGTATCGCTCAAAGAAATCTACGACGCGATCGACGAGGCCGGGTACGGCGCAGTCTCTGAGACGGTAACGATTGCCATCTCCGATATGACCTGTGCCAACTGCGCCGAGACCAACCAAACCGCTCTTGAAAATATTCCGGGCGTCGTTAATGCGGAGGTCAATTACGCAACCGACGAAGCACAGGTCACCTACAATCCTGCGGAAGTATCTATTGGTGCGCTGTACGATGCTATCGAGGAGGCTGGCTACTCGCCCGTCCGCGAAGATGGTGCCGACGAAGAGTCGGGCCAGGACGCACGAGATGCCGCCCGTCAAGCCGAAACTCGGAAGCAACTCAGGTTGACCCTCTTTGGGGCAGTGTTATCGGCACCGTTGCTCTTCTTCCTCATCGACAATTATCTGCTCGGTGGCGCGATCGTCCCTGAAGCCGTCTTCGGTGTGGAACTTGGCTGGGTTGAGTTCCTCCTCGCCACGCCGGTACAGGCGATCCTCGGCTGGCCGTTCTATAAGAACTCGTACAAGGCGATCGTGAAGAACGGCCGCGCCAATATGGACGTGCTGATTGCGATCGGTTCAACAACGGCCTATCTATACTCTGTGGCAGTCCTTGCTGAACTCATTGCAGGTGGACTTTATTTCGACACGGCAGCCCTCATCCTCGTGTTCATCACGTTGGGTAACTATCTCGAAGCTCGGTCGAAGGGCCAAGCGGGTGAGGCCCTCCGAAAGCTCCTCGAAATGGAAGCCGAAACGGCGACCATTGTCCGCGAGGACGGCAGTGAAGAAGAAGTTCCGCTTGAAGAGGTCACAACTGGTGACCGGATGAAAATTCGTCCAGGTGAGAAGATTCCCACAGACGGTGTCGTTGTCGACGGTCAGTCTGCCGTCGACGAGTCAATGGTCACTGGCGAATCTGTGCCTGTCGAGAAAGAGGAGGGCGATGAGGTCGTCGGCTCGACGATTAACGAGAACGGCGTCCTTGTCGTGGAGGCGACGAAGGTTGGAGAAGACACGGCCCTCCAACAGATCGTCCAGACAGTCAAGGAGGCCCAGTCGCGCCAGCCCGACATCCAGAATCTCGCCGACCGCATCTCCGCGTACTTCGTGCCTGCGGTCATCGCGAACGCCCTTCTCTGGGGTGTCGTCTGGTTCCTGTTCCCCGAGGCTCTCGCTGGCTTCGTCGACTGGCTCCCGCTGTGGGGTCAGGTTGCTGGCGGCCCGGCCCCGGTCGGTGGGACCGTTTCAGTCTTCGAGTTCGCGATAATTGTCTTCGCGTCCTCGATCCTCATCGCCTGTCCCTGTGCGCTGGGGCTGGCGACGCCCGCAGCGACGATGGTCGGGACGACGATTGGTGCCCAGAACGGCGTCCTGTTCAAGGGCGGTGACATCCTCGAACGAGCGAAAGACGTCGATACAGTCGTCTTCGACAAGACGGGCACACTCACCGAAGGGGAAATGGAACTCACCGACGTGGTCGTCTTTGATAGCGATGGAAATGTGGTGACTGACGGTGGCGAGCCGACCCCAGATGGTGGACAGCTCAGCACCCGTGAGCGCCTCTCAGAGGATGATGTGCTTCGACTGGCGGCGATAGCTGAAAGCGGCAGCGAACACCCGCTCGCCCGTGCAATCGTCGAAGGGGCCGAAGAACGCGGCCTGGACGTGACTGAGCCTGACGACTTCGAGAACGTTCCGGGCCACGGGATCAAAGCAGTCATTGGTGACAGCGAGGTGCTGGTCGGCAACCGCAAGCTGCTGCGGGACAACGGGATCGACCCCTCTCCCGCTGAGGAGACGATGGAACGCCTCGAGAACGAGGGGAAGACGGCGATGCTGGTCGCCTACGAGGGGGAGCTCGTGGGTGTGGTCGCCGACGCCGACACAGTGAAGGAAAGCTCCAAGCAGGCTGTCACAGCACTCCAGGAGCGGGGAGTTGACGTGATGATGATTACGGGCGACAACGAGCGAACTGCCCGTGCGGTCGCTAAACAGGTGGGTATCGACCCGAAGAACGTCCGCGCAGGAGTCCTTCCTGAGGACAAGTCCAACGCGGTCGACAGTATTCAAGACGAGGGCCGGCAGGCGATGATGGTCGGTGACGGCGTCAACGACGCTCCGGCACTCGCGGTCGCACACGTCGGGACAGCAATCGGCTCCGGCACCGACGTCGCCATCGAAGCTGCAGACGTCACGCTGATGCGAGACGACCCGCTCGACGTGGTAAAGGCGATCCGAATCTCAGACGCGACACTCCAGAAGATCAAACAGAACCTCGTGTGGGCGCTCGGTTACAACACGGCGATGATTCCGTTAGCGTCGCTCGGCCTCCTCCAGCCCGTGCTCGCTGCAGCAGCAATGGCGTTCTCGTCGGTGTCGGTGCTGACGAACAGTCTCCTGTTCCGGCGGTACACCCCCGATCACGACTACAAGCTCTTCGGATTTCTTCGCTAACCGTCACCTCTAGATCAATGTCGAATATTTCCCGGCACACGGTTCGAAGGTACCTCGTCGAGACAGCCAGTAGCGAACCGACATACCTCCGGGCTCGCGAGATTGCCAGCGACCTCGACGGATCTCCCAAGGCAGTCGCGCAGTACCTCAGCCAGCTCCAGGACGAACTCACAATCGTTTCACTCGAACAGTGGGGGCGCTCGAAAAGCACGACGTGGCGATTGGAGGTGAACGGGTCGTGAGTACTGTCACCCGCCGCGTCGAGACTGTCCTTCCGGAGACCGGCTCACGCGAGTGGTGGGCGCTGTACCTGCTGGCCCCGCTCGTCCTTCTCGGTGGGGGCATCCTCGTGTTTCCGACGTTGGTCTACGACCGGTTCATCTGGCAGTATCTCTGGGGACCAGTCGTCGCCGATGCGGCCGGTCAGCCAGTCACGCACGAGGGGATTCGTGCTGTCCAGGGCTACAACGCGGTGAACACGGTAATCTACCTCGCGGCAGTCGTATACAGCCTCCCCGGACTACGTGCGTATCTCGACCAACTCGACGTCACGTTCGACGCACGACTGGCCTACGGGTTCGCTCCGATCATCATCGCAGGTGGGGCGATGCGCGCCCTCGAGGATCTCGGGCTGCTCGGGGACTACGCGGTGTGGTTCATCACGCCATCGATTTACATCGTCGTCACCGCTGTCACCATCCTCGCGCTCGGTGTCGGTGCACTCTTGCGTGACCAAAATATCGGATCTATCCCGCTAACAGTCGGGCTCGTCGGGTCGGTGTGGGCTGTCGGGGCCGTCTGGTGGGCTGTTTGGCACGGCCTCTCGACATCGACCCCACTCCGCCTATGGGTTCCTGTCGCGACGACGGGGATAGCGCTCGGCGTAACCGCACTCTACTACTGGGGCACGAGTTTCGCCAATATCACCCACCTTCGACACCCGCTAATTCTGCTGGCCGTTTTCGGCCAGTTGTGGGACGCTGCGCAGAATCTCATCGGTGTGACGTTCCTCGGCTACTCCCCAAAGCTGGTCGTGACGAATCTCGTGTACCAGGCGACTGGATTCTCCGGATCGACGTTCGTGCTGAAACTCGTCGTGACTGTCGGCATCGTGTGGTATCTCGCCGATGCGAAAGAGGAGATGAATCACACGTGGTGGTGGCTTATGACGTTCTTCATCGGAGCGATCGGACTCCCGATGGGCGTTCGTGGGTCACTTCGGATGCTGTTGGGAGCTTAACGATGGCCTCAAAGATTGGCAAAAACCGATGACTCGAACGTCCAAAATTGCGGTAATAGGTGGAGGGATGGCCGGGCTTGCAGCAGCTGCTGGATTCGACGACGCTGGATTCGTCGTCGAACTATATGAGCGGCAGTCCTACGATAGCAAAGGCGTTAATTGCGGAGAAGCGATGACAGCGGTATCGAAGATCCCACTCGAACCGACTGTAGAGAACGGCTTTCTCAACCCGCTGCCAGCGATGGAAGTGGAGGTGTATGACGGAATCGACGCCGATCGCCACCGCACTGGAGCCGGCACCTTTCCTGCTGCGGATACATATATAACGGACCGAAATGTCGTTGAGCAGTCCTGGGCAGAACAACTCTCAGAGAAGGGTGTTGACATCCACGAAAACCAGTCTATCACACGGACAGATTTCCACGAGTTCACCGATGAGTATGATCTCGTCGTTGATGCAACCGGTCAGCCATCACTCTCTAGTAAAGCGCTCGGAACAACCAACGAGTATTCAGGATATATGGTAGCGCTTAACAGTGATGTCGAAGGGGACTTCACCGAGTTGTACCCGAACAGCCGGATAATTCTGGAGAACTATACAGGGTACTCGTGGGCATTCCCGAAGACATCGCAACGAGCCAACGTTGGTATCGGCTGGACGGTCAGTGACCGGCCTAATGATTATATGAAGGCATTGAGGGAAGCCTGTGAGCGGAATGGGTGGCCAGTCCCGTCGCAGGAACGGACGAACGTCGCAATCATTCCCGAGGGACCAAGCCTTGATCCCGACAGAACCCATCTACCGGAGCATTCAGTCGTACGAGTGGGTGATGCTGCAGGTATAGCAAACCGACTCACCGGAAAGGGGATCTCACAGGCCGTTGAATCGGGATTCTTGGCCGCAGAGCTGGCTAACAGAAGCCAATTACACAATTATCCTGATAGATTATATCAGAGGATGAAAACGGAGTACATTTTCGCCACAGTTGTGAGATACTTTCTTGAAACTCGTAATCCCAAGGTTCTGGGAGCAGCAATTCGTGCCGCTGCCGGGATCGATATTGAAGACGTTGACCGGTCTCCGAGTGCAGTTCTACTGCGTCTCCTCCGCCACCCTGTTTTATTTGCCCGTATTTTCTCGAGACGACGAGTTTTAAACCGTGTCTATGGAGGAATGACTAACCAGTGGGAGTTAATTGATTGATATCCACTCGAGTTAAATTCTCAGAATCTGTTAGCTACTGAGAGGATCGGTAAGTACAAAGGATTAGATCAGTAGATGAATTCAGTCCCTCAAACAGAATTTTCCGAAATCCAGAAATCGGTGGGCTCAGCTTCATCGGTGCTCCTGCTTACATGCCCCAGCACACAATCAGTGCGTTGAGGGTGACCGAATTCCTTCTTGAGGATCATCCAACTCACCTCTGACACCCGCGTTCCTGCAATGAGCCCCGACTCTTAGAGATCACGAACCACCACCAATCTTTTTACCACTTCTGATAAACTCAGTCGTGAGGTGAAGTATGCCATGTCAACACAATCCATTCGAACGAGATTTCTCGGAACTGAGACGTCGTTCTCGGTCTCAGGAGCCTGGTTGTCGTATTGGATCCTGCTGCTTCGGCTGACCGCCGGGTGGTGGATGCTCCACGCCGGCCTTGACAAGATCTGGGCGTGGCCCTTCGACGCCAGCTGGTTCGTCGGCGGAGCCGCTCAGGGCACGATTCTCGCCCCCTTCGTCACGCCGTTCAGCGACGGCATCCTGTTGGCGTTCGTCAACGTGGCGGTACCGCTTGGGCAAACCGCCATCGGTTTCGGGCTGATACTCGGTGTCCTCACGAGGACCGCCGCCTTCTTTGGTGCCTTCATGATGCTGTTCTTCTACTTCATCAACGGCTACGGTGGCGGCTGGGCCAACGGTATGGTCACGGGTGAACTACTTGGGATCATGGTCTTCGGAACCATTGTGGCACTCGGAGCGGGCGGCGTCCTGGCAGTCGATAACCGCCTGCGTGAGATGGAACTGTTCGAGAACACGCGATTACGGAAACTCCTCGGGTGACTACCAATGAGTGACTTATCAACGGCAGACCAAATCGCCATGTACGTCGGCGGTGGCTTGGTTGTCTTGGGCGTCGTCGTGATCGGCCTGCTCGACATGCTACTGGGAGCCGGGCACCCAGTCGATAGCGAGGGAGCAATCGAACACGCTGCAGTGGTCCCCATCGACATTAGGGCGGGCATCATCCTGCTCGGCTTGGTGATTTGGGGACTCGTCGCCGTTTACAAGTTTGCCGCAGGGTCGGCACCGTCGGGATCGACTACGGGCCAAACCCCATCCGGCATGGACGACTAGTTCAACAACTCAGTCTACGGCTCTCTCGTTGGTGTGGGCTACTGGATATCTTCTCCTCGTA
Organism: Halorubrum sp. FL23; assembly: GCF_052439115.2. Lineage (NCBI taxonomy): Archaea > Methanobacteriati > Methanobacteriota > Halobacteria > Halobacteriales > Haloferacaceae > Halorubrum > Halorubrum sp. FL23. Next base: position 13,603 of record NZ_JBQVRO020000019.1, read on the forward strand.
GCCGTGCTCGCAATTGGTGTTTACTACCGAGCCACACAGGCGAGTTGATCACAAGAGAAATCAGTCATAAATGGAACAAAACAAGTCACGGGATCGTTCTGAAATCAAAGGTATCGGTGAGGGCGGTATTCTCTAATCCCCGAATCACTTGACCCCGGTGAGTTCACCCTCTCACGGTGGCAATCAGTTGGAGATGTCCTCATCAGTAGCATCTAATCGCTCACGGCGACGTCTATACTCCTCCTCGTCAATTTCGCCCCTGGCATAGCGGTTCTGGAGCGTTTTTCTGGCTGAGTCGTCGGTAGTCGATTGAGGAGATTTTTGGTTTCCAAGCCAGTAGAGCCCGCCACCGAGAACGCCCAGCATTCCGAGTACGCCACCAACAGCTGGTAGCCCTCCAACTCCACCTCCGTTGCGGCCACTCATCATTCCAGAACCACCTCGTCCCATCATTCCACCACCAGTATTCCCGCTTCCATCGCTGCTTGAGCCGTAGGCGACTGTACCCTGGTCAACAATCGCCTCACTCGATGGGACCTCTCCATCCGGGATTGAATCCTCCTCTGCCGGTCCGCCAGGACTGCCAACTACGATCCGTCCGACCATCCCAATCGACTTGTGCGGGATGCAGTAGTAATCATACGTCCCTGGCGTTTCGAACGTATATTCGAAGCTCCCGTCTGAGATCGTCCCACTATCGAAGGCGGAAGCGCCCTCCGGAATACGATCTGCGTACGCCGTAGCGGAATGTGCCCCCGCTGCGAGTTCAAATTGAACGGTTGTCCCGGGATCAACACGTAGGCCGATTGGGTCGAAGTAATTGTTTCCCATCTCCACGATGGGCGTCTCCTGTGCGTTCGCTGACTGAGCAAAGCCGGTGCTGGCGACTGCGCTGGCACCGACAATGCCTAAGAATTGACGTCGGCTGTGATGTGTCATGTTGTCTGGATCATTCTTCGGTGGGTAGCTACGCGCGATACTGGTGCGAAGACTTCGGACGTGACTCACTCCGAACTTGTCGTTTGTTCCCATTACTACTCATAACCATATGCTGAATCGAGCACACCATTTCGATGTAACGGAACGATGCTGCCGAACGGTTGGTTTCGATACCCTCGAGTCGATCCGCAGGTGTTCAAACGGGTGAAACGCGGTTTGGGTAGTGGTCACTCTGATTGTTCGAGCTTTTCTCGTCGGGCTTCGAACTCTTCGTCCGTGAGATCGCCACGAGCGTACGCCAGACGTAACTCTTCCATCGCGGGATTATGAGACGTCTGTGTCTCGCTCATCCGCCGGAAGATGAGATATCCACCGCCCAGAAGCGCAAGGAGGAAGATGACCGGGACGAGCATCCCGATGAGGGGCCACCAACCACCTGTGGTACCGTACTGGCCCATCATTCCTCCGTATCCCATCATCCCACCGAACCCCATACCCATTGTGAGCAAGGGAAGGAGGATGAACGCTCCGAGGACGATGAGCAGTATCGTCGTCGTATCCAGTTGATCCGATGATGCCATCAGAGATCAGGCCTCCGATGCGGATCCGAACTCGTCAGTTACGGCTGCCAGTACGCGGTCGAATCGTTCGCTGACCTCGGTCGCGACGGAGTCAAGCGCGTCGTTATCAGCGATCCCGACTAACTGTTCCGGGTCGACCGCACTCACCACGATGACGCCGTCATCGTTCTCGTAGACGATGACGTTACAGGGCAAGAGCGCACCGAGTTCAGTTTCTACACTCAACCCTTCGTATGCCAGCGGAGGATTGCACGCACCGAGGATGCGATACTGGCGGAACTCCTCACCGAGTTTCTCCTTGAGCGTCGCCTGAATGTCGATGTCACAGAGAACACCGAATCCCTCGTCTTTGAGCGCGGCATTCGTTGCGTCGACGACATCGTCGAACTCTCCATCAATCTTGGTTTGTATTGTGTAACTCATGTAATACTGTATCCTGTTTACGCACTTAAGCTCCCGTCGCCCCAACTGGCAGACGAGAATTTTTTCTCGACGATGCTCCTTCTATTTCGGTCATGGGCACTACTCGAGTTGCTTTCGTCGACGTTCGAACTCTTCATCGGAGAGTTCACCGCGAGCGTAACGCTCACGAAGAACCGAAAGCGGCCGACTATCACTCCTCTCAGAATCTCTGTTGAGGAGTGAGTAGACGAGATAGAGCGGGACGACGATTAGGAGCCCCATCCAAAGGAAGCTCCAGAGGCCCATTCCACCGCTGAAGACCCCCCAACCGCCGCTACCCATCATACCGCCGCCGTAGCCTCCACCACCGTGAGCCGCTGCGGTGCCCGTTGCTACAATCAACAGCGGAACCGCTAGTATTGCGATTCGACGAGTCGTCCGCCCGAGAGTGTTGGTGTAGTGTGTCATTGTGATCGTTGAGTCAGTAAGTCGAATATCTATCGTGTCAGACGAGGATCCGAACAGGGATCGTTAGCAGCCGTACCCCTGTCCGTTCATCCCCGTCGCGGTGTGATTGTCGTCCGCCATATCTTGGGCCATCTCGTCGACGGTCACGCCCATGTGCGCTTCCATCTCGTCAACGGCATTCGGGCCCATGTAGTCGGTCATGTGACCTTCCATCCAGGCCGCCCAGTCTGCTGCACTACCATCGGCTGGCGTCCCTTCAGCTGCCGTCTCGTTCCCCTGGATCGGTTCGTCACCGTGTGCGCTAACTACCGGGGCGGCAAACGCGAGTCCGACAATCGCGAGCACCACGAGCAGCCATCGTCCGAGGTTTCGGTTGGTCATTGTTTTTCGCCTCAAGTAGTCATACGGTGGGTTCGGAGTTATCTTCGTGGGAGTGAACTCAAACAGGAGAGCGTTCAAGAACGTCTATAACGCCATCTAAACGTTTTCTACTGACGGGATCGTTCATACCTGCCGAATTCGAAAGGATCAGAGGAATGGTGAGAGCAAAGGGGATCCGTCGAGACTGTTCACCTCATTGCGGCGATCCAGACAATAACCACGGTTCAGGCGGCGAGGGAGGCTCGGGTATTGCTGACCACGAACGAGATGGATCAGTTCCCTCGGAACTGGTGATACTGCCTCGTGAGTGCCTGACGATGGTAGAGGATTCCAATTGTCATGAGGAACAGAACGGTCGCAATTTCGTAGCCATACGCACCAAGCAATAACATCGTTGAAGAACCACTCAGTCCGCCTGCAAGTAGTACGGCAAACAACGGGCTAACGCAGGCAGGGCACGCCACAATCCCGACTATTCCTCCGACTGCCGACTGCGAGAAATCAAGCAATGCATCATAGACGAGATACGCCAGCGCGAACAGGCCAACCGCTTGGTAAGGAATGAGCGAGACCGTGATCAGGTCACCTGTATAGACGAAGACCGGACTCCATCCCAAAGATCGACCCCACGTTATTCCGAAGCCGCTTGGTCCAGTGAGCTGCCCGAAATGAGAGGTGCTCGGTCCAAGTAATCCTGAAAAATAAAACATCACGATGAGATATAGAGCAACGACAAGTGCGGCACCAATACGATACACTCGACGTTTCGTTACAGGTCGAGTGTGCCAGATCACCCAGACTGAGGCGGTGAACCAAATAAATGGAAGGACGAAATGGGTCCACCGGCTCCCCATATCTCCTGTGAAATATGCGTACACCAACCCGGCGATCAACTGTGCGGCGAGGAGGAGATTGAGCCACGTGCTTGACTTGAGAACCCGGCTAATGCGATCAGTTTCGAGTGTTGCTTGTGACATGATGGGTAGTGTTAGTATGAATTTCTACGTCTGTTAGTTCTGCAGGTCATCACTCGGATACACGCGGTAGGTTCGACCCTGTCGTTCCCGATACAGCAGCCCGCGCTCCTCGAGTGAACTCACGGTCTGGCTCACTTTACTCTTTGAGAACTCAGATCGATCCCGAAGTTCGATCTGCGTGATTCCAGGCGAGTTCAGGACGGGTTCAAGGACGCGTCGTTCATCATCCGGTAAGAGATCGAGAACGCGCGCTTGCGGATCCGATTCAGGATTGATAGGCGTCGCCGGCGAGGCGTCATCGTCTATCGATGTAGGCGTTGCCTCCGATACCTGATCGGGGTCGATGTGATCCGCTGAGTCGGTTGTCGAATCGATGAGATTCCCTCGAACCACGTAATAGATGCCACCGATACTGCCTGCGACCAGAAGGGTTCCAACCACGTACCAGAGAGGATCTGGACCGTGAATCGCCCCCATAGACGAGTCCATCATCGGCCCCATCGACTGCTCGATAGCGCGACGCTGTTGATAGGCCCGCCAACTGAGTAGTCCGCCAGCCAAGAGGACGAACCCAAGGAGCACACCAACGACGGTATCCGCTGGACGTTGGTTCATATGACATCCCCTTGTTTCGATATCTGACTGCTCATACAATCAATTTTGGCGCGACAGGTGTGACAATTGCGGATTGAAGGTGCGATGATGAAGTGCTTCACAGCGGATGAACCACAGTACATCTATCAGTGATCGTGATCGTGGTTTGTTATCTGCGGGCTTTGATCAGCAAATTCCGTGGGCTCTTCCTCGAATGCCCGCTTACAGGTCTTCGAGCAAAAATAGTACGTCATCCCATCATTGGACGCACTCGGCCCCTCATCGTCGGTCCGCATGCCACACACCGGATCACGATACTGACCTGGTGCGCCGATTCCACGTCGGTAGACATACAGGAGGAACCCGGAGAGCGCGAAGGCGATAATATTGAGGTAGAACGTGTAGTTGAGCTCGAAGTACGTCTGTTCGGTCGCCGTCTCGCCACCGGCCAGATCTGGTACGATGCCGAGGGCGTCGAACAGCAACTCCATGAGGAAGCCAGTGAACGCCATCGTCACGAAGAAGACGCCAAGGATGTACAGCATGATCTTCCAGCCGTAGTACTTCCGGTAGACGTTCAGCACGGGCACGGTGATGAGGTCGGCGTAGACGAACGCGATGATCCCGGCGAAGCTGACGCCACCGCCCCACAGCGCGACGGCGAACGGGACGTTGCCCATACTGCCGACGAAACTGAGGACGGCGATGATGACGCCCATGACGGCGTTCTCGGCAGTCACGAGCAGGCCGTCGCCCTGAATGAACAGCGTGTTCCACACCCACTGCGGGACGAAGACGATGACGAACCCAGAAATAAGGAAGCCGGCGACGATGTCTTTCCAGATCATCGACCACTCCTTGCGGTACTGATTCCCGACCTTGTACCAGCCACCCCACGACAGCAACTCGTCACGCCACCCGCCGCTACTCGACGTCTCCTGGCGATAGGTCTCCATACAGCCCTCCGAGCAGAATTTGAGCGTCTCACCGCCGTCGGTCGTGAGCGTGTACTCGTCTTTCCCCTCCATCCCGCAGGTGGGATCTTCCGTGACGCCCGCCTGGCGGTCGCGCTCGTTGAGCTTCTCGCGGACTTCGTTAAACAGGTTTTCGGGAAGCGTAAGGTGGACGATGGCGGCCATGACGGCGATGAGAATCAGGCCGCCGAGCAGTTCCGCGACGAGGAACTCCCAGCCAAGCAGGATGAGAATCATCAGCCCTAGTTCGACGATGAGGTTCGTCGACGCGAACATGAACGCGAGGAAGTTCACCGCGTGCGCCCCCTTCTTGAACAGGCCCTTCCCGATGGCGACGGCGCCGAAACTACAGCCACTGCTTGCTGCTCCGAACACAGTCGCCTTGGTAAGTCCAGTTAGATCGCCCTCACCCAGCACCTGTGCCATCCGCTCCTTCGAGACGTAGACCTGGACCAGACTCGTAATCGTGAGGCCCATGATGATCGCCCACGCCGCCGTCCAGAGAAATCCGACACCGATACGAAGGGATTCAAGAACTCCGTCGATTATCGTCGCCTGCATAGGTGTATCATTGTAGGGATCATCTATTGCGGTTTTGGTTAGAATATACTGCCTATGAGGGTATCAGTACTATGGCATCGTAACCGTCGGCCATAGATGATCTATCGTGAAGAGGGGAAAACATTGCAAACCTCCACAAGCTCCACGGAATCCGACTTCAGATTCAAAAGGGGAATCTGATTAAATCACGCCGACGTATTAGAGGCTAATGGGACCAGTAGAGACCGATGATATCCCAAATGAGGGGAACACCACCTGGAAGAACAGCCTTCGCCGGCCTGCTCGGTTGTCCAGTACGGTAACTGTCACATCCACTTCCTAATTTACGATGGCTGTCGATCTGGCAATCCATGATGCACTCGTTCTCACAGCCGACGAGCGGAACCGCCTGTACGAGCGCGGCACAGTATGCATCACCGATGGCTGTATCGAAGAAGTCCGACCATCACGTGCAGGAGACGGAGAATTAGAAGCATCCACCGTTATCGACGGGAACGGGAAACTGGTGATGCCGGGGTTGGTGAACGCCCACACGCACCTGGAGATGACACCGCTCATCGGTGCGTTTAGCGAACTCGAGCTGACGGAGATGCTCGGGAGTGGGACGGCCTTGTTTAACAGACTAGGGAACGGCGAATTCGAGTACCTCGTCGAGGCAGGCGTCGAGCTCGCAGCGCTCAATTTCCTCCTGGGCGGTGTCACGACCGTGAACTCCATGGACGCACGGCCTGCCGCAGGTGCAGAGGCGTTCGGGGAAGCAGGGCTCCGCGGATTTTTCGGCCCGGCGATCTCGGACCTCTTCTGGGACCAACCAGTCGATCAGCAGTTCGCCCGTGCTCGCGAGTTCGTCGAAACGTACCACGACACGTACGACGGCCGAATCAGGGCGACGATCTGCCCGCACGACGACTGGTCGTGTACCCGGCAGCTGTGGGAACGGACCGCATCCCTCGCCGCAGAGTATCCGGACCTGCTCGTCCACACGCACTTGCTCGAACTCGAGGAGAGTAACACGATGGCACGAGCGAACGGTGGCGAGGACTCGGTAGGATTGCTCGACGACGTTGGACTCCTGGACGACCGACTGGTCGCTGCTCACTTCCGCCTCGGCGACGAAGAGGACATCCAGCGAACCGCCGAGGCGGACGCGGCTGTTGCGCACTGCCCGTCCGTCTTCTGTTACTGGAATCCGGACGGGGAGACGCAGTGGACGCCCGTTCCCGAGCTTCGAGCCGCCGGCGTCGACGTCGGAGTAGGGATTGACGACCACTACTGGCACGACTCGTACAGCATGTTCGGTGAAGCGCGGCAAGCTCGGCTGGCGGCAAATCTCAAGCGTTCAGCCGGGCAGTTCGACTCGATGGAACTGATACGAATGCTCACTATCGAGGGCGCACGCGCGCTGGGGATGGGCGACGAGATCGGCAGTATCGAAGCGGGAAAGCGCGCGGATATTATCCTCCTCGACGTCGACAAACCGAAGTTCACGCCACTGACCAACGTTCCCGCACACGTCGTGAACAACGCGGTCCCGGCCGACGTCGAGACAGTGATCGTTGACGGCGACGTCGTCCTCCGGAATGGTGTGCCCGAGACAATGGACTCGGACGACGTGCGACAGCGAGTAAATCAGGCTGTCGAACGCTTCATGGACGAGACAGGCTGGGAGTTAGACATTGGTGGTAGTGAACCGCCGACCAGCATCGAGACTGTACGGGACCTCCCAAAGCGTGGCCCTGCGCGACTCCTGACTCGCCTCGCGATGCAATCCGCGCGTGATCGGTTCTCCTTCTAAGACCCTGCCAGCGTAGGGGTGGTTCCCCCTCAGGAATTTCTGTGGGCGCGAACGAACGCACGTCGCAGGACGGTCAGAAGAACGTACGTCTCGTACTTCTGGGTCTGGCAGTGCTCGCAGGGCTGCATATCCTCGACGATCTCCTCAATAGCGTCGTCGTACTCGTCGGTGAGCGTAGTGAGCGCGTCCGTGATCTGGGGCTGGGCAGCGTCGATCATCTCCTCGACGGCGGCGTCGGCCGAATCTGGTAGTGAGTACGAGAGGACGATCGTGTTCGCGTGGTAGTACTTCGTCGTCCCACCACGCCCCTCCTCGAAGCGAACGACGTCGACGAGGCCCGCATCCCGGAGCTCGTTGATGTGATGGCGGACCGTGTTCTCCGTCCGGTCGATGCCGCGATCGTCGAGGCGTTCGTGGACCTCGGTCGCAGTTAGGGCTTCCTCGGACAGAATGTCGAGGACCATCGCCCGCATCGGCTCGTCGATGGCGTCCGAAATCCGAGTGTCTCGCACCGCGATGTCGTCGAGACGGTGGTCGGTATCGGAATCACTCATACGAGAACTGAGCGCGAGCACGCGGGAAAAGGTAGCGGGGCAGGAGTCGGGTAGGTGTCTGTCGAGGTATCCAGTACAGGATGGACCCGCGATAGCGAAAGCCCTAGACGACCCGTTTGACTGTTCCAACGACCCGTATCCGAATTCAAACATATCATCTAAAAAATACTTATTGAGGTACGGGCACTATCTCAAACTGTAATGAGCGACACAACCCAATTCCGCGTCCTCGACTTCGACTGCCCGACCTGCGCGAGTACCGTCGAACGCGCCCTGTCGAACGTCGACGGCGTCCAGCACGTCGAAGTCCACTACGCGACCGGCCGCGTCGAGATCGAGTACGACGACAGCGTCACTGACCCCGACGCCTTCGCAGAGACCATCGAAAACCAGGGGTACACTCCCCAGCCCGCCTAACACTATGAACAAACAATCGATCACGCAGTACTACCGGAACCACCGGAAGGCCATCGTCACGGCGACGAGCGGCCTGCTGTACGGCGGTGGCTGGAGTCTCGGCTACCTCACGAGTTTCGAGATGGCAAGCGCCGCCATCCTCGTCCTCGCGACGGTCGTGGGTGGCTACGACATCGCCAAGACCGCTTACCACGAGGTCACCAACCGGACGCTCGGCATCAAGACGCTGGTGACGCTGGCCGCCATCGGTGCTATCGTCATCGGGGAGTACTGGGAAGCCGCCGCCGTCGTCTTCCTGTTCAGCCTTGGCAGCTACCTCGAAGGCCGGACGATGCGGAAGACCCGGACGGCACTTCAGGAGCTACTGGAGATGACGCCCGACACGGCGACCGTCCGTCGCGACGGGACACTCCAAGAGGTCTCCGCCCGCGATGTCGAAGAGGGCGAAGTCGTCGTCGTAAAGCCGGGCGGGAAGATCCCGGTCGACGGAACCGTCGTCGACGGCGAGAGCGCAGTCAACCAGGCGCCGGTCACCGGCGAGAGCGCGCCCGTCCACAAGGCCGACAGCGACGAGGTGTACGCCGGGACGGTCAACCAGGAGGGCGCGCTAGAAATCCGGACGACGGGAGCGGGATCGGATACGACTCTCGAACGGATCATCCGTCGCGTCGAGGAGGCCCAGGAGGCTCAGTCGCCCACGGAGAGTCTCATCGACCGGTTCGCGAAGTACTACACGCCGGCCGTCATTGCCCTGGCTATCGGCGCGTACGCGGTCACGCAGAACGCGATCCTGTCGCTGACGCTGCTGGTCATCGGCTGTCCGGGCGCGCTGGTCATCGGGCCACCGGTCAGCATCGTCTCGGCCATCGGTAACGCCGCCCGGTCGGGCGTGCTGATGAAGGGCGGCGAACACCTCGAACGCGCCGGCAAGATCGATCTCGTCGCCTTCGACAAGACGGGGACGCTCACGAAGGGCGAGACCACCGTCTCCGACATCGAGGGGTTCGGCGTCGCCGCCGCCGACGTCCTCTCGCTCGCAGCGACCGCCGAGAAGAAGAGCGAACACCACCTCGCGGACGCCATCGTCGACATGGCCCGCGAACGCCAGACGGCTGCGACGGACGGTGGAGCGACGGTCGCCCAAGCGGACGATACGGACGTGGGGCGCAGGTCGGTCCCCGATCCCGACGACTTCGACGTGGTCGCCGGCAAGGGCGTCATCGCCCATGCCGATGGCCAGGAAGTCGTCGTCGGCAACCGCGCGCTGCTGGACGACCGCGACGTCGATGTCCCCGATCGGGTCGCCGACTACGTCCGCGAGCGTGAGGGGCGCGGCGAGACAGTCGTCCACGTCGTTCGGGACGGGGACATCATCGGCGCGATTGCGATGCGGGACGAGCTCCGGGAGGCCGCTCCTGGGGTCGTCGCGGCGCTCCAAGACGCTGGCATCGAGACGGTGATGCTCACCGGCGACAACGATCGGACGGCCGCTGCCGTTGCCGAGGAGGTCGGTATCGACGAGTACCGTGCCGAACTCCTCCCCGAGGACAAGCAGTCCGTCATCGAGGGCTACCAGGCCGACGGCCACGTCGTCGCGATGGTCGGCGACGGCATCAACGACGCGCCATCGCTGGCCACTGCCGATGTCGGCATCGCGATGGGTGCTGCGGGAACGGACACCGCTATCGAAACGGCTGACATGGCGTTGATGGCCGACGACCTCGAACGCATCCCGTACGCGGTCAAACTCAGCAAGGCGACGCGCTGGAACGTCCTCGAGAACGTCGGGCTCGCGGTGCTGACCGTGACCGTCCTCCTCACGGGCGTGCTCACCAGCTACGTCACCCTCGCGTCGGGAATGCTGGTCCACGAGGCCAGCGTCCTCCTCGTCATCCTCAACGGGATGCGACTGCTCCGCTACTGACCACGAGACACGATCACAACCACAACTCATGACATCGAATTCGACTGCGACTGACACGACCCAGACGAGAACCAATTGGCAGGTCGACTACGACGTCGAGCCGATCGAAATCCGCGACCCCGTCGCGGAGGCCCTCGACGTCCTCGAACCGGGCGAGCCGTTCGTCATCGCTTATAGAGACGCGGTGAAAGAGGCAGGACACTCCTGTCCGACTGCCTCGGGCGCCTACCGGATCGTCCAGCTCGGGCTCGACGCCCTGTATCCCGACGACTATCCAGTCCGGAGCGAAATCGAGGTCCAGACGGCCGGCCCGCAGGAGGATGCTGCGTACGGCGTGATGAGCCGTATCATCTCGTACGTGACTGGCGCGACCGGCGATGACGGATTCAGCGGGCTCGCCGGCGGCTATGGCGGCCGCCGCGACCTCCTGTGCTTCGACGGGTTCGACCCGGACACGGCGGACCCGACGTTCCGGTTCCGGCGAACCGACACGGACGAGACCGTCGAAGTGGCCTACCACGTCAGCGACGTTCCTAGCGGTGGACCCGCAATCGGGAACCTCCAGAGGATTCTCGACGGATCGGCAAGCGACCAGCAACGGGAGGCCTTCGCTGACGCTTGGCACCGCCGCGTGCAGGCTGTTCTCAGAGACGCCACCCTATTCTCCGTCGAAGGGGTATGAACGCGGCGGTGTACCCCTCACACTCGTAATGAGAGTTACCGCGATATACTGTTGGGCTCCTTGGGTACCTTGGTAGCGCCATCACCTAACTCGCCGACATCGATATGAGAGTACCCCACGCAAACCATCCCCTCAGAGTTGTCCAAGTATCGAGCTACAACCGCCAACCCAAATACTCAAACAAGAATCTCGCCCATCCCGCGTCAACTGCCATATGGAGCAAGGTAATCGTGTTTCCAATGGTCGATATCGATCTCCACAGCCTCTGAAGTCGTTGGAGAACCGACCGTGACCCATCAGTCATAATCTGCGGCAACGTCTACGGACACATCTATGCCGTTGTATGAGTCGTCGGAGCGCCCTGTCGGTGCCGTCGATATTGACGGGGTACAAGAGGTCAACTATGATTTATTTCCAGTTCATTTCGAACTGATTCGAAGGCACGCATCAAATCTATCCTCCGAGGTTGTGGAAGACCACTGTTTCGGAGGATAGGCTAGTTTTGGATCGAATCGCCATCAAGTCGTGGTGATTCCCAGCAGTCAGGGATCGATTTTGAATCCTTACTCTCGAACTACCGGACGAGCGTACGAAATTGTGTGGATTTTGGCGCTGCTGAATACGGTTGTCACTCTTGAGCGGCGGACCCAGAGAGACCTCAGCCAATTAGTCGTGCGGGATCAACCCCGAGGCAACGAGCTCAACACACTCACCCGCAGTCAACACTGGTGCGTAGTCCATCTCACCTCCCACACCCGCTTTCAGCAGGAAGTCGGTGAGCCGCCAAATATTGTACAGGAGTACCGCGAACACGAAGTAGAACAGGCGAACGCGGTAGTCTTTCGAGGAGGTCTTGGCGAGAAAGTCACCTTTGATCGATTTGTACTCACTCTCGATCTGCCACCGGCGGCTGTAACGCTGACAAAACGACTCGGCTTCCTCCGGACCGACTCGAAGATTCGTCGCGAAGACGGCCGTCCCCTCACCACTCGTCGACGGCACGTACAGGAGCCGCATTGGATGCGATCCAGATTCCACGTGGACAGAAGCCGACTCAACAGCCACCTCTTGGCCGTCTTCCTCCATTTGTTCGAGTACATCCTGTTCGGAACTGGAGACTCGCTTCGGAATGAGGTAGTTCACATCAAGGTTTGAGAGCGTCTGAAACACTTGTATCGAGTCAAACTCTCGATCACACAGCACCGTCTCGATTGGAACGTGTTCTTTCGCTCGTCGAACGAGCCGTCGCACAGTACGATGGATCTGATTCGATGGGTTGTCGTCCCACTCAGAGCTCTCTCGGACCGGCTCAACCGCGAGAACGAGCGGTATGTTTTGCCCGATGATCGAAAGCGTCGCAAATTTGAATGCTCGACCGTCTCTGTCCTTGGTTCCACTGACCATCTGCATCTCTTTGACATCCCCGTAGTAGGGAATGGTCGTTATATCGATCGCAGCGGTAACTGGTCTCCGAAAGGATGCTTCCGAGGCGATCACGGAGAGCAAGTGGTCTGTGCTCTCATTGAAGCAGTTCACGAGCTCTTCGGGATCGAACTGTTTGACAGCGCGGAGGTGCGTGTCGCCGTGGGGTCCATACTCTTCACCACGACGGTACTGGAAGCGAGTCGCTCCTTGCGCGGTTCCACACCGAACCATACCCATGAACGTCTGTAACTCGAAAAATTGCGTGTCCTCGTACGAGGCGTTCGACGCCCGACCAGAGTCGAAGTGTCCAAAGGCGTGATCACGGGCGAGTCGCGTCATCTGAACGATTTTGTCCTTTGAGAACGAGTTGTCCTTGACTAAGTCCTCCTCTACTGGAGACTCGTCAGCGATCTCTGCCTTGGGCCGCACCTCGGGCGCAGGAATGTCGAAATCGTGGACTTCTTTAACGACGAAGTGAGCCGCGGTCTGGATGTATTCCTGGACAGTATCGTCGAATCGATTTCGCCACGCCCTTGAGAAGGCTGATTCGTCGGGCACTCGGCTAAAACCGAGAATAGTGGCGAGTTCCGGTTGTCGCGTGAGTCGTCGACTAAACTTGGCGTAAGAATCCCCAGTAATCTCCATGAATACGAACGAAAAGACCATCGCGCGAAACGAGAGTGGCGCAGGATGCCATGCTGAATACCCGTCTTCGATCGCGTCTATCGAGTGATCGAGATTCTCAAACGTGGTGACGACGTCGGACCCATTGAGTTCGTTTCGAACGGCTGTCCCGAGTTGGTACGCTTCGTACAGAGAGCGCATTCGTGCGTTCTCATGAAACGGCGTATCTCTTTCTTGTTCTCGTTCGTATTCTGCGAGTCGTTCGATCCAGTCCTCTGTCGGAAAATGCGTTCGGAAAAGCCAGCGTTCGAATCGGTACAGTCGTTTACGAGGAACGCCCTCCGCGGGTTCGGATAGTCGCCGTCGAGGTGATCGGCGTACAAGGTCGCGTGTTCCGAGAGTTTTGATTCAAGCTTGTCGGCCGTCTTCTGGACTACGTCGTCGTGGTCTCCGTCCGTATCGAGAATGATCGCTACGCCCGCCAATGCTGTTGCCGCACCGAGTAGCCCCACCATACAGAATCGTGGGATGTGAAACCCTTCAAACGCCCGTCACCGCGGTGGAACTGATTTCCTGACAAGTAATCGATAGATGGTGGGGGTACCTCACGCAAACAAACTGGGTGTTCGCGGCCGGGTCTGTGAGATTGCGAACGGTACGGAACGCTCCCCCGCTTATTTTATAAGACATATTTAGTAATATAGAATATTTTATAACAGATCGTATTAGTTGTATACACAGTAAGATTTATTTTCTAATTAATATTATTTTGTATTATGGTCCCACAATCAGACGGAGAAGCCCTGCGTGAGGTAATATACAAGCGGTACACTATTTTGGAGTGTATTGGCGACTCCAGAAAAACTATTCCAGAAATTGTCACAGATAGCCAAAAATCTAGGACGACTATTGACCGTTCAATAAAATCACTTGAATCCCACCAGCTTATCCGAGAGTTGGAGGGAAGACAGTATGAACTTACGAATAAGGGTAAGTTAGTTAGGGATGAGGTCAAAGATTATAATGCTTTCATAGACTCATTAGCAGGAACTACAGATCTTATCTGTTCGCTTAATGATGTAGAACAAATTCCTCGTGATGTCTTCCGGGATGCTGAGTATCGAATAGCAGACCCCAAAGCACCAGAAACCTGTCTTCAATACATTTCTGACATTCTGAAATCAGCGACACATTTCCAAGCAACATCAACAGTAGCTCATACGTATCTCATAGATATAATTTGTAGTACTATCAGTAAAAACAATACGAAGACTGAAATAACGGCTGAAAAAGATATAATTGAATCGTTGGCACAAATACGTAAAGATAATCTAAAACGAATAGCTAGTGACGACAGTGTAGACTTCTTTTCGGTTGATAAGCCTATTCCTTACACGGGATGGGTTATTGATACACCATCTAGGGAGGTCGGTGTGCTTATTCTCCACTCAGGAGGGGGAATTAAAGGGGTGGTGATGAATGACTCTCAACAAACTATTGATTGGCTAAGGAAGTTCTGCGATAGATATCAATCTGATGGTACTCTCATAACTGAATCCTCAATCCAAGATTTATAAGGTAATACTTACAAATATCGGGAGAGTCTCTACGAGAATATTTTTTCGTGATCGCCTGGGTCGACTCTATAAGAAGCTAAATAATTCGTGCCAGTTGTCGGGAGCTTCCTCTTCAGCGTTGTCAGAATGTTCAGGGATCATGTATTATGCGCCTTAATTATCTAAAAACACGTTCAACAGCATTCTTATCTCCATATTTTTGAGTTTAGATTCGAAGCCATGGTGCTGACACGTGTCCGGTAATTGGAACGACTTATTGATCATAAATGTGGCGTCAGAGACATAGTATTTCTCGGGAAGCTCGGTAAGAAACAGATGAATGAGTACCATTGTTTGTGGGGTATTATATAAATCAAATTGTGCCTCGCTGAAGTAGTTGGAAATTGACATTTATTATTTGCTAAAGTCAGCTCAGGGGTAGCGGCGAGCGAGAGCGGGAGTGGGTTTCGCAGATCGCTGCCTACGGTTCGATATTTAAATAACTGTGAGCGACAGCGACGAGCGCTTATAAGAAGAGGGTGCGGTGGCGCGCCTGCGAGCGGCCGCCATCGGCGACCGCGAGCCAGCCCGCGAGGGACGCGGTGAGCGCTCGTAGAGCGCGAACCGCGAGGCTGGGGAGGCGTGAGGTGTGGTGCTGTGCGGGGTGGGACTCAAAGGGGCAGTCGCGAGGGCGAAGCACGCCGCTGTAAGCACCGCAAGGAGCGAGTGAAACGAGCGACTGAGGAGCACAGCAAGGCGCGCGAGCTGTCGCGACTGGGGCTTTGGGAGCACTCTCCGCTACAGCGTCGATAACTTATAGATAGCCGACAGCAACACCGCTATTCTACTTATAAATGGCCTCACTCACAATGTACTACACTTACTCCCGCACTCGATCAAGAAGCAGTTCGCATCGGACAGCTGTTTCAGGCGATAATATATCTGAAGAATGGGATTTCAACAGAGCCGGTCTGTTCACATATCAAACCTCGTAGTCACGGTCTCCTTGGTCTTCAAGGTACGAATCAACGAATTTCTTGGCTTCGCTTGCAGTTAATCCTGTATCTTCAACCTCTCCAGTTTCTCTATCTGTATTTTTTGGATATTCGACGTATCCCAGTTCCGGAGCTTGAGGCCACAACTTAACAATTCCTGCGACGTGACGGTGATCCGCATCTGTGAGTTCAGCTTCAACCCATGAATCCATATTCGAATAGCGTACTCTGAGGACGGGTTCATCTATCGGATTTTCTAGATTCGGAACGAACATGTATTGGCTGGCTGTCGTCGTACCAGCCACTTCCGAATTATCCGTCCCGACAGGTGGCATTTCTACGGTTTTTGTGAAAAGACGTTCCTCTCTCGTGAACAACTGTAATTCAATCTTTTGTTCCCTTTGAGTATTATTCGTGAACATAATATAAAGAAGTTCGACCGACGAATTCTCATTTGAATTACCCAGACATCCACTTAAACCACCAAATGTAAGTATTGATACCATCTTAACTATGTTCCTACGTGAGCAGCACAACTTCATCATAGGCTTATTATTAGAGCTAAACACTATTAAAAATTTCTCACACTGGTGTTATTGAGCATCTACATAGGGGGGTTGCTAATCTGATTTATTGATAGTTATATCGGTGGATTCAGTTGTCACATATGCTGGGTCCGACCGACTCCGGTATTCACTGATTTTCCACTTGGGAACTCTATGCTTAATTTTGTCATTTCGGATCTTTTCCGTCGTTATACGCTCAATCCCATACTCCGATAATTCATTATCACTCATATCTTGGAGGTCATCATACTCTAATTCGTCAATTGAAGGACTAGTGGGAGAACTGGGTGAAACAGATCCGCCTGGAACAAATGTGACATCAATACCTATATTTTCCCATCCAGTATCGGATTCAATCGTCATTGTTCCAGAAGTACTGTTAATTGTATCCATATCTGCTTGAAAACCTACAAAATATGACGACGCCCAGTTTGTAAATGCAAAATCCTGCGTCAACTCAAGCTTCGTTGGATCTGATGTGTCAAACGCACCAGGATCATAATATGATTGGTAAATATCTGCGGCGGAAAGGATATAGCCCACTGGCGTTTCTGCGAGAAGTTCAGTGGTAGCTGTCTCTACGAGACTATTATAGTTACCATCTCCAACATCGTAGGGCTTTGCCATACTCCGTATGTATTTACTAGAATTTGGAACTTGGTCAAAAGATGCTGTTCCATCAGTCTCAGCTATGAAGTCCTGTTTTTCTATGCCATACGATTTCTGATCATTATCCTCATCGTAATCCTCTGCAACCATCTCATAATTAAATATATGAGAATAAACCTCACTTCCATCGGGACGGGTCTGCCATTCACTCACGACATATTCCAGTCTTACGCTTGTTGTTTGTGAGAAAGACTCGTCATCGTTATACTCAACCCACCCAGAGGATGATGTCTGGAAATCATTGTTATCCGCAGAAGCCTTCCCCACGCTGGTAACGCCGACGAGACCCACACCGGCAATTGTCTTTAAGGCAGTTCTCCGGGACGAACTCGATTTCGATTTCTTCTGCATTGCGATTTCAAATTTATAGAACAGATATTAAATTTTGGGCGGGAGAATTCTATTGAATTAGAAAATACCACGAGTCCGGGAAATTCTTCAATTTTGGTAAAATTACTACTAACTATATCTTACAATATTCGATGGGACTTCGCCCACTAATCTAAATCAAGATCGAAAAAAGTGATAATATTTTGTCAATTAAAATACCTTTATTCTTGGTCACACTCTCGTACAATAGTTAGGCATTAAATCCATCTTCCGAGGTTTTGGTTCTGCCCACAGTTTCGGAGGATAGGCTAGTTTTGGATTGAATCGCCATCAAGTCGTGGTGATTCCCAGCGGCCGGGTACGGTTTCCGGTGATGAAACAGAAGATCGACTCTTTGAGCAGCCTCTTCGTGAGGTATGAGGTCAACTCAAGAGTCGTTCTGGAGTTCCTGGCAGAATTTATGTTCGACAATAGCCCGGATCTAACAGAAGGATCAACCGATGTGTGAGCAATTCGCACTCTGTTCGTTCCCGAGGATGATCAGTCAGTATTCGCAGTAAGAACATAGCGACAAGAGATATTGGCCTCTATTTTAATTCAGAATAGATAGACCGAACAGAAGGCACGCATCAAACACATCCTCCGAGATTGTGGATGTTGCGAAGATGGGCCTATGATGCACAGGTTTCGAGGCTAAGTCATCTGAAAGAAGTGGCCGAGCGGGTCTCGAAATGCGTTTCTGAGAGACCTATCGCGTAGCGTTCACAAATCCGATAGAAAATCGCCGGTTAGGCCAGCGCCGCCGCTCACGATCGAGCAAGCTCAGAGGAGACGAGAAATTAGTCGGGTGGATCGAGACCGTAGTTCTTCTTGGCAAATGTCAGGAACGAGTTCGAAGAGACCGCCGGCTGGTCGCCGACCTCACCGTGGAGTTCCAACTGCACGAGGATATCCACGAGTCGCCAGCAGTTGTACAACACGCAGGCGAACGCGAAGTTGAAGTACCGGAACCGGTGGTCGGGCGACTGTGTCTCCGCGAGGAACGTCTTCAGCTTCTTAAACCCGTTTTCAATGCCCCACCGGCGTTTGTATCGGACCATCAGTCGCCCAATCTGGTGTTTCATCTCCCGGTCGTCCGAAGGATTGACGTCCACCCACGGAAGGTTCGTCTCGAACGGCACCGTCGGTGCTTCAACCCGCGCTGGCTCCACGATCTCCTCTTCCTCATGCACCTCATCAAGGAAATTTCCCAGCGGTGAGTTGCCGTCGCGGTCCTCTGAGAGCGGCGTTGTCTCGCCAATATCTTCGAACTCCTCGATGAGTTCCTGCCGAATCGTCACGTCATTCTCATCGTCATCTTCGTCTTCACGTTCCCACTCGCGCTTTGGGAGGTAAACTGCCTTTCGTGCTGGCCCGTCGTCCAGACGCTTTTGCTTGACCACGTCGAAGTCTCTGTTCTCGCTGGCGAGCTTGGCAATCTGGTGTTCGTGGTCGCTGCTGGAGCGCACAACGCCCGGATTCAGGTAGTGAACGTCGTGCTTCTCGCAGGCGTCTTTCACGCCATCGTTGGCGAACTCGCGGTCCATCATCACGAGGTCCAGATCGGGGACAATATCTGTTGCACCATCAAGTAGATCGTCTACGA
Organism: Halorubrum sp. FL23; assembly: GCF_052439115.2. Classification (NCBI taxonomy): domain Archaea; kingdom Methanobacteriati; phylum Methanobacteriota; class Halobacteria; order Halobacteriales; family Haloferacaceae; genus Halorubrum; species Halorubrum sp. FL23. The sequence goes on from NZ_JBQVRO020000019.1 coordinate 32,662, forward strand.
GATCTGCTCGCTTCCGGCCGCGTTCAACTGGGACGGCATCGAGTATGAGCGGGACGTCATGACCGACGAGTTTGATAACTGCCCACTGGAAGAACGGCCCGTCGTCACCTTTGTACCCAAGAATCCACGGTTCCTGATTCTGTCCGCTCCGATCTCGGGTGATCTCTCCATCCCACGGGTTGCCTTTCGTGATGTCGATGGCTGCCATCTGCTTGCGGCCCATCTTGTCCTTGGATTTCGCCTGCTTAACGAGTGTCCGGCTAGTCTCCCGGAGCATTGTCCGGATACGTCCGACGCCGAGATCCTTTGTCTGGAGCCGGTGGGAGTCGCCAGACGGCGTCTTCGTTCGGGTAGAGTCGGCGGCAAAGGACTGTGCGCCGTCGTTCGGGTGCATATCAGTCCGCATCCCGAGGTATGACTGCTGTTCCCAGAATGCGCCTTCGGGAATACTTGCGTTTCCGCTGCGGTCAAGGTGGAAACAGTCCTCGACGATGGGTTTCGCACCCTTCCAAACCTCGCGGGCCTTCTCACGAGCGAGCGTATCCTTGCTTTTCGAACGTGTGACTGTATCCGTCGGCTGGTTGGGTAGAAACGAGGGTTCGGGCGCAGGAATGTCGTGGTATCGAGCGATATCCACGACGACCTCAGCGGCATCCCGAACGGCGTCGCGGACATCTTCGAGACGGCCGTTCCATGCCCGCCAGAGTGTGGACTGATTAGGGATGCCGTCGAAGCCGAGCTGCGTGCTGAGAAACGGCTTCTGTTTGAGATATCTCCAGAGAGCTGTTGCACCTTTCCAGCCCTTCATGCAGCGGAGCACATGCGCTCGGAAGACAGCTTCCCAAGGTTTCGGGTCGCCCTGTTCGTGGTCGAGAGTGTCGTAGAATCGGAGGTAGCAGGCAGGTATTTCGGCGACAAGATCTTCTAGCGTAACAGAGCGATCGTGTCGGACCTGTTGCTCGCGCGGGTAGGTTGTCAGAACGCCGTCAACCATTTCGCGGAACGTCATGTCGAAGGATCGTGCTTCGACAAGCGCGCCAGAATCCGTGGTGTAAAGTCCGTCTACGTCGTAATCTTTCGGTGTAGATTCATAGCCCGCGCTGTCAAGACGCCTCCGTGGCCCGAGGCGCTCCCACCGTGACCCCGTTGGGGCCTGCCCTGCGCGTGCTGTCACTAGTCAAGAATCACACGTCTTCGTATATAAACATCCAGAATTAGTAGGAAACGGCTCTGTTGAAATTCTATTCTTCCGCCATATTTTCACCTGAAACAGCTGGTCGATGAAACCTGCTTATTGAATCCGGTCACAGAGTACCTGTTCGTTTTGGAATTCTATTTCTCCCGAAAGTACTTATTCTCAACCACTGTGTCCTAAATTAGTGAAAAGACGCTCATTCTTACTCGGATCTACAGGGATTGTAGGTTTATCCGGGTGTCTCGGAATGCAAGGTGGAAATGAAAGTGGGAATATTCGTCCTGAAGGGAACCCTACCGACGCTCCTAATGAGTTCGTCTGTGAAAACAGCGAGTTCAATAGACATCCTAAGCCGTATGATTCAGACAATCTCAGGTGGGGCGATACAGACGAAGAGTCACTCCGTGTAGATGGACTCTCGTTCAATTATGGGGAAACTGCTGAGATCAGTCTACATGCCAACGAACGAGGTACCAGCGACTCATTTAACTTCGAGATATATACCGAGAACGGGTGGCGCGATGTACGGGGAGTAGTAGGCGACAGTAAGATTGGCTATACTGATGAACTTGTCAATGGTGGCTTCACATGGGAGCTCGAATTGACTGAAGAGGGAATCAGCTCCGCAAGTAATGATACAATTCCCTTGGAAGTGTGTCCTGATCTCGTTTCGGGTCGGTATCGATTCGTATTCTGGGGCTTGACCGGAGACGAATCTGTTGCTGTCAGTTTCGACATTGACGTATGAATACACTGTACTGAGCGATTGAGGATGAAAAACTATCAACTTCAGAGGATTTCAACAGAGCCGTCTTGGTTTAAAATCCGTTTAAACGGATAGAATCCCCCACAAAACATTTCATAATAAGACGGAAAGGGTGGATATGTACCGACGTACTCTCCTTGCTGGTCTCTCGGCCACTTTCGGCGGGCTCGCTGGTTGCAACACGCCGGGAGCTGGGTCAACTAATTCAACGAACTCAACTGGGCCAGAATCTGACTCAGAATTCTCTGGTATGTCGATCCCTGACCTTCCCGGTGAGGGTGGCGTTACTTGGTACCACAAGGCTGATGAAACAACACAGGCGTTCGTCCGCCCAAGGACCGAACGAGCGGAGTTACCCACTCAAATTGAATTTACGTTTTTCAATCGGTCACAGGAATCTACCAGCTGCGGCGGCTGGGATTTATACAAATTACAGGAGGATCAATGGTTTCACATCGGCCCGTACGCCCACGACGGCATCTGTGAAAACCTCCCGGCGGGTGAAAGTGAATCGTGGACAATAGAGGCAGCGGCTGATGAGATGGATAGCAACCATGAGGATCACTTTCCGTACCTCGGTGGGGGCCACTACGCCGCCGTGGCGGGGTACGGACACACAACATCAGAGAGTGCCGCTCTCGTCAAGTTCGACGCACCGACGATCTCGGTCGTACCAACGGACGATGTAACAAGCGAGTCAGACGGAGACACAGTGACTGTCACCGTCGAGGAGTGGCAGACAGAGTCCGATGATGGGGATCGAGGCATAGTCACACTTGAACGAGCACAGACGGCCGACCGCAGAATGATCGCTGAACAGGTGATGCAAAATCGCGGATACCGCAACCTGCTCGCGCATATGAGTTCGGACGTTGAACGGGTGGTTCTTCGCACAAACAAACGAACAGCCGGTAAATTTGACGCCGAGACACGCCGATTTCAACACGCCAACCAAGCGTACCGCGTTTGGAGAAACGAGCCGTAATTACGTGAGTCGAGGAGTTTGAATCTCAGAGCTTGATTGAACCTCTTAGCGGCTGGCCACATCTGACCCGGTCGCGGTCAATACAGGTCGCCCCGTGACTGGCCAACACCGGAGAACTGTTATCAGAGCCTGTGCTAATATAATTGAAAATGGATTCGTACCCAAGATTTATTCTCACTGCTGCGGCGGGATTGCTGATTGGCATACCTCTGTATCTAGCTATCTTCGCACCTGAGATACTCTCCGTCGAACTATTTACGAGCCTTGGATTCTGGGTTCCCGTAGCTATTCTCCTCCTCGTGATGATATTTGGCTTCTGGATAGGTCAGAGATCGAATCTCACGTAATTTGCTCCCTAGCGGTAGTTACTCAAGAAGCAGTTTTCAGCGAATATCTTTTTCGCACGATATTCTGTCTGAAGAATGAGAATTCGACAGACTAGTGGGCTATTCACTGGTGAGCAGGGGGACGCAAGAGCACTCTGTTTGGTGAGTAGTCGGGGTCGAACCTGTGCATTATTTCCTATCTTCGCAACACGTCCTAAAAGCTGTGGAGTTGAGACTGGCCTTCTCAATGCACAGAGGCAATATCGGTTTGAGTCAATTACATCACATCACGTCTTCCTCCCATCATCACTGTCTCACTCAAGGAGGGGAACAGCATCGGTCCACAGTCGTTGGAAGTACTGCTCAAACTCGGAGACTACTTGCGAATCTTTGATCCCGATCACACCGATCCTGTCTTCACCAGATACTGGATGTAGCACATCAATCGTCGTCTCCACATTGTCCACGATATCAAACGAAAGCGCAATCTCAGGAGTCGTTCTGACAGTTATGTCTGCGGGCTGGTTTTCAATTAGATGTGGGAATCGGTCGGGGAGTACGGTAACTGCTTTTTCACTGAAGAGGAGGTCAACAGACAAATCCGTATTAGCACCCTCGAAAAAGCCTTCCACTTCAGATTGGAGTGTCTCCCACGTCGCATCCTCGTAGGGAGGCCCGACAGTTGCTTTGACAACATTCTCCGCGGTTCGCATATGCTGCTGGAGCGCTGTACTCATTTCGTCACTCCCGAGCGATCCAAGCCAGAAACTACTCTCTGTTGGTGGTGTCGGCAAAAGGTTCGAACGAACTGTTTCTGCTTTCTCGCGGTAACGATCCCACTCTTGTTTCAGTTCATACGCTCGTTCAGCCAGAAGCCTGTCGACGACGGTTTCTGGCTGTACGGCCACGTACCGATTTGGGTCGCTTGACTGTCTCCAGATCAACTTGCGAGCTTCAAGGCCGTTTAGTACGTCGTAGATACGGCCTTTTGGGACTCCACTAGTATCAGAGAGTTCAGCTGCCGTCACTGCTCCTGTTACGAGAAGGGTTCGATAGGCCTTCTCCTCGTAACTTGAGAGTCCAAGCTCGCCCAATTCCGTCATGCTTTGTCATTGTGCCTCCAAACAAATTGTAAGTGCTGTTTTGTTTCAATAGTCGTATCTCGGGGGCTTCGAGACCTAACGATATGCATCCATACGTACTGCTCGCTGGTGCAATACTCTCCGAATTATTCGGGACAACTGCCCTCAAACTCTCGGAGGGATTTTCACAACCGGTTCCCAGTATTGGGGTTGTCCTCGGATATGGGGCAGCGTTCTATCTACTATCCCTGACGTTAGAGGAATTACCGATGGGTGTCGTCTATGGGACATGGGCAGCATTGGGTATTGTCGGTGTGGCAGGTATCGGGGCCGTTATTTTTGATGAACCAGTTGATCTGGCAGGCCTTCTCGGAATTGGCCTCATTATCGGTGGCGTCTACTTCGTCAACGTGGTGTCACAGATGTCTGCCCACTAAGATGGTGGGCACCGGGCCTGTGTAGAAACAACCGAAAAGTGGCACTGTGTTCCAACATCTTGTTCGTCCGCTCTTGAGTAGTTGTTCTCCAACGATGTCAAACAGGTATGATGTGATCATCGCTGGGGCAGGTCCAGCGGGGGCGCAGTGTGCACGAGATCTAGCTGACCGTGGGTACGATGTTGTCGTCCTAGAAACCGAAGCAGAAGATGAATTCCCAGCTCAAAGTAACAAATCTACCGGCGGAACGTTTGCGTCAATGATGACCTCCTTCGGCATCCCGGACGACGTCGTTATGCACGCGACTGAATCAGTAGTTCTTGAATCTCCAAATGAACACTTTATCCAGGACCAGCCGGGCTTTGTCTTGGACTTCGAGGCGTTCAAGAAGTTCCTTGTCGAGGATGGTCGTCACAAGGGTGCTGAGTATCGGTTTGATGCTCGTGTTCGTGACCCGATCGTCGAAGATGGTGATCTCGTTGGTGTCCGTTATAACCGTGACCAGGAGGTCTTTGGCGAAATCGTTATTGATGCTACGGGTCCGGCTGCGCCACTGGCTAAAGATCTGGGGATAGCCAATCTTGAGCGGGAGAACCACGCGATTGGTATTGAATACTTATTCGAAGGCGTCGATCTCAATCATCCCGAGTTTGCTGATCTCACTGACGCGATGATGTTGCGGTTGGACCACGAGTACGCCCCTGGAGGTTATTCGTGGATCTTCCATACGGGTGACGACACAGCAAAAGTCGGCATCTGTTACATCCAGAATGAACGCTATCAAGAAAACGCCATTCACGATCGCACCGTCGACGGGTATCTCGAACATTGGCTTGATACTGACCCACGGTTCGAGAACGCCAGACAAATCGCAGAGAGTCCAGTTCGGGGATCAGCACATGTACAGCCCCCCGAATCGATGAGTACTGATTCGTTTATGGCGATCGGTGATACTGTCCCATCGGTTGATCCTGTCTGGGGAGAGGGAATCTACAAGTGTATGAAATCAGCTCGCGCAGCTGCAATGACAGCCGACCGCTGTCTGACGAGGACGAAAAACATCTCTGCTGAGGAGATGGGAGTCTACGACGACCTATGGAACGAGCAAGTTGCCCCCAGACAAGACCGTCGATTGATGATGACGAGGTTGCTATACCTTGCACCAAACGAACGGTACGACCGACTCATGCAAGATCTGAACAAGCTTTCTCGAGATACCCTTTCAGATATTAACGATGGGAGCAAGCGGGAAATTGTAAAACTGTTGTATCCTAGTGATCTATCCTACCTCTGGAAATACTGGCGAGAAACACAATTTGGGAGTGTCTCTTACTCCAGCTAACCACAACACTTCCGCTGATGAATCCAACTTCTATCCGATCTTGATCAACTGGTCTTGGACGTTTTGCTATCAGTACCCACATGGCTATGACCCCCGAGTCGCGTCGAACAGTCTTTCGCCAAATCGCTCATTGTTCCTATGTCGATTGGCCAACGTATGGGTCTAGCCCGCTGTTCGATCGTTCGTCGCTTCCCGCACTGGAGTCGGATGTCCGCGTGGTCGCAAAAACGTGGTTCCAACAAGACGAACACGAGGGCGTTGAACCATTCGTCCACACATTACCGCTTGCATACGTCCAGTTCGATCCCCACGACCGGTATGCAGGATCGACGAGCTACGAGATGGAGACACTATTTCGCTTGTTCCTGCTGAAAGAATGCCATGGCTGGGACCACGAGACGGCCCTCGTCGAATACCTCACCCAGCACCCTGATTTCAGCGAACAGATCGGCTTGGAGTCGGTCCCCGATCAGTCAACCCTGTGGCGCAGTTGGCACCATCGCTTCACTGCAGACCTCCGGAACACGGTCGAAACCACAGCGCGAACGATCCTCATCAAAGCCCAAAATGCGGGTGTCTCTGTTCCACGAGAACCAGAACGGCAGAGCCGCAGACACAGTGACGAGAGTCCGGAATCAAACCCCGATGACCAGACCGTATTAGAGCAGGCAGAGACAGTTACTGAGCGAGTCAGTGATGTTGCGTTCCCTGCGTTCTCATTGGACCGTGGTGAGGGCTGTGAGATCCATGAGAATGCCTACTGGGACCTTCAGACCTATCTGGGGCTTCGAGAGAACTTAGCTGTCAACGAAGGGGCTCGGAGTTTCATCCACGAATCGACCCGAGATCGAACACCTTTGGGCCACGCCCATCGCGAGCATGTGCGGGATCTCTCCATTGAGCAGATACGCGAGATGTACCGCCAAGCCGTGAGTCGTCTCTTAGATCGAGTCGCAGAGACCGAGGAGTTCTTCCGAGCCGGTATTGTCGCGATCGACATCACAGAGTCCGACCCGTTTACTGGCAATCGTGCGGGTCACGAAGACGAGATTATCGGCACGAAAGAGAACACCGATGAGTACGCCTACCAGTGGGCGACAGTCCAACTGGTCGGGAATGCCGTCCCAATCGTCTTAGATGCGCGCCCAGTTCGGAAGGGGGACACGCGCAAGGAGATCGTCACGGACCTCTTGGATTCGGCAGAGGCGGCTGTTCATGTCGATAACGTGCTGATGGATCGGGAGTTCGATAGCCAGCACATCCTAGAGATGCTCAGCCAGCGCGGCCTCTCCTACGTCGTCCCGAAGCGAATGCAGACGAGCGAGAAAGCGCAGGCGAAACGGCTCCTCAAGAAGGAAAAGGACCGCTATGAGACCGATCGGAAGTTACATCTCGGCGATAACGAGTGGCACTCGACGACGCTAATCTACCGACGGAAAGAGAACTCCGAACACACCGATCATCGCCAGTACTCGGTGTTCATGACGAATAGGGGAACCGGGCATCTCACGGAGTACGGGTATCGGTGGGAGATTGAGAGCGGCTACAAATCGATCAAACGGTTCATGGCTGCTACAACATCGAAGCATTTTGGGTTGCGATTCTTCTACTTCGCGTTCGCCTGTCTCCTATACTCGATCTGGCGGGCGGTCGATCTGCTGATTCAGGTGCAGTTAACCGGTGAATACGAGCACTCGCCGATTGTGACAGCCGATAATACACTGACGCTGGTGAAGAAGGAGACTGGAATCGGATAGTAACGAGAGTTTCTCCGTGAGAGCGCGGCGTCTGAGTGGCGACACTATCTAGAGTCTCGGAAATCCGCTGGAATAGTTGCCTGCGGAACAAGAGCGACCGTTCAGAAAGCGATCTGACGCGGATTCCGCCCTCCGATTCGGCCGAAACCACGCATCACAGGCCCGCTATACCCGCTGTAGTCTCAACTTCCATCGGGGAACGGTCGCTATGGTTGGTGACGGGAATAACGATGCCCCTGCACTGGCGGTCGCGGATATCGGAATCGCTATGGGAGGAACGCAACTTGCGACCGACGCTGCTGACGCGGTAATCATTTCGGACGATCTTGAGGCAGTTGCGGAAACCTTCGTGATCGCTGCTAAGACTCACCGACGAATCCGCCAGAACCTCGGCTGGGCATTCTGTTACAATGCTGTAGCGATTCCACTCGCAGTCGCCGGTCTATTGAATCCCCTGTTCGCCGCTGTCGCAATGGCGACCAGTAGTGCTCTCGTTGTCGCTAATTCCACGCGATCGCTAATCGATGTTGATCCCGTATGACTGCTCAATTGGAGAACTCCAAAGGAATTAGTGGTCAATGAACAAGTATGATGACCCAGCTAACGTAGCTATCGTCACCTTCTTGACTAGGTTTGTGTACCGAGAACAGCGAAAGGGTTCTTTTCCGTTCTGAGTCTGATGATGATTAGCCTGTCGGCGTGAGGTGTTGGCTCTGGCGGCTATGCAAGCTCCAAGTGAATCGAAACTCCTTATTTCGGTGTCCGATTTGAACGGATATGGGTCAAATTAGAATCGTCTGGGGAATCGGCAATGCTTCAACCGAGAAGGCATCGTATGATGCAGCGCTAGCGGCTGCGAACGTTCATAATTACAATTTAGTTAGTGTCTCTTCAGTCATTCCGAGCGATGCTGCTCTTGAGGTTATCGGAACCGCTCCTGATTTGGGAGCAGTCGGCGATCGTCTGACTGTTGTTCAAAGTCGGAAAACGGTCAAATCCGGTGAGACAGCCGCTGCTGGGATCGGATGGGCACGCAGTAAATCTGGACGAGGTATTTTCTACGAGTCAACAGGCGATACAGAGAATACCGTCCGTAAGCGCATCAAGACTGGTTTGACTGCTGGGAAGGACCATCGAGACTGGGAATTTCTTAGTGATGGGGATGAAATCGTCGCTGAGGCTGACCCTGATATTGAAAATTACGCTACTGCCGTCGTACTGGCGATTTATGGGCAATCCTCCCCTATTATGTAATGCTGGCCCTGTTAAAACCTTATCCTTTAGATACATTTCGTCTGAAATAGCTGGTCGTTGAACAGTGCGCAAGGAACAGACATATTGGCAAGAGAGGGTGAGTAGTTATAATGCAGCAATTCCTCCCCGAGCAGATAATCGATGAAATTGCTACGGAGAAAAATGTTGAACCGGAACATCTTGAATTGCAGCTTCAACGCTACGTTTCTACGGACGCAATACAAGCCTTAGCGAATCACGAGAATAGGGCATGGAGGCTTCAATTTAAAACGCCGAATCATGTTGTAGAGATTGCAGGGGATGGTACCGTTCTGGTTGATGGGCAATAAGACAATACCAGCATTCGTCTTTAGCTACTTGACTTCGCACGTTAGACGAACACCCCATCGATCTGTTGCATTAGCTCGTCGATGCTGCGATCCGGGCTGGTCAGTGCCCACGACAGAAGATTCTGAACGCTTTCACGGAAGGATCGTTTGACGTCGTTTCGGAGTGAACTCGCGTGTCCGAGAATCGTTCCAAGGGCGCTATGTGCAGCACCAAACTTGAGGAGACTGTAGGCCAGCATCAGCAGGTGCCAGTGCCGACTGGCACCTGCGGCATGCCGTAACTCGCAGTCGCCAAAACCAAGATCCTGCTTGGTGTCCCTGAAGAGCGTCTCTACTCGCTATCTCATCGCGTACAACTCGATGAGATGGCTCGCTGGCGCGTCGATTTTGTTCGACACGATGTACTTCACGCTCGGTTCCTCGTCTTCGTCGCTCGATTCTTTCTCGGTGATCAGGAGTTTCACCTCCCCCAGCCGTCCGACTTCACGTTTCTGTGTCCAGATGTGGTAGGTATCTCCGTTGACTGTTCGTGGCACTGTGTCGATGCGCTGGCTGAGCGCATCGACACAGATTCGCTCACCGCCATAGGTGACGCGTGTATTGCTTTTGACGGCTGAAACCCACTCTTTCCCGTACCCTTCGAGATGAGTAACGAATTCCTCGGTACTGTAGAACATGTCGAAGAGATAGGTGTCCGCCGGGACACCTATCTCGATGAGTTCGTCAACGAGTTCGATAGCGAGTTCAATACGGCGTTTGTCGTTTTTCTTGTAGAGGCGAAAGCCGAGTGGGTAGGTGGTTTTCTCGTCGGCGTAGAGTGCGTAGACGATGTTCTGTCTCCAGATGTAGCTGTGGATATCGTGAACGTAGTATTTCCCTGCATGAGGGATTTTCTTGCCCGTTTTGTGCGTGAAGGTGTCGTCGATGATGACGACACCTTCACTGGTCCATCTCGTGTCATCTGCTTGTTGGAGCAGCGCGAGGCGTTCTCTGTTGAGCTGCTCTTCGTCCCAGTCGTACTCGGTGAGAAACTTGTTCAGAGCGCGTTCGCTCTTGGCCGGGAGAACGATATTCGAGATGCCTTGAACGGTCTTGTTGCTGGCCGCAACAAGACCTGTGACGTAGGTTTTGGCCTGATGTTTCTGCCGCGTCGAGAAACACTCGAATTGATCGATTAGATCAGTACACGACAGGAACGACGTTATCGGCAGCATCCACGGTTCACACGCTCTAACGAGATAACGTGCGAAGTCAAGTAGCTAAAGACGGATGCGCTCTAACCTTGACACCCTTCTTTAAACAGTTGACTGGTAATATGACGTTCACCACTTCGGAACATCTGTGGTTTGCGAATAACAAGGGGATACCGACCAACCTCATCAGATCGGTCAGCAGCTATTGCCCGCATCAATTCAATAAGAATTACGCGGAGTTGGGGGACTTCGACCTCATTGTAATCAAGGATATATTCGTAATCTTTCTGTTTGTTGAGTTGATAGATGATTACCTCAGAATCCTCATAGTGGACCTCACAGGTCTGATCAAATTGCTCGATTTGTGTCTCCAACTCACGCTGTAGCTGTGCAAACTCTCCGCGAATCATGATTGCTTGGGACGCATAGTTTTGGATAGAATTTTCGAACGATCGAATATGGTCTTTGAGTATCTCATCCGGTAGGATATCTGAGGCATCATCACCTTTTGATACCTGTAACTGATCGGCATTACAGATATTGTCCGTCTTTAGTGGTTCCACATGTACTGATGTGGTGTCTGGCGTTGCTGATAGGTGTACAAAGTCCATTGTGTTTGAGAACAATGCGCGTACAACAATAACTGTAACCTTCGGCTGCCGGTACCTTAGAGAAAAAATCGTGCTGTGGTGAACGTGGGTATCGGCAGGGACGGCGGTTCCGCTGTACGAACGACGAGTGTGACGTAGTGCAAGACCACGCTGACCGGAATGCGTCAGTGAATATCGTGAGACGGCGAAACTCAATGGCATCACGACGAATTACCTGATTCACAAAACCCAGCCACAGGTGCAGTGGTGCGTCTGTCCGGGTTAGGGCGTGTAAGCCGGCCGGTCAACCTCATCCCGTCCCCTCGTGGAACAGGAAGTGCTAGCGCACGACTGAGGAACTACAAAGGCCTCGGGCCACCGTGCCCGAAGTTGTTTACCTACGGAAGATCATCGGTTCTAAAATGCTCTTCTCGATAAACATCCTCAATTTCCTTCTCAAGTGACGTGACATATTCAGTTAGTATATCTGGAATTTCATTGTTGAATCGCTCATTCTGGAATCGGTATGTCGGACCAATAACTGCAATCGCGCCAAGAATACTCCCATCCGGGTTTTTTACGATCCGACCGACTTCTCGTAACCCATTAACATATTCTTCGTCAGCAAACGCCATTCCCCGTTCCTTGATCGCATCCAGAGATTCAAAGAGCGAGTCTTGATCAGTAATTGTTTTCTCAGTCTGTTCTTGTAACCCCCACTGGCCTACTATCTCCTCAACACGATCCCTCGGGTATTCAGCAAGTATCGCTTTTCCAGTTGCGACACTGTGAAGATAATAGTAGATACCAGCAGCTGTAATCGATTTGGACGTGTGAGAATCCTTTGAGTCAAACTGGCTATCCGGATGGAATGATTCGTGAACAAGAATGCCCCGACCGTTGTTTTCAACGACAAATTCTACCTCTTCATCAATCTGCTCAGAAAGATTGGATACAGTCTCTTCAGCAAGAACGTATGCCTGTTTCCGTGACCGTGCGTATTCGCCGTGGTTGAGAAACCGCAAACCAACGTGGTACATTTCACCCTCCTTCGTCAGATAGCCATGATCGATAAGCGTACGAAGGTGCACATGTACCGTACTTCTCGCCATTGCCAGCTCGGTTGTTAATTCATCTAACGTCGCACCATCCAATCGCTGTATGGTATCTACTATGGAAAGCGAGCGAACAGTTGTTTTGGCTGTCTGATCACCCATACCTAGTCTTTCGAATGTCTAAATATAAAGATTCGGATATGGTGGACTATTATATATTCTAGCTTTGGCGCTGTCACCATTGAGTGATCAACGCCACTGCTGAACACCAATTAGTAGAGCACCCGTTTTCGAGGAAGGCCAACTGAAGAATCGTTCGACAGCGACAGGAGACCAACCACAGAAAGGGTTGAAAGGATGGATCAGAACTATCCACACCAATTACCGTTGACAGCTTCTACTGCTGGACAGAAGCTCACCTGATAACAATCCAGCAAACATCGTCTATGTCCTATAAGAACAGAACTCATAATGCCCGGTGACATCTAGATACTAGTATCGGCAGGTTCAGGACACTTCGTTAGAGGTTGGTCATAACCCGAAATCGTCCCAGGAATTAGTGATGAATACTGAAACTTTGTTCGGATCTATAGCTGACGATAGTTCAACTAAGGATTCGATGCGGATTACGGTAATTGGTGCTGGTGAGGTCGGGAGAGCGATTGCTGCTACTCTTTCGGACCTTCACAAAGTAATCATCATTGAACGTGATCAGCGTATCGGTAGTTGGATAGCGGCTTGCTGCCAGACCGATTTCGTAGCAGTCTCATGAATGGTCTCTCAATGGTGAACCAAGTGT
>NZ_JBQVRO020000020.1:0-38525 GCF_052439115.2 Halorubrum sp. FL23
GTGTCGTCCGGGACAACGATATGGTGTCACGCGCTCAGGCTGTGCCAGCTGTTTCGTCCTCGGGGTAAACACGTACTATGTTTCCATCCCATTGTAGGAAACCCTGTCGTTCCCGTAGAAATTGTCCGTTCCTGACTCCGGGGGAACAAAGTAATCACCGTTCCAGAACAATGCAGCCGCGTCCGGGGGACAGGTGTGATACCCTTCAAACACAATGTCATCCTCGTTAAGATCCCAGTTCGCGTGGATCCGATAGTCAGCAGGAATCCAAGAACCTTCACTGATACCTACCGAGAGCGAACTTGGTGAGTCGGCTGGTGCAGACCAGAAGTTATCCGTCGAAACCTCGTCGTCATTGAAAGCTGTCGGCGTTGCTGAGACCTCCTTCGTCTCAAGTGCCCCGCCGTGTTCCTCTGCGAGCTGTTCTGCTTGATCGTACTTCGCGTCTTCCATAAGCCCCTGGATCGCGGTTCCGGGATCAGTATCCGTGTCCGCACTGGCGAACCCGGTCAGCGAGAGGGAACTGGCAGTTGCGACACCGATACTTTTCAACGCGTTTCGCCGTGTTAGGTTCTCTGAAGAATTCTCTTTCATTTTCTCCGTATAAATCTAATATGGCCAACAACTTATAATTACTTGTGCATGGAATATTGAATACTTCCTAATATATCGATTTATAGTAGAGTACATGTATTATCTACTGTGTTTACTGGTGATATAACTAATGTTTATAGTAGTTATGGATCTCACAAAAATATTAGTCCGAATCGTACCGAAGTATTGTGGGCAGAGAGACACTCGTTTGGATGGGTTTTCGCTTATACCCGAACGTTTCCGCCGTCACCGCCGCTCTCTCCGCCGAAGTACCGCCACAGTAGATAGGTCAATAACCCTGTCGTGACAACGGATAAGGTGATGATCACCGACAGGAGTATCTGTGCCGTGATCAAGAAACTGCCGGCGAGAATAACTATCCCCGCAAGGGCAGCGATACCGATCATCTTGCCGAGATTGTCTATGCTCATCTTTTTTTACTACACAAACTACACATATATGTCTTCTGGCATCGATGATAAAAGAGACAGATCTGAGCGGAGCCGTCGGCCTCTTGAAATCATGAGAGTTCTGTCGCGACATATTGGTGCCAGCCGGGGTGATGATCAACTGGCCGTTACCATTCTGGACGTGCAGCCGTTCACCTCGTAGGTGACCTGCTGAAATTCGTCGACAATCTCTGCCTTAGGCTGAGTCTCAGGCGCTGGGATGTTGCGAACTTGGACTTCTTTGATGACGAAGTGAGCGGCAGAGTGGACGAATTCGTGGGGTTATCGGTACCGTACAGTCTCTGAATTTCAGATGCAAATGAAGTTGACATTGTCTTCTACTCTGAGAAAAGAGTTCAAGGAACCATCCTGATCGATACTCAAACAGTGGTTAAGTGGACGACATAACCGTTTGAGTCGGGCAAGTAGGACGTCGAGGAGATCTTCCTTCGTTGGTGGTAGCTAACGGATACAGTAACCGGTATTGTCGTATGTGTTGAGACCAATCTTTCTCAAGGAATTTACTGAGGAGAATATCACCACTATTTTTTGATTCATTCACTTTCTACCCGAACAGAAGGCACGCATCAAACACATCCTCCGAGATTGTGGATGTTGCGAAGATGGGTCTATGATGCACAGGTTTCGAGGCTAAGTCATCTGAAATAAGTGGCCGAGCAGGTCTCGAAGCGCGCTTCTGAAAGACCTATCGCGTAGCATTCACAAATCCGATAGAAAATCGCCGGGTAGGCCAGCGCCGCCGCTCACGATCGAGCAAGCTCAGAGGAGACGAGAAATTAGTCGGGTGGATCGAGGCCGTAGTTCTTCTTGGCAAATGTCAGGAACGAGTTCGAAGAGACTGCCGGCTGGTCGCCGACCTCACCGTGGAGTTCCAACTGCACGAGGATATCCACGAGTCGCCAGCAGTTATACAACACGCAGGCGAACGCGAAGTTGAAGTACCGGAACCGGTGGTCAGGTGATTGCGTCTCCGCGAGGAACGTCTTCAGCTTCTTGAACCCGTTCTCGATGCCCCAGCGCTGCTTGTACCGGACCATCAGCCGCCCGATCTGGTGCTTCATCTCCCACTCATCATCGGGATCGACATCTACCCACGGGAGATTTGTCTCAAAAGGTACCGTCGGCGCTTCGACACGCGCCGGCTCCTTGATCTCCTCTTCTTCGGCAACCTCGTCGAGGAGGTTGCTTAGCGGCGAGTCGCCGTCACGGTCCTCCGACAGCGGCGTGGTGTCACCGATATCTTCGAAGTCCTCGATGAGCTCCTGTCGGATTGTCACGTCCGTCCCGTCGTCGTCTTCCTCTTCACGTTCCCACTCGCGTTTCGGAAGGTAGACTGCCTTCCGTGTCGGCCTGTCGTCGAGGCGCTCTTGCTCGACGACGTCGAAGTCTTTGTCTTTGCTGGCAAGCTTGGCGATCTGGTGTTCATGGTCACTACTGGACCGCACAACGCCGGGATTGAGGTAGTAGACATCGTGCTCCTCGCAGACCTCTTTCACGCCGTCAGGCGCGAACTCACGGTCCATCATCACCAAATCGAGTCCGGGGACGATCTCGGTCGCTCCATCTAGGAGATCGTCCACGATATCCGCCCGCGTTCGACTTCGAACGACCGGAACAGCATCAAGGATCAGTGGGACATCGTGGCCGACAAGTTTGATAACCGCCCACTGGAAGAATGGCCCGTCGTCGCCTTTGTAACCGAGAATCCACGGTTCCTGATTCTGTCCGCTGCTGTCACGTTCAACATGTCCACTCCACGGGTTGCCCTTCGTGAAGTCGATAGCCGCCATCTGCTTGCGTCCCATCTTGTCTTTCGCTTTCGCCTGTTTAACGAGCGTCCGGCTAGTGTCCCGGAGCATCGTCCGGATACGTTCGACGCCAAGCGTCTTCGTCTGTAACCGGTGTGAATCACCCGACGGCGTTTCCGTCCGGGTAGAGTCGGTGGCAAAGGACTGTGCGCCGTCGTTCGGGTGCATATCACTCCGCATCCCGAAATATGACTGCTGTTCCCAGAATGCGCCTTCGGGAATACTTGCGTTCCCGCTGCGGTCAAGATGGAAGCAGTCCTCGACAATGGGTTTCGCACCCTTCCAAACCTCTCGGGCCTTCTCACGAGCGAGCGTATCCTTGCTTTTCGATCGCGTGACCGTGTCCATCGGCTGGTCGGGTAGAAACTCAGGTTCGGGCGCAGGAATGTCGTGGTATCGAGCGATGTCTACGACGACTTCGGCAGCATCTCGAACCGCACCACGAACGTCTTTGAGACGGTCTTCCCACGCCCGCCAGAGTGTGGACTGATGGGGGATTCCATCGAAGCCGAGCTGCGTGGTAAGAAACGGCTTCTGTTTGAGGTATTTCCAGAGAGTCGTTTCACTCTTCCAGCCTTTCACGCAGCGGAGCACGTGCGCTCGGAAGACAGCTTCCCAAGGTTTCGGGTCGCCCTGTTCGTGGTCGAAAGTATCGTAGAATCGGAGGTAGCAGGCTGGGACTTCGGCGACAATATCTTCTAGCGTGACTGACCGATCGTGTCGGACCTGTTGCTCGCGTGGGTAGGTTGTAAGAACGCCGTCAACCATTTCGCGGAATGTCATATCGAAGGACCGTGCTTCGACAAGATCGCCAGTATTCGTGGTGTAAAGTCCGTCTACGTCGTAATCTTTCGGTGTAGATTCATAGCCCGCGCTGTCGAGATGCCTCCGTGGACCGAGGCGCTCCCACCGTGACCCGGTTGGGGCCTGTGCCGCGGTTCTTGTCACGTAGAGACATATTTGTTTGCCAACTATATAAAGAATCCATCAGCGGAGTGGAAGTGGTCACTGCTCTCGTTCAGTATAGTGTATTCATACGTCAATGTCGAAACTGACAGCAACAGACCCGTCTCCGATCAAGCCCCAGAAAATGAATCGATACCGACCCGAAACGAGATCAGGACACACTTCAAGGGGGATTGTATCATTACTTGCGGAGATGATTCCCTCTTCAGTCAATTCGAGCTCCCATGTGAAGCCACCATTGACAAGTTCATCAGTATAGCCGATCTTACTGTCGTCTACTACTCCCCGCACATCGCGCCACCCGTTCTCGGTATATATCTCGAAATTAAATGAGTCGCTGGTACCTCGTTCGTTGGCATGTAAGCTGATCTCAGCCGTTTCCCCATAATTGAACGAGAGTCCATCTACACGGAGTGACTCTTCGTCTGTATCGCCCCACCTGAGATTGTCTGAATCATACGGCTTAAGATGTCTATTGAACTCGCTGCTTTCACAGACGAACTCATTAGGAGCGTCGGTAGGGTTCCCTTCGGGACGAATATTTCCACTTTCATTTCCACTTTGAATTCCGAGACACCCGGATAAACCGGCAATCCCTGTAGATCCGAGTAAGAATGAGCGTCGTTTCACTAATTCAGGATACAGTGGTTGAGAATAAGTGTTTTCGGGAGAAATAAAATTCCAAAACGGACAGGTACTCTGTGACCGGATTCAATACGCAGCTCTCACCGACCGGCTGTTTCAGGCAAAAATATATCTGAAGACTAGGATTTCAACAGAGCCACTTCTCCAGCACGTTGTTCTGCTGTGTCTCAAAGTTCGGAAGAACACGACCTATCGTGGGGTACTTGACGAACTGATCGAGATGCCACGTATCCGCCGAACTCCTGGATTAGTCGAACTTCCGACGAGTGGAGTTGTTGGCGTTGATGCGTCAAGATTTGACCGCAGTCACGCTTCGAAACACTCCACGAAGATTATCTATTTACCAAGATTGAGTGTGCGACTATTAAATTATCAGTTCGTAAAGTTCGAAAAGTCCGACAATGATTAGAAACACGATGACGAGTAGAATTATGATTTTTACATCTGTTTTATAAGAGTCTATGATCCCTACAATAAATTCTTTTAACCAACTCATATTGGCAAGACAGTCCGATTTATTATTAAAGTTTTGGACATTCGTGTTCTATTCGATAACTGTACTCTTCAGCGACCGGCTGTTTCAGACAAAGAAGTATCCGAAGATTAAGATTTCAACCGAGCAGATAGCACCTTTCTACCCAACAATGAATGCCGAAACGGCACTGATTATTCGCAAAATAATCAAGTATCAATATTGAATATAAAATTGATAATACGGTCAAATACAGTCGGATCCCAAGCTTCGTCGCTATCGCTGTTTTCAAACGGCCAACCAGTTGACCACGGCGGCGATTGATTTACACATGCCCTCAGTGGATAACCACCCAATAGCCGTGAAAATAAGGCACGCATCAAACACATCCTCCGAGATTGTGGCCCACGGCCACTCAACCCCCCTTTTGTTCCCGTGGGACAGCCACGCCTTCGGGCAAATTCCAGTGTTAATTATCACTTCCACACCGGTCTGGCTACGCTTATGTCTCCGGAATCCGTTGTTTCATTCGGATGTCTATTGAACACACCACATCCCAAAACGAAGCGGAGGCGGGCGAATAATGGCAGTTCGGAAGTCCAAGATTCCCGACACATGGGCCAAGCGAGAGACAGCCGCAAACCAGAACTCGAAGACTGCCCGAGAGAGGATCGAACGAGACCTGAATCGTGATCGGTCAGCTCTCGTTCAACACACCGACATCAACGCGTTCACAATCTACACCCAAGGGTCGTACAAGAACTACACCAACACGAGAGGGTCGAGCGATCTCGATCTGATCGTACAACTCAGATCTCCGTGGAGGCGGGACCTCAGTGATCTCACTGATGAAGAGCAGGAGCGGTACCACGATGATAACTCCCCGGCAGATTACGGGTACGACGATGGCTTTCGTGATAGTGTTGTACAGGCCCTGCGACAATTCTATCGCGAAAACCTGCTGAAGGACCCCATCGATAACTCCGGGAAGGCGATCGAAATCTCGGGTCCTCATAATCCGCTTCCCATCGACGTAGACGTGGTCGCCGCTCAGGAGTACCGCATCTATCACACCTATCCCGAGGATGGAGATCCCGAATACACAGAGGGAATGATGTTCAAGCCCCTCATGAGTGACGAGTGGTGGGTCAACTTTCCGAAAGTACACTACGAGAACGGGAACGCGAAACACGACAACTTCCGCGAGACTGTGCGGATGTTCAAAAACGCGCGGGGCCACTACAACGATAATCATTTGTTCACCCTCGACACGCCCTCCTACTACATCGAGTGCCTGATCTACAATGTACCCGACCACGTCCTGAAAACGTCCGATCTCACCGACCGGTTCGATGACGTGCTCTCGTGGTTTGAACGGGACAGTACAGACCTCACTGGCTTCGATCAGGTATCAGAGATGGAGGATCTGTTCGGGGACGAGAACACGCAATGGAACACTGACGGCGCTGAGAAGTACATCGAGAAGATGCGGACGATGTTCGACGACCTCTAATGCGCGGGACCCACGGGTTCTCGACCGATCAACCACGACGCCGCCGTATCACCCTCTTTGCGTTCGGTGCAGCAGGTGTCCTAATAGCCGACAATCTCGGTTCATCAGTTGCTTCACTCACGGGATACGGTATCTTCGGCAACGTGACGATTTCGTTCGTACTAGCGTCGACAGCCGTGTATCTCGTCGTTTCGAGGGGACTGTGGAACGTTTGGCCTATTTCGAAGGCAATCGGTTCACCACCAGATCTTAGCGGCGAGTGGACCGGCCACCTCTACACAGACACGGACGAGTACGACGACGAAGACGTGGTTGCCGTCAACGACCTCGGATACGATCTCGTGAAGATGGAGGCGACTCTGCGAATCAGGCAGTCGTGGGACCGGATTCTCGTTGAGTTTGACGGCCCGAACTCGACTTCAAAAAGCACGGGTGCGACCATCCTATTCGACCACGAGCCACCCACGCTAACCTACAACTACGACAATAGGGGTGATGACTTCCATGACGAGGTTGACCAGCACGCGGGGACGACCACGATTGAGTATGACCCTGAATCTGAAACACTCGAAGGGACGTACTACACGGGGCCAAACCGAGAGAATCAGGGCCGTCTTGAGGTAGAACGTACCTCCTGACGACTAAACAAAGTCACCGACCCGAACCACTTCCACTTTCACCGTCCGTCTATGGCTCACCCCTTTTTACACGACTCTCCATCTACGTGACCATGCGAACCTCTCGACGACCGACCGCCGATCTTCCGGAACTCGCCCCGAGTGTCACACTCGTCGACGTTGACGACGACCTCGGGGTAACGCCGGTCCAAGCGCTGCTCCTCGATCACATCCTCGGCGGTGTCGGCCCGGCGTTCTGGGTCGACGGCGCGAACCGAGCGAACACGACGCGCCTCCTTGAACTGGCCCCGGCCGACCGCGTCCTTGACCAGGTCGAGGTAGCCCGCAGGTTCACAACTCACCAGCACACGTCACTTCTTGGGCGCACTCGCCGGTTGTCTCGACGCCTGGAAGTCCCCATCGGTCGTCGTCGCGACCGGTCTTGACGGAATGTACCGTGCCGTCGACGTTGACGACAAGATGGCCGAACAGGGCTTCATTCGCGCGGAAAGATAATTCCGAAACGCATAGACGACTGGTTCGGAAAATGACATCCGTTACGTATGCCCTCCACCCACGACGAATCTGCCATTCTGGCGACCGATCTCCGGAAGAGCTACGGCTCAGAAGTCGCTCTCGACAGTCTCACGCTCGACATCCCGCACGGGACCGTCTACGGCTTTCTCGGCCCGAACGGTGCGGGGAAGACGACGACGATGCGGCTCCTTACCGGTCTCAGCGATCCGGACAGCGGATCGGTACGCGTCTGTGGCATCGACCCGAGCGACCGGCGTGCGATCGCGGGTCGGATCGGCTATCTCCCTGAGACGCCGCCGCTGTACGACGAGTTTAGCGCCCGCGAGCAGCTCGAATACGTCGCTGATCTTCGCGACATTTCGCGGTCCGTTGCCTGCGAGCGCATCGGCGAGTACCTCGACCAATTCGGGTTAGCCGGTGACGCGGACAGGCGGATCGACGGCTATTCGAAGGGAATGAAACAGAAGACCGCGTTCATACAGAGCGTCCTGCACGAACCGGATGTCCTGTATTTAGACGAACCGACATCGGGGCTTGACCCCCGAGCGGCGCGCACGATCCGGGAATCGATCACCGCGTTCGCCGACGCTGGAACCACGGTCTTCCTCTCAACACACATTCTTCCGGTGGTCGAAGCCGTCGCTGACGAGGTCGGAGTGTTGTTTGACGGTAGACTTGTCACCGAGGGGACGCCCACCGAAGTACAGGCCCGTGCGGAGACTGGCGAGAGTGGATCCTTGGAAGACGCGTTCCTCGCCGTCACGAGCGAACCCGAAACGGGCGCGGCCTCTCAGAGAAAATGAGCCTCCGACAGGACGTTCGCCACGGGCTCCGAATCGGGCGGGCGGAGTTCGTCCGAAGCCTCCGTGGGTACCTCGGAAACCCCCGTCGAGTCCTTGGACTCCTGATCACGGCGCTGTTCTTCGGCGGCGCGCTCCTGTTCGCGCTGCCGACGGCGTATGTGCTCGGGCAAACCGCGCGCTCCGTGACAGCGGTCCCGTTCTTCGCGCCCGCTGCGACGCTCGTTCCTCTGGGTCTCCTGTCGATATCGGTGTTTCGGACCCTCGAACGACTCGGACACATCGACGGTGCGGATTTCGTCCTGCTGGCGGTTCACCCGCGAGCAGTCGTTATCGGGCTCATCACAGCAGAGATGGGACGGCTCTCCCTGTGGTTCGGTATCCCAGTCGGAGCAGTGGTTGTCACGTTCGCACTCGGAATGGGCTCGCCGCTGCTCGTCGCTTCGGCCGGGGCGGTCGCGCTGCCACTCGTCTGCTGTGCCGCCGTCTGGGGGTACGCCGGAGGAATTGCTGTGCTGCGACTCCTGCGGCAACTCCCCAGCCTTCGCCGTCTCCTGAAAGCGGTCGGTATCCTCGCGATGGTCGGGCTCGTCGTCGCGTCGCAGTTCGTCGGGCAATTCATCGTCGAATCCGACCTCTCAGTACAGCGGCTGTTGTCGACAGTAGCGTTCGATCCCCTCGTGGAATACGTTGCGCTCGCGTTCGTCGGAACACCGGTCTCCAGACCGACCTCCCTAGGGGCGGTAGCGGTGCTCGCGGCGTTAATCGCTCTCACACCGGTCGGTCTCGCCGTCTCGACCAGGCAGGTTTCTACGCTCTGGTTTACCGATCCGGTCGGCAACAACGAGTCGACGCAGGTGCGGCGATCGAGCGGCGGATTCTCTGCCCCACGACCGTTCGCATGGACTAAACCCGGTCGTATCGCGTGGGGGATTCTCGTGCGCGGTCGCCGTGACCCGGCGGAATTGAGTCACCTTCTGATCGCCGTCTTTTTTATCGCACCGTTCGCGACGATGTTTCTCGAGTTTTCGGGCGACGCCCTCGGACCCCTCATCACTGGGGGCGGCGTCGTTCTCGCGACTTACCTCTCAGGCGCTACCTTCGGGTTGAACCCGCTCGGTGACGAGCGGCCGCAACTACCGCTCCTCCTTCTCACCGAGACATCATCCGCGGCTCTCGTCCGTGGACGGCTCCTCGCCGGCGTTGCGATTGGAGTGCCGGTCGCTGTTCTCAGCTCGTTCGTCTCGATCCTTTTGGGGATAACGGTGCTTCAGGCGGTGGCAACTGCCGCCGTCGGAGTTGTGATGTGTCTCGCTGCGGCGATGTTCGCGGTCGGCATCGGCTCGGCGTACCCAATCTACGAGGAGCGCGAGTTCTGGGGGACGGAAACGGTCGTCCCGTCGACGCTCGTCATGATGGTGTACCTGTTTGTCGTGGGTGGCGGAACGGCTCTCGGGCTGTTCGTGACGTGGTTCGCAGTCACCGGAAACGTCGTGTTGACGCCCGTATTTGGCGTGCTCTTCGGTACGTATCTGCTGTTGACGAGCGGCGTTTCGTATGGTTCCTACCGCTATGCGCTCCGGCGGCACCGACGCTATACGCTGGCGTGATCACGCCGGTCGTTTCAGACGGGCCGTCCGCCGAGCACATGTTCGCTGTCAAGCCGATCGGCGACACACCGGTGGAACATCGCCCTTGTGAGCCCTGCGAGGGGAACTGTTCGGCGTTCCCAATTGGGGCGCGCTCGGTGTGATTCTTCAGGTAACACGCGAAGGACCGATACCGGTCACTCGATATCGTATCCCCACTCTCGAAGCACGTCAGCGACTTCATCTAGATGGTCCATTCCGACGAGATATGCCGCCTCTCGGGCATCAGTGAGTTCGACATCATCCCCAAGTCGTTCCTCAAGCGCAGGCCGGAGCTCCCGACGTTCCCTCTTTACCGTGTGTTCCGTATAGTGGATCGTCTTGTGGTCCCGATCGTCTTTCACTCCATCGCGACGGTGGATCCACGGCAGCCGGGAAGATTCGTCAGCAGGATGGTCAGGGATGCCTGGTAGCGTCGTCGACGCCGGATCAGGTTCTGGCGCTGTTGATTGCTCATCGAACGGATCGCCAGCATCTGTGTCCGTATCCTCGACATCGTCGACAGGCTCTTCGTCGACATCGTCATCCTCGGCGAACGGATCATCGCCGCTCCCGGACTTCATGCCGTTCGGCATTAGGCACTCACCTCCTCAAGATGGCTGGCGAGTTCGTGTAACTGCTCGAGCGTCTCCATTTCATGATCGCGTTTCCGAGATCGATACTCATTGACGTACGCGAATGCTGTCGTCTGCTTGTCCCAACAGCCTTCGAATAGCGACGATCGCTCACCAATTGCGACTGGCGCGTCGTACCCCAGCTCGCGAATACGCGTCAGGTACCGTTGTTGGTCCGTCGTCCGGCCAACACCGTTCGGTACAACTGCGAGCACACCCACGGTGACACCCACCGTCTCTTCGAAGCCCTGAACGACATCTTGGAGCCCCTCTATCGATTGCATTCCTTTCCCTGTCGGTTCCAGCGGGATCACCAACGAACGGGTTGCGCCAATGGCGTTGTAGAGATGGGGGCCAGCAGTTGCCGGCGGATCAACGACGATCGTATCGTACTCCTCGGGGATGCCCGCGTTGAGAAGTACCTGTCGCAGCTGATCGTGGCGCTCGAACTCTTCATCGAGGTCTTCTGCCATTGAGGCAGCGCGAGCAAGGAGATCAGCGAGGTTTTCTAACATATTGTGGCTTGGAACGAGATCGAATCCAAATGGCGTCTCAAGGATGAGGTCTTCAAATGCCCCCTTTGGCCGGTCGATGAGGTGGCGCGCAATGTTGTCTGCGTTACTATCATCACGTGGAGCGTCAACACCGAGTAAATACGTTAACGAGCCGTTTTGTGGGTCAAGATCGATTACAAGAACATCGCGATCGTGCTGGCCGTGCGCGTCGGCGAGATTCGACGCAAGCGTCGTCTTTCCGACGCCGCCAGCTTCGCTGTATGTCGTGTACGTGAGCATGTCTCACCTGTTAGACCCATTCGTCATAAATTTGCGTCAGACAAATCAGTTAGTATGGTTAGTTGTGCTATACAGTACAACTAGCAAGTACAATTAGTCAGTACAATTAGTAAGACAGATAAGAAAGCACAATAAGAATAACTAGTAAGAGACACTCAGATCTCCTTGTCGCTCGGCATCCCACAACTATCGCAGTCCCTGCTACTTACTCTGACATCGAACAGAGACGAACCAGTGGCCTCAATTATCCGGGTTAACGCTTTGTAGGCGCTAAGTCCCCTTCCTCAACGAGCGACTGGAGGGCGCGAGTGGGAGGGTAGCAGTGCTGGAAGCCCGTCGCACCTGTGCGCCCGCTGTAACTGGCGGGCTCGCGACGTACTGGACGCGTGACCTCCAGAAACATCTCGTCGCGACGCCGGCGAAGTGATCCAAATACCCTTTACGGTTTTGCTGTAAACTGTAATTAAGAACGGTCCGTGTCACGCACTTCAAATCGTGCTAACGGCGACATTGTCCGCGACTTCCTCTCAGTCGCGTACCTCCTCGAGGAGCCGCAGCTGGCCCAGCTGTATGCGTACCTTGCTCGGGAGGGCGAGGCGACCGTCCAGGACGTGATGGACGATCTCGAACTGGCCCAGGGGACCGCCTACAGCTACGTCAACCGGCTCGTCGACGCCGGCGTCGTCGACGTCACCGACGACGGGCAGCCCCGTCGGTACGCCGCCCGCCCGATCGACCTGACCGTGACGACGGCTGCTGGTGACCGTGAGTACACGTTCACGCCGGCGCTCATCGACGCTGTCGGCCGTCGTGAGACGAACGCCGACATCGATACCTACATCGACCGCCACGGCGTCGCCGGGCTCGCGACGGCGCTCACCTACGCTGTTGCTCGTGAGCGCGGCGAGGTGACCCACCGGCTGATGGCTGAGGACCTGGACATCTCGCCGTTGGCCGCGGAGATGATTCTGCAGTCGCTGCGGCCCGTCGTCCACGAGCACTACGACATCGAGGAGGGTGGGGCATCTCTGGATGAGGTGAACGTCGGCGACGGCGACACAGTCGACGACGCGTGAGCCGGCTCCACATCGCCGACACCGGCCTGTTCGTCGCGATGGGACAACCGTCGAACAGTCGGTATCAGGCCATTCGGCGGTTCGCTCGCCAGAACGACGTCACCTTCGGCCTCCCCGAACGAGTGTACGAGGAGCTGACCATCGACAACCCCGACGTCGAGGGGCCGCTCATCGACGCCGCGATCGACAAGGTATAACGGGCACTCCAGCAGGCACTCGGGTAATGGATAAGCCGAATCCTGCCGTGCCCTGAAAGCGGGGGGTTGTGCCCCATATCTGGATTCACAAACTTTCTTGTTGAAGCCGGAGAGCTTCAACCAAAATGGCAGTTGCGAGAGTGCTTCGATCGCTACACATCTATGATATCCTCGCGAATTTGTTGCCTGGTTCAATGCTTCTGGTAGTCATTATGGCTACTGTGCGTGTCGAAGAATATCTCGGTAGCCTATCTTCCGGAGTTCTTGTAGCTGCATTCCTTGTTGTCGGATTTATTGCTGGCCACATTATCCAGGCATTTGCTAGTAGACTAAATGGAAAACCACGTCTTTTCGGCCTTCTCGTCGCGGATATGCGGGGAATCGACCCATACGACCCAGACGGAACTTTTGAATTCTTGCCCTCTAGGTTGCGGAGTTGGCTTGGATTCGAGCGCTGTACATTGTCTGATCTTCACGTGACCGAAGTCGAGCAAGAGTTCTGGCCGTTAGCCAGGGAGCAGTTCGATTTGGCCAATGAGTTTGGGCACCATGGTCGATTGATGCAACTGGTTCTAAGCTACCTTGAGAGTGGACCTGCGACTCGGGCCCTTCGCTTTCAATCAATCCACACCTTCCACCGGAGTATGTGGGGAATGTGGTTTGTGTCACTCATTTTTGTCGCTGGAGTCTGGATTGGTAGTTTCTGGTCACTCGTCCCAGTCAGGTCAACAGCGATACTCGGCCTGATTTTTATGCTCTCCTTAGTAGGAGTCTGGACTTTTGGAAAACGCAAAGAGAAGTTCAACAGGAAGGTCGTCGAGTATGCGATTATTGACTTTTACACTCAGCAGAAGTCTCAGTAGTACGAATCTTCCTCTCACGATTGCCCAAAAGGAGTCAAGCAAACGGATACTTCCAGTTAGTCAGGCAGATCGAAGATTCCGTCTGGTTCTTCTAAGTCAAGCGTTAGCTCTCCTTCTTTGGTAACTGTAACCTTGATACGGCCATGTTGGCGGGTCGAGTAGATTTCGGTATCGTCACTCAGTATGCGATTGTAGTCTGGTTGTGCATCGTGTTCGTCTTTCTTCCCCACGCTAATGATTACGTAGTCGGGATCCATCCTCTGGACGGCCTCGGGATAGAATCCATTGTCTCGCCCGTGGTGAGCTGCTTTCAAAACCCGGACGTCCTCTAACTCATCACCTGCGTACTCTAACAGTCGTTCCCAAGCATCTTCTTCCTCAAGGTCTCCTGGCAAGAGAATCCCTCCCGCGACTGTATTGGCTTTCAATACATAACTCAGGTCGTTATACTCCTCGTTAGATCTGTTCGCGTTCTCCTTGTTCTTCCGGATTACGTACGCAGATGATGGATGCAGGATGTCTATGTCGTCTTCTTTCCAAGTCGAGGTCTTGATTCCCTTAGTCGGGTTGATGTAATGGTGATTCGTTTCGTTGTGGCGGATTTTCTCGTAGCGTTTCCAATCTCCGGGGTCGAATCTTTCAGGCCAGTCGTTTTGGTCTACACTCAGCGTCTTCTCGTGAAACGTATCCCAGAACTCCGTAATTTCGACCCTATCATCAAGTTTCTCTAATCCGGATAGATGGTCCATGTCTGGGTGAGTTAGGATGAACCTCCAGATACCGACACCACCATCATTTACGTTCTCTCGATAGTATTCGACAGGGGGATTCAGGTATTCATGCGCATACTCTTCCTCCGATTCTGGGCTACTGGAGCTTATTAGATTTCTCAGGAAGTACCCGAGCCCTGCAACATCTGGGTCTTGTCGGTCTTTCCAGTCATTGATGTCCACCATGGAAACCCGGCCTTGAGGGTGATCCCCATCTCCAGGGTGGTGAAGAATCGTACAGTCACCATGGTCAACGTTCAAGAAATGAGCCTCGAATTTCGAGCGTCTTCCAATCATTCATACGACCGTCTTCACTAATGATACAAGTAATTTCACCAGTTTTTCAACGGGCAGTGTGTCGTAGAGCTCTCAACAATCTCTAGATGAATCCAAAACGGGACTAGGTTCGCAAGCACATCGTACAGCTGTAGAGACGAAAGAGGCCGACCAAATGCGATCTTATTCACTGGGTAAATCAAAAATCCCGTCGGGATATTC
Organism: Halorubrum sp. FL23; assembly: GCF_052439115.2. NCBI lineage: Archaea > Methanobacteriati > Methanobacteriota > Halobacteria > Halobacteriales > Haloferacaceae > Halorubrum > Halorubrum sp. FL23. Next base: position 14,884 of record NZ_JBQVRO020000020.1, read on the forward strand.
TAAGGACCGAATCAATGTGCCACGCTTGGTGATGGTGAATTTCACTCGACCGTGTTGTCTCGTCGAAATCACCTTTGCGTCGTCCCTACATACGTCCGTATAGTCACTATGTGCGTCTGTCGAGGGTTTCTTTCCTACACTCAGAACGACGTGCTCGGGATCCATCGCCTCTACTGCTTCCTGATGAAAACCGTCTTCTCTACCGTGATGAGCTGCTTTGAGGACTCTAACATCATCGAGTTGCTCTTCATGCTCTTCAAGAATACGGTCCCATGTATCCTGTTCAGCGTCCCCTGGAAGAAGAACGCTGCCGGCCCTAGTTTCTAGAAGGAGAACCAAACTGATATCGTTGAATTCCGGTTTCTCAGTATCAGCATTCTCCTCATTAATTTCTTGAACGAATTCTGGGGTTGGATGAAGAATTTCGATATTGTCTTGTTCCCAGAAATCACCCTGATCTCCCTCCGTAGGCTGGATATGGAAATGACTTGTTTCGTCATTTCGGATCTCCGTATATGCCTCCCAATCTTCGGGCTCGAAGCCCGGGCCCCACTCGTCTCCTTCGTCCATTTCCTTGTTGTGGTCAGTATCCCAAAGCCCCGATATTCCGACTTCCTCTCTTAGCCGATTAAGGCCAGACAAATGATCCATATCTGGGTGAGTAGAAATAAATCGCCAGATAGAGTCATGTCTATCTTCGACATTGTCTTGGTAATAATCGACCGGATCATTCAGATACTCTTCATCATACTCCTCCTCAGATATCTGGCTCTTGAACATCCCTGTGCCGCCGTCGTAGTTGCTCTTTAGGAACTGGCTCAGGCCAGCAACTACACTTTCGTCATCTGGTTTTCTATCTTTCCAGTCGTTGATATCGACAAACGAGATTCGCCCCCTTTCCTTGTGCTCGTCCCCAGGATGGCGAATCACGGTACAATCGCCGTGGTCTACATTCAGAAAGTGTAGCTCAAGACGACTATTTGGTTTCACGATACCAACTATTAACGGACCGATAAAAAACGGTGCCGCAAGGTGGTGAAAGTGGAGCAGACATCCTCAAGACGTTATTGAATACTGTCGGACATGGGCTGAGCGGTAACCAATTCGACACCTCGGTGCTCAGATTACACCTCCAAGTGCGAGGATGCCAATCAGTAGTAGAACTGCCGTAACTACTACCCCACCAGCAGTGAGGAGCTTATTCTCCATCACCTTCTCGTGGATCGGCATCGCGGCGTACTCCTCGCGGAATGCCTCGAGATTATCTTCGTCGTAGAAGAACTTCGTCTTCAGCGCGAACCGTTCCGTTACCGCACAGCCTGTACAAATCGGTTCGCCTTCCAGTCGTTCCGTTTTGGTGTGTCTGTCGCAGGCGATCGCTCCACAGTTCGGACAGTACGCGTACGGCTCGTCGACGCCGCTGGTCTCACAGTGGACACAGCGGTGGATACCGTCCTCGGTGGTAACTCGAGAGGGGCCTGCCGCGTAGTACTCGTAGGGGTAGGTGTACTCCTGGATGTCGGTGGTGTGCCGAACTTCGGGGAGGTACACTGGTTCGATGGACTGCACGGAGATGTCCGAGCGGTTCGGCTCGCAGGTTTTGTTGTACGTGACGTTGTTGTCGCCGGTGTAAGTGACCGTCGTCTTGTGGTGCTGCTGGAGGCGCTCGACGGCCCAGTCCTTGTACTCCGTTTGCGTCTGGCCGAACCGGCGCTCCTCGACGTCGTCGAACACCTCTCCGAACTGCTCGGCGTCGAGGTCGACTGTCGCGTGGAGGTTCTCGGTGACCAACGTCGCGACATCTTCGTCGACGACCTGTGGGTGGCCACGTTCAGCGTGAACTACGAACTGCGTCCGATCGTTGATCCGGTGGATGACGCCGACAGACGTCTCGAAGACAGCGTTCGTGTCCGCGGTAACCGCAACCACCGGTCGGAACGTCACCGCCGAATGGGGTGTCAGGACGTCAGCGGCCTCGATGTTCTCGATATCTCGGAACGCTTCCTGGACGGGCGCGTCGACGTCAGCTGCCGGGTCGTACGGACGGAGGGTCTCGTCGCAGAGAATCTCGATGCGACCGTTGTAGAGGTCAAGGCCGATTTCGTCGGCTATCTCTCGGAGATCTTCGCCGTCAAGCAGCTCGATGGGATACGGATCGGCGTTTTGTTGGAGACGGTCGGCGTACTCCTGGGCGGGACTCGTGAACCGGCCCGTCGTAACGACCATCCCTCGCTTCGGGCCATCGAAGTCGAACGTCGCGATCGCCGAGTGGAGTTTCTGGACGACCGGCCGCCCGACCGTCCCCGTGTGTTTACACTCGACGACAATTGCGCGCCGCGTGCCGTCGACGACCTCCTCCATGATGACATCTCGCCCCTCGTCAGCTGTCTTCTCAGCCTGCCGGACGTTCTCGTAGCCGAGGTTGCGGAAGACATCCTCTATGACGTCCTCGAACTCGAATCCCGAGAGTTCGTCTAGAACAGCCATTCGGGAGATACGGGTACTATTTTTCGATGCCCCAATTCGTTTGCGTCGACTACTGTTATGGACTCAGTCATGACTCGGAATTCTGACGAGGTACTGCCGCGTCATGGTCGCTCTCAAATCCGATGTCATCCGATGTTTCCGGGAAAATCACGGCGAAGTAAGGATCGTATTCCTGCCCAACCGCGAGCGCAGGCTTCAGCGCCAGGATAACACTGATCGCTTCCCCAGTTGGGATACCAAGAGGATCAGCGGCCATTCGCTGGGTGATCTTTCCAGCATAATGGAGTCCGGCCTGTCGGACAGCAGCAGCGAGTTTGCCAACGCCGTGTCGCTCAACGAAGTATGAGACATCGTCGTCGACTTCCTGGAATGCAACGGCGTGGAGGATCGTCGGCGTCACGACAATGCCGTCAGTGGTGATTCGAACCGGATCTGCGGTCACTTCCACCGGTCGATCTCCCGCAAGCGAGACGATCCCGAGCGCCTCAAGCGTCTCTACGTGGTCGTAGATCGTGGTCTTCGGGATATCCAGTGCCGCCTTGATCTCTGGGCGGGTGACCGGCCCGTAATAGCAGGTGTACACACAGACACGCGCCAGTTCTGGATGATCCAATAACCGGCTGACAGTTATGAGATTGTTGATCCCGGTTTCGAGATCAGGTGGGGGTGTCTCCGTGGCGGGGTGAGGGGTCATACTCGCAAGTTCGAAATTCTTGAACTTTAAATCTCGTCTGAGAAATGTGCCAGCTAGTGGGTCTTGAGTATCCTCCGGAAACCCGATTTGTATAGAGACGCCCGGCTCTGTTGAAATCCTCTTCTTCAGATAGGTTCTTGCCTGAAACAACGGGTCGCTAAAGAGTGCGTATTGACCGACTACTCGTTCACTACTCGCTTTTTATAAACAAGATATGCTAACGGACTCATGAGAAGATAAACAAGAGCGGTCATTCCCAAGAACAGCTCGCTAGAGTCTATTGCTAAACTATAGAATAAACCGAATCCAACAAGAACGTATGCTGCTGCGAGTGTCCAAATTATCTTATTCATACATGATGTGTGGTAGCTGATGAGATAATGATTGGGGGGCCTTTGTTCTATACTGAGCCATTGGGGTGAAAAACTATCAGCTGCTGAGGATTTCAACAGAGCCAGACGCCCCTAAGTGAAGCGTGACACCGCTGTGGAGTCGGATGACGTGAGTCCCTCACTCCTACCGAATCATGTAGCATCCCTCTATCTTACTCTTTTCTTATCGTTCGGAATATTCCCGAATTGGTGGACGTAACCGGGTTATATCCCTATCACACCGATCCTAACCCTGGTATTCGTAGCGTGGCAAGGCTTATGACCACAGGTTCGAAATGAGAAGTATGGCAGTAGACGGGGAACAACCAGAGCACGCCGACGAGGCAGAGATGCTTCCCGACGAGGCAGCGGTGCTCCCTGAACGGGGCGAGTCCCTCGACGACGCCGATGACGACGAGCTTCTCACCACCGAAGAAGCCGCTGAACGTCTGGGCATCGAATTAGACTAGCAGCGTGCCGCGCGCCCCAGACAAACTCCGTATTCTCGACATCGTTATCGCTGAGGATCTCGCTTCAATTCAAGCACACAACCCCGATCACGCGGAGCGCATTCTCAACAAAATCCACGACTGGGAAGACAAGATTCAGTGGGGACGGGTTCCCCAAGAGCACCTTACCTACCTCACCGGATCTGGCCAGTACAATTTCTATCGTGAACGTGTCGGCAATAGTGGCTATCGCGTTGTTTACGAGATCAGCGATGGGACCATGACAGCCGTCGCCGTGTTTCCTAAAGACGACAACGCCTACAATCTGGATGACTTCCGCGGTCGCATGAGCTAGAGATTATACTACCCGGTTCAACTGTTATCGTTCCGCACATTGGTGTCACCTCCAACTGCTGCGTGTGAACCTAGAGACAGCCTGTCCAGTCGATACCAGGGGGACGCCCTCAGGAAGTGTGTGCTCCGTTGATGGCGTTCGGCGGCGACAGCGAGTAGAGAGAGGTAACTCTCGCTGTGGTCGAGTTTCGTCGCCAGCTCGGAGATCGTGTCGCCGCGGTCAACCGTGGCGAGGACCTCAAGTTCGATGCGCCAGAGCACAGTGTAACATAGTACGAAACTCATATATAAAGAAGTTTCAAGTAGTGTTACAGCCCGCAGGCGTGAAACCGTCTCTACCGTATTAACCAACAAAACTATGAAGTCGCAGTTGTTGTTGGTTAATACGAAAGCAGCCGATGTCCTACGAACCCCCGACCCCACCGGCGAACCTCCCGACGGAGATCGTCAACACGCTCAACGAGTCGGACCCAGAGTGGCTCCGAGACGTTGCTTCGTACGCTGAAGCGCTCGCCGAGCACAAGGAACGAGAGGCCCGTCTCGAGGAGTCGGCAGATCAAGAGGAGGTCGAAGAGCGACCAGACGATCTTCCGGACGACGTCCCAGCCAAAGCGACGATCACGATCAAGGAAATCAACGACAATCGCTACTATTACTGGCAGTGGCGGGAAGGCGATTCAGTGAAGTCGAAGTACAAAGGACCGGTCAACTCGGACGAGTAAGACTCGACAAAGGGAGACACCCACCCCACGTTTCCGTCGTAACTAGAGTTCGTTGGAGGGGGGCCAATATCGATGGAACCACACCCCGCATTTTCATCGTTTCTTTATTATCTCCGAGTCATCAATTGTACCGATGGCAGAGAAATCGTAGGACACCCCCCGTTGTCGAGTTGTATATGGGAGAGGGATACAGGACAAACACAGTAGATCTACTGGGTCGTCGAATTCTCGACTCACTGACCCCCCGTTTTCGAGTTGTAACGAGACCCCCAGCGACTGACACCCCCCGTTTTCGAGTTGTAACGCATCACGCGGGATACGAGCACCCCCCGTTTTCGAGAAGTAAGTGCGGGAGAATACGGGCGAGGTTAGTTCTTACTCCGGAACTGCTTCACCCGTTCGCGGACGACCGCGCTGATAGTCGCCTCTTCGTGAGCTAGGTCTTCAAACCGAGAATCCTCACGAATCGTCTTCATGATCGTTTCCGGATCCTCAGAGAGGGAGAAATACATATGTACTCCTCTGCCGCGACCCTTACCTCGACGCTCGAAGTCCAACACACCGTACGTACTCTGCTCGGTGACGTGATTTACGAACGTCTCGCGACTATACTGGTCGGTGTCCATCGTATCAGCAATGAATTGGTACGTCTTGAACGCGGGTCCAGCAGGGATCCACTCAGAATGTTCTCTTGCGTAGTTGGCCGTTGCCGCCACGGCATAGATTGAGAGTTTCTTTTGAGTTGAAATACCGCTGATGTGGCGGAGTTTGCGGTTTTCAGTGTACTTCTCCTGAGCATCACGAACATCAGTCTCGGTGACTGTGTCAGCTCCACGCCGCTCAGCTAATTCGCCGGCCCATCTGAGGAGATCAATCGCTTTTCGGGCATCCCCGTGCGTTTGGGATCCGAACGCAGCAACAAGCGGAATGACGTCATCTGCAATTGAGTCTGGCTTGAACGCGTCCCTCCGGTTGTGGAGAATACTACGAAGTTGGTTCGCGTCGTAATCATCGAAGAAGATGTCGTCGGGGTTGTAGGAACTCTGTGCGCGACTGTTGAGGTTCTTCATGAAGTCAGCGTAGTTTGTGATCGTTGTGAGCGAGATGGGGCCATCAAAGTCGGCGAGTTTGCGAGCCCGTGAAAGCTGGTAGATGAGAGAATTGTACTCTGCTTCCTGATACGGCCCCTCGAGCATATCGATCTCATCGAGGATGAAGATGACTCCATCGTAATACTCTCGCATGAGTTCGTACAGTCGCTCGAGCTTCTGGTCCGTTGAGACGCCAGTTTGAGGAACGCCAGGATCGACACCGAGGTCGTCGGCCGCAGCTTTAACTAACCGGTAGACGGCTCTATCTGCAGTCTTCGGTCCCTCGCTGTTAATGGAGAGGACCCCGAAGGTCTTGCCTTGAGATTCGCATAGTTCGACAATCTGTTTACAGACTGCATGAATGATGAGCGATTTCCCCGTTCCAGATGGCCCGCTCAGGAGCATATCGGGGATCCCCTCATTCTGGAGGACCGGTTTTAGGTTGTCGACGACACGGCCCAGCTGATCATCACGACCGACAATACGATCCTCATCGATGATTGTGTCTGACCGAACGAGGTCTTTGTTCGCGAAAACGCCACCGGACGACTCGGTTTGGAGTCGATCACGAATTGAGATGCCGCCATCGTCACCGTTAGTTGCTTCTTGAGACGAATCGGCGGAATCTGATTCGTTTCCGAAGGTCGTTTGTGACATGCCAGGAGACTCCCCCTCCTCATCCATCGACTGGGAATTTTCAGGATCAGCAGCAGAAGATTGATGATCCCCCTCACCTTCCGGATTATTCGATCCTGCTCTACGTCCCTCTCGTCCCATTATGAACCTCCTCGAACTCTGGGTATAAAAATATGGACCCTTGTGGAGTTGTAACCGGGCGAAAACAGCCTATCTAACGACAACAACCCGGCATTCTCCGAATAAGTCAGATACCGTTTTCGTAATCTATCACCCCCCGTTGTCGAGTTGTAACAGATCGAGGAACACGCTGTCGTCGAACTCCCTCGATGACCCAGACCCCCCGTTGTCGAGTTGCAAGGCGTTGGGGGACGGTAACAATCGTAATTCGACACGCCCACCTCCATTTTGGTGTTGTCGGGAGAAGGAGATCGAAGTGAGTCTCGAAGCAAAATCCACATGATCTGGATTTTTTGTGAATGATGCTCTGGGTGATACGGTCCTACTCAAACACCCCGTTTTCGAGTAGTAAGCACCAGATTAGTCGAGAAAGAACGACGCTCGTAGGACCCGCTCACGAATTAGAGGAATACCGAGTTTCGGACATGATTGCTGGTGAAGCTGCTATGGCGATCTCGAATGATTCACCCCCTCCCCCCTTTTTCGAGTTGTAAGTCGCGAGGGAACAGGCCATCCAAGACGTAGCATAGCGAGAGTTGAGGTAGTTAAAGTTGGCACAGAGGCGTCGAAACGGGAGATTACACGTAATTAGAACCACGGACGAGATGAGGAAGTCATCTACATCCCGAGATGTCAATCGTCTATCTGAGCTAGACGATATGTTTTCTTTGTCTCTAGTACGGTTCTGGTAAGGTAACGTACAACATAAACTTTCGCATATTTAGTCACAAGTTAGAATATTAGACACTCAACCTCTCTATCGCGTATATCCGCCACAATTGGCTGTTCTGTAACCTCTCTTGCTGTTCACCCCTCCCCGCCGCCACGAGTTTACAACTCGAAAAAGGGGGGAGGGGGTTCGTCAGGTCCAGTCCGTGATACCAACTACACGTGTTCCGTTGAGCTCTCGTCGGATGTCGTTCCGATCCCAGCCAAGAGGCGACAATACGCTCTCGACAGCTCGGACCAGCTGCGTCTCATAGTATGATGGATCGTACGACTCGAACTCCTCGTGGGCCAACGCGACCCGTTCTCGCGAGTTCTTCTCGTCGTCGACGACCACGTACTCGACATCTTGGCCCGGGTGGATGGCGAGGTCCTGATCGCGAGCCCGCTTCAACGCGGCCACATTCTGCGTATTCTGACTGTATCCTTCGAGTGGCTTGGAGACGCGATTCCGTTCGACAAGTTGCTCAACCGGCACCGTTCTAGCGTGGAGGCGCTTGATGGCGTTCTGGAGACAGTCGAGCACTGCGTCCGGTGACCGCGCGGCATTGAGCCGTTCGAGACAGTCCCGCTGGACGTCCTCGATGAACGGCGGGGTTGAGCGCTGCCGGGCTTCGATTCCTCGTATTTTGAAGTCGTCTTTGCCAGCCACTTTGCCGAAGTATTTTGTCAACGCGCCGGCGTCGCTCTCGCGCTGCGGCACGAACGCCACCCAGTCGTAGTGGGCTTCGTGTTCGAGCCGAATCTCGACGCGGTCGGTGATCTCCGTCGCGAGTGCGTCGAGGTTTTCACGGTTCTCGTCGTCGACGTCGGGGTCCGGGGTCACCCAGATAGAGTCGACGATGCCGTGGACGACGCGCCAGCCGCCGTTCTCCAACTGCTGTTTCGCCGTCAGCAGAATCTCGCGAGCGAACGCGTTGATTGCCTCGTGGCACTCGATGCGGCCGAACTTCGCGTTGCTGAACCCTTGGTAGCCGAAGCAAGCCACCAAGATCCACTTCAGCGCGCCCGATCGCCCCTCGAGTTCCGCCAGCCGGTCCTCGTCGGGGTCGTCTTGATTCTTCTCGTGACGGATGGCCGCCTTGATTTCGTCGCGAGCGTCGATGATCGGCTGTAGCACGTCGACGAGGTAGCCCCGCTCGTCGCAGATCGAGTACCCGAGGCCGGGGACGTCGTCGCGGTCGCTGTGGCAGTCACACCGAATGACGTCCGGTGAGACGTTCCGTGTACAGATGATGTTCGGGTACAATGAGGAGAAGTCGAGTTCGTGGACGTTCTCGTGGAGGCCGACTTCGGGCGCGAAGATGAAGCCGCCACGGTCGGCGTCGTGGAGCGTCCCCATCGGCTTGAAGAACTCATGCCGCCAGGAGTTCCACGGCACGAGGATGCCGCGGTCGTAGGCCTCACAGATCTGGATCGCGGTGAGGACGTTCCCAATCGACGCCCACCCGAGTTCCTGGACAGGCTTTTTCGAGCGCGACACGAGGTCGAGGATGCCGTCGAGGTTCGTCTCTCCATAGAAGAACGTGTTTGACTCGTCGATGATCGCTCGACCGGGCACGTTGTACCGCGCCGGGGAGTGACCGACGCGGCCGTAGCTCGAGTACGTCGACCGGCTTGCGAGCTGCTGATAGTCGACGTCCGGCCACCGACTCAGCGAGAAGTCCTTGACGCCGGCGTCTGTCGCCATTTCGTACAAGGTCGGGATGATCTCGCTCGTCGAGCAGACGAGGACGTCCGGATCGTGTGTTTCGATCGCCGCTTGGACGGTGGTGAGTATGTCTCCTGCTGACCCGGTTACAGTCTCGCCAGCAATTGTGAGCTCGCTGTACGTGTCTTGGCCTGTCTCGGTCACTGGAATACCGAGCTGGAGCGTCGACAGTTCCCCCGCCGGCGTTGGATCGCAATTCGTCTCCAGACAGTAGCGAAACTCCCGTGAGAAATCGACGTTGAAGCAGGCGAGATCTCCAACGGGGTACACTGACAGTTGGTGTGCCTGTCGCGCAAGCGGTGTGACGCGGTCGACATGGTTGACGTCGACAGCCAGAGCGCGCTCGTCGTCACGCCTGAAGCCGGAGCGCCGGGATACGATCTCGGTCGCGACGACATCTGGGTGTCGTTCGTATTGTGAGCGAAGTGGTGTGAGATCGATATCGGTGTCGGGGTCACGTGGTGCGACGTAGAAACGAGGCGTGTAGTCGTCGCGTTCGGTCGCGGTCGCGCCCTCGTTGGTCGCTTCCCATTCAAGGACGCGACCATCGTCAAGGAAATCGATTGTGAACACCATTTGTAGTAGTTATCCACCTACCTGTCTCTACACCAAAATCTCGCATAATCGCTGGCGTGTCTGTTCCGGATTTCGTGAAATGGAGATCGTATCGACAAGAACAGCGTACTCTCGCGCATTCGCTCTGGTAACCACACTTCCAGAATCGTTTCCGAGTTTGTTAGCTGAACCTCCGGTAGCGTGTTAACCAACAGAACGACTGTCCTACAGATGGGGTGTTGGTTAAGACTGCTGTGGACAATCCTCCATGTATTGGATTTGGTGAACAATATACTACCCCATAGATTATTATGCCGCTCTCCCGTTGGATGGCACATAATGTCCGAAGAGCCGTCCCCGCCCCACCGATTGAGTCCGGATGGCGGCACCGACCACCGTGACGTGAACGATGTCGCCGAAGAGGAATGGATCGAGGAGACGACGCCCTTTGAACGAGTGTACGAAGTCATCTCTCGCGTGTACGACCCGCTGTCTGCAGCACAGATCGCCGAGCGTGCCCGAGTCTCATCGACCACGGCGCGAAAGCACCTGCGAACGCTTGAGAGCGCTGGTGAGGTAACGACGTCTCAGGACGGTCAGACGACGCACTACCGACGGTCGGAAACGGCTATCGTCACCGAACACGCCCAGTCGCTTCTCGCGGAACGGACGCCCGAAGAGATCGCGTCTGGCATCGCTGATATGAAGGCACAGATACAGGCGTGGCGCGAGGAATACGGTGTTGATTCACCCGAAGAGTTCGCCCGAGAACTGGATATCGACGACGCCGACAGCGATCACGGTGCGCTCCTCACAGAATGGCAAACGACGCGACGTAACCTCGCGCTTGCACAGGCAACACTCGCGATCGGTGAAGTGAGTCAAACTGGTCACCTTACTGGCACGGACACAGATGACGATGGGAACGGCGATACATCCATCGTCGTATGACCGACGACGGAGACCCCGCTCAACATATTCAGCCAGACGAGCAGTCTGAGGTATTTGGTGCTATCGACGCCGGGGCACTACGGGAAATACGGGATCTGTTCGTGGAACTAGAGCCGCTGGTCCAAGTCGCGTCAGTAGACGACCCGCTGAATCCACAAACACTTTCGGTCGAACTATCCGACGGCGTCGGAGCGGCGTCAACCGCCCGGATAGACGTCCGGTGGAGTCTCACCGGGAACTACGCCGCACACTACACAGATGACCGAGACCGAAATTTTCGGTTCGACTGCCATCCGAAACCCGACGCGCCGCGCCGACACTTCCATTCTCCTCCCGATGCTCCGAGCCGTCCGGTTGACCCATCTTGTATTGCTGTGTCTGAGACAAGCCTTGTGACGCGGGCGATTGTCCAACGGTGGCGATACGCTTACACGAATGGAACATTCGAGGGGCTCAACGACGCAGAAAATCCGCCATAGAAGCCTTGTCGGCACGGGTTCTTCTACCGGCACAGGATCCGTGTTTTCAGAGCACAATCCACTGCTCTTCCATTGTGAATTACTCACCTCACTGGACCAAATAGTTGGATGATCTCGCCACAACCATAGTAAAATATTTTAAGATGGTAGGGGACCAACTGACTTATATGACTAACTCGCCCGACCGAACGTCAATTCCTGACGACGGTTCGCTCCGACGGCGTGACGACTCTAATGAGGGCGATAACGGGTTCGACCTTGACGTTGAACTCCCTGAAGACAGCCTGTTCGATCTTGACGATTACTTGAAAATGTACGAAGTAGCGTCTAAGCCCAAGCAATATCTGATTCTTGAGGCGCTTGCGGAGAATAATCAACTCAGCACCAGCGAACTATCAATGGTACTTGGTGAGGAGGATAATGCGCTCCACTATCCGCTCCGGACGCTCAAGGATGTCGCACTCATCAAGAACCGACGCGATCCGAATACGGGGACTGAAGAGACCTATTCATACTACGAACTGACAGAGCTCGGACGGATCGTGTTGACCGAAGGGATCCGCGAGGGTGTCAAAATACTGGCTCGGCAAGAAGCCGCTCTTGAAGACAAATACAGCAAGTAGTGTCAATCCGATGGCTTGTGGATCGTTGACAATTCCTAAACCCCACTCTCACCCGTTATCAGTTTCATCCTCCTCTATTTTGCGGGCGTTCCGCAAGGCTGCTAAATCGGCTGTAAGTGTGTCTACAATCTCCTCTAGTGCGGCCACACGTTCCTCAAGGGTGTCCGGGTGGGTCTCGAGCTCATAACGACCGGTGGAATCTTCGGTGCTGGACTGGCCTTGGTCTGCGTTTTCGTCTGTAACTAAGCGAGGATTCGCCGGGATCGGATAACCAATCCGAGTGGCAGATACCAAATCCGCATCCGTGTTATCTACCAAGAATGGCCGAAATTTCTCTTGTGCGTCAGAAGATCCGTGGACCAATGAGATATGTGTGGGATCAGCATCTCGAGCAAACTCTAACAACCGATTAGCTGCAGCGTGACCGCTCAAGGAGACCGACCGTATCCAATTAGTCGGGACGTTGATTGTATATCCAGCGTCGGTCTCGGAGCTACGAACGTCGCTGCCGTCATCTACATCATCAATATTGGTTATTGGACGTGTACTGACCTGTAATTCGGCAGTATCTCCGCTAGCCTCAAGTAGTTCTCTTCCGAGTGTTTCCTCGGCTTGGTAGCCGGTAAATATGACTCGTCCCTCATCGTAGTTTTTCACCATCTCGAGAAGATACGCCGGTGATAATCCACCGGTCAGCATCCCTGAGGGAGCAATAACGATTGGTGCTGATTCCCCATCGAAAATTTTGTATCGGTCGTCAGGCTTCGATGGACGCCAAGCACACTCGGGTGTGAATGGTTCTGAATCGCCTGCATTAGCTCGGTGTTTGTTGATTGACTCTTTGACGTACTGACCGATAGAGTACGCGTGGTAGATGTCGGTTGCTTCAGTTGCCATTCCATCATAGACAATCTCAATATCTGCTATCTCATCATCGGGGAACTGCTGTAGCCGCCGTTTGAAGGCCTGCATGATCTCTTGTGCACGCCCTACTGCAAAGCTCGGAATAAGAACCGGAATTCCCAACCGAGCGGCATCAATTGCTTCTTCAACGAGTGTGTTACACGCATCACTGAACGAATTGTGGTTGGTCCGATTCCCGTATGTGGACTCCAAAAACAGAGTATCAACTGAGGGGGGTGCTTGGATATCACGGAGGTGTTGCGATCGTCCTCCAAGATCACCTGAAAACAGGATTCGACGACCAACAGTTTCGACAGTAATCCACGCGCTCCCCAGTAAGTGTCCAGCGTCGCCAAATTGTAGATTCAAGTGCTCTCCTTCGATATCGGTGAATTCAGAGACCGTGTATTCACCGTACGAGATCGGTTCAAACCGGGATAACACCTCTCGTACATCGCCCTCTGTGAACCGTTGTTCACGCCCGGGCTTCTCGGCGTTTTCTTTGTGAATCTTTAACGAATCATGAAGGAGTTGGTGTGCAAGCGCCCCTGTGGGCCGTGTACAGACGATGGGCGCATCGCGACTCAATTTGTTCTTGTGCTCAAGTATAGGAAGTCCACCAATATGATCGATATGGGCGTGCGTCAGGAATACTGCATCAAGATCGTTTGACCCAATCCCCCGGAAGTCAGGGAAAGAGACGCCGTTTCCAGTACCAGACCCTTGTTTGAGCCCACAATCTATGAGATATTCACCATACTGGGTTTGTAACTGGTAACAGCTCCGACCGACCTCGCGAGTGCCACCTCTAGGGATTATGACAACAGGAGCGTCAGAATCTGTATAGTCAGTTGCTTTTCCCGGCTGTTTCCAGAGCACGGTCGCATCATCTTCAGATGGATCGGTAGGTTGTGTAGAAGGCATCGTTTGAACTACTGAGATAGCACCTGTTCTGCGTAGAATTTCTCCTGTTCCTGTGTGCGACCCCGGAACGTAACGTGCTTGAGGAGATCTGTTTCAGCGAAGGCTGGCGCAAATTGGTCGAGATCAGTAAGCACACCGTCGAGAGGTCGTGCACTGTCCCCGGTGTATGATACATCTGATAACTTCCAAATTCCCGGAATCGCGCCACGTTTGCCTGCCTTTTCAGCTTCGGGCTCTGTGTAGTACCGTGCCCGACCGGCCTCCATTCGCGTATCTCGTGATGCCCGTGACGGTTTCGCGATGACTTCATCCATTCGAGTCAATTGAAGCGGTGATCGCTTCTTACCGGGAAGCGCATCACCGAGCTCTTCGCGCACCATATGTGCCGTGAAACCCGATGATTGTTGGAAATACAGCATTGTCATCTCACCCTCTTCTTCATAGAGTGCCGGCTTTGCGACCGGCTGTCCTTCATCTGAAGTAAGGTATCGTGGAGGGATCTCAACAACGCAGAGCCCCGCTAGGGATGTCCGATCTGGATCAGTGCCAGTTTCCTCCTCAAGATGGACGAGGATATCTCCGAATTGGTCTCTGAACTCATGTGGTTTCCATACTGATTTTCGATCAGGAGGACGTTCGGCTGGATTGTCGAAATGGATCGTTGTCGGAGGAATGTACGGTGTGTCCTTCGGTTTTCGCAACGACACTGGATACTCAGGAGGCCGGAATGTAGAGTCTGTAACGTCGTTTCCTGATGATCGACTCAATTCAACTTGAGCGGTGACTGGAAATACAGTTCGCGGAAGGCTATCCACCACTTCAAGAGGGTCAAATCCCTCTAAAATCACTGTTCGCTCTGTTTCTGAATCGACGGAACTTGGTGATGACATAATTAATCACTCAATACTATCTATTTACGCAGACCCGGTGAAAAATGACGGCATACCGAAGTGAAAGTGGAATAATCTCCCAAATTTTGAGGCAAGAAAGTAATACTCAATCGAGTAATTATTAGGAAACAATCCTTGGATTAGAATATGACTTAGGATTCTCCAGACTCTTTTGAGAGAGGCTTAAACTGGGTCTTCTCGTCTCTCCCGATTGACCCGTCTGTCTTAGTTCTCATTTATCACTGGCTCAAGTGACTTCATCGAAAAATCTGATTTCGAGCAGTACCGTTCGGCGACGTCCATCAGCGCTCGTGTACGTCGAATATCGGCGATGTTGTGGAGTACGACCGCTTCGAAATCGCTAGTCTGCCACGCGTCAACCGCTTCTCTACTTTCCCCAAATGGATCGACTGTACCGTGGCCGGAAGCCACGAGCTCGTCATACACTCCAGTGAGGCTGTTCTCGCTCGTATTGAATCGTGAGGAGAACACCTCCATCACGTCGATGTACGGTAATTCGGCGAACGGCCACTCGCGTCCGTGATAACTCAACCGAGTTCGAAGAAATGGCAGATCGAATCCGCCTTTCCAGGTTTCGCCGTTATAGGCTACGAGCTTGACGTCTCGCTGTGCGATCGTGGAGCCGACGAACGTCTTGACGGCGTCCAACAGTGCGCCCTCATCGTCATGAACAGAGAGCGTCACTGGCGTCGTAAGCTGATCGTTCACGCGCTGTTCGATATCTGAGGTACACGCAGTCCCGTCTGTATTGAGGAACACTCGCGAGCCGATCTCGGCGTCGAAGCCAACGACGGTCAGCTGGTCAGTCGTCGAAAACCCCGTCGTCTCGATGTCGAATGCGATCGTTGCGAGTGCACTCATTGGGGTGGCTCGCTGGCTTCTTCATCGGGTACTTGCGCATCCGTACTCTGTTCGTTGAGCCGGTGTTCGAGCGCTTCGAGGCGTTCCTCATGGTCTTCCAATGTGGCCTCCTGTTCGAGATCGATACTGAACAGCGCCGGCACCAGTGGATTCTGATGGTTCAACAGCCCGCTCGCGTCGGCGTGCTCGCGAGCGTACTCGAACAGTTGGTCGAAGCGTGGTTGATCGCGACGACGGAGCGCTCGTCGGAACTCCGCCCAGCGGTCTTTGATGGCCCGCAGCGCATCCCGATATGTCGGGTTCGTCCGTCCCATTGTTAGCGCCCCCCAGGTGCTGTCCACGCATCGAGGAGCGGACTCGCGGTGAGCGACGCCGCCTCGCCGTCAGCGGTCACTCCTGTCCCGACACCTGGCGAACTTGACGTCGACGACGGGGGTGTCGCGGGTTCGAGCCCGACCTGTGTCGCCCGCGTAGCGAGCAGTTGTCGCCAGTAGGCGAACGTGGTCTGATAGTACGCCCCGTCATCAACGGGATAAACAAGTGTCTCGAACTCGTCACCGACGAGTCGCGGCCCCATCCGGGTTTGCTCACACTCAAGGCGGTGATTGGCGGCCGTCGCGACTGCTGCGGTGAACTCATCGATCGTACTCCGAGTAACGAGTACCGGGATATTGTAGCTGTCAGCGTATGTCCCTAGTCGAGCGAGGGTTCTCGCTTGGAGTGTTGCTGCGTGCTGCTCGCTCAGCGTATCGTCGCTGCGGTACTGGATGTCGATGGCCGGCGCGACGATGAGTGACGGGGTGTGTGGAGAGGAGTCATCGTTTTGTACCGTTGACTGTCGGCCGGATGTACAGGTGACGGCGGTCGATTTCTGGATGACTTGGTTTACTGCCGTCGAGAGATCGTCGACAGCGGCGTAATGTTGGTACGCGGTAAATCCGCGTGCGACGTGGATCCGGTCGAGCAACCGCTGGCTCGGTGTGATCTGAGCCAGCGTCGTTGTCGTCGCGTGGCCGTTCGCATCAACCCAGAAGGCGGGCCCATCGTGTAACAGGAGATGGTCAAGCACGAGCGACTGGAGGATTGGGACGCCTCGGCCGCCGTCTACGTCGAGCAACGTGATGCCGTCGTCGAGTGACGGCAGCAGCATCTCGTCTGTGGCTGGATCGGCTTGATCTGCCAAGCCCAGATTCCGGTCAGCCCCCCGTGTCGGCTTGTCGGCCGCCATTCGCTTCGATGGTGGGTGGTTTCCCATACCCGATAACTAGCCACGCCCTCAATAAGCGACGGCGCGGCGTTTCCGGACTTCCAGAAAGGACTGTACCAAACACCAATTCGAACTCCGTCCCCGGATCTTGAGGAGTGGGAGACTGTTTCCAAGACTCTTTCCGAGGTGGACACCGCCTTTGATCGTCGTATTAACCAATATTTCTGTATGGCTCGGCAACTTGTTGGTTAATCTCGTTATTTTTATTGTACCGCACCTCGTCGATGATATCTCTAGATATGGTATTCCAGAATACGATTATTCGGCTCTGTTAAAATCTTTAGGGGATGATACATTCTGACCCGAATGTGGTCAGTACAGGGGAAGAGCCAAGCAAAAGCGGCTTGTTTCATTTCACATGAATCAGAGACGAATTGGAGATATTTTTTTCGGGGTGACGATGGTCTTGATAGGTGTCGCCCCGCTGGGATTCGCCCTAATTGGATGGGGAGACCTGATGGCAGGCAACGGATTCGGTGCAATCTCGGGGGACCTCAAGACACTTCTTGGAGTGGTTTTCATAGCTTTTGGGTTAGTTTTAGCCGTAGCAGGCGTCAATGTCGTCAGAAATGGCCGTTCCGAGTCGGATACACCTTCACTCTACTAATTCGGAGAGTCTTCTTGCCACTCAGTTAAGAATCGGTGTGTACAGGGCGTGTATACATCAGATTACTTGTGAGAACAGCGCTCTCACAACGCCGGGGGAGTCGAAGGCCTTCCATCTATCACGCGGTAATGAAGTCGGGTGCGAAGAAGCCGATCACGAGGAGACTCACCAGTACGGTAATCGCCGCGAGTCTCAGGACACCAGCTTCCCGTCGGCGGGGTTTCGGCAGAGACTCGGCAATTCCGGAGAGGGCCATCCCGACGATCACAAACAGTACAGGGTAGAACAGTGTCGCTCCTTCTACAACGACGTAGTACCCCTGCTGCCCGGCCATCAGGAGTGCGCCACAGAGGAAGACCAGTCCAAGGGGACGACCAGAGGGCTCGCTGAACAGTGTTTGGTCGATGATGGAGGGCATCGAGCGTGTATTTACCCCACGTAGGATAAATATAGACTGTGTTCGCCCGCCTGCTACAGGGATTCTCACAGCTGTGCCGAACGATTCAACAGAGCCGACAGACCCTAATCATAAATAGCCTACTGATAATGTAGGAAGCACGAATTGATGAATATTCGGAAACATCTTGAACAATTCAGCGCTTCCATCCGGGGTGATGAACGTCCTGTTGGAATGCTTCTTGGCGCTGGCTGTGCTAAATCAGTCTGGGTAGATGGATCTCCTCTCATTCCAGATATGAGAGGAATGACAACAGCGGTTGAAGAGCGGATTCGGGATGAAGGGTACTCCGAAAGTTGGGAACGGATTCACACTATCGGAGAGTTTGATGAAGAAAACGCGAATATTGAGGATATCCTCAATTTAGTACGAGAGCTTCGTCCGCATGCTGGTAGAGAAGAGATCCGTGGACTGACCGCTGAAGAATTAGAGTATTTAGAAGATAGTATTTGCAGCAAGATAATTGAGTTAGTTGACAAGGAACTTCCTGATACGGAATCTGGTTATCATAGCCTCGCCGCCTGGATGAGTTCTATTGAACGAAAAGAACCCGTAGAAGTTTTCACGACAAACTATGATCTCCTTCTGGAGCAAGCGTTTGAGGAGCAAAACGTCCCGTTTTTCGACGGGTTTGTAGGTGGACACCGGCCCTTCTTTGATTCGTACTCAGTTTTAAACGACGAACTGCCAAGTAGATGGAACAGATTGTGGAAGATTCATGGATCAGTCAACTGGGCGTCCGAAAAATCCGATAGCTCAATTGAGATATGGCGTTCTCTCAATGAAGGAGAGGACGCAGCAGTAATCCATCCGTCTCATATGAAGTACAGCCAGAGTCGGAAAATGCCATACCTTGCTTATTTAGATCGGCTTAAGCAGTTTCTGAACAAGCCAGAAGCAGTGTTATTTGTAGTGGGATATTCATTCCGAGACCAACATCTCAATGAAACTATAATTGACGGGCTGCGCGGTCCTCCTTCAGCGCAGGTCTTCGCCTTCCTCTACAGTGAGTTGAAATCGTATAGTAATGCTCAAGAAATCGCCAAACAGAATGCAGATTTGAGTGTCTTTGCAAAAGACGCGGGTATCATCGGGACTCAAAAACAGGAATGGGAATCTTCCGAATCCGATTCAGATCCGGGGAGTGACACTATTGGACTTGATTGGGAAGAGGTTGAGAGTAATCAGTGGCAGCAACAGTTTCAACTCGGTGACTTCGAAGAGTTTGGCAACTTCTTAGGGTCGGTGATCGGGAGGTAATATGACCGATCAAGCGACTCACCTAGGTTCTATTGAGGACGTAGAGGGAGCGAGAGCCTCTGTGCTATTGAATGAAGAAACAAACTTTGGTCTATCTTTTGTTGAAGGCTATGGGTACAGAGTTGGGCAAATAGGTTCTTTCGTCCGAATTCCATTAGGATATGATGACATATTTGGAGTCGTATCCCAAGTCGGAGCAAGAGCAGCACCGCAGGCAGACGAGGATGTGCCATCGCACGGAAATAAGTGGATGACGGTGAGGTTTGTGGGAGAAGCAGCACAAGGTGAAGAACTGACCACCGGTCTATCCAAATATCCGACTGTAGGAGATGACGTTCATATCGTCACGGAAGACGAGCTCGATCGAATCTACGGGGATCAAAATCAGTCTAGACATATAAATATCGGCTCAGTTGTGGGATCAGACCAAATACCCGCCCGAGTTGATCTAAATAAACTTGTTTCAAGGCATGCAGCAATCCTAGGTAGTACAGGTTCAGGAAAATCCACGACGATTGCGGGGCTATTACACAACTTGGCGACCTCCTCTGCCATCGAATCACCGCGTGTTCTAGTGTTAGATATACATGGAGAATACGGAGCGGCATTGAGAAATTCTGCAAACGTATTCACTACCAATGCAGATCCTACAAGACAGGAGTCTGAGCTTCAAATACCGTACTGGGCACTATCATTTGAGGAATTGGTCGATGTAGCATTTGGAGAGATTCAGGGTGACAGAGACAGAGCTGCTTTGGTTGAGCAGGTGAAGAACAAAAAGAAAGAGTCATTTCCTGAGCAGGACATCCACGGCATAGATCAGTCCGATATTAATGTGGACACGCCTATCCCCTTTAGTATCCACAAATTATGGTCTGAGCTGTACAAACTGGTGAGATCTCCCCACACTGAATCACGAGATCAGTCACTCAACACGGTAGCCTACGTGACGAATGAAGAGGGAGATCCAGTAGATCCAGGAAGTGCGATGGATGTCAGTACCCCAGAAACGCGACGTCACGACCAGCATGAAGGCGTGTACGTCGCGAAGCCGGACATGAATATCGGACGTCAGGTCGATACCTTAACTTACAGGCTACGTGACTCACGCTACAATTTCCTATTCCGCCCGGGTGAATGGCTACCAGAAGAAAACGGTACAGTTGAACGAGATCTGGACGAATTGCTCGAGAGCTGGCTGGGTCATAATTCCGGTATAACCATATTGGATCTTTCCGGGATTCCCTCAGATATTCTGGATACATTAGTCGGTGCCCTCCTGCGGATCGTGTACAATTCGCTATTTTGGGCCCGGAACCGTGCGGAGGGTGGTAAACGAAGACCACTCCTGGTCGTCCTCGAGGAAGCACATTCGTATGCTGGAGATACTGGAGACGGGTCTGCTGCGGAATCGATCCAACGAATCGTTAAAGAAGGGAGAAAGTACGGTATCGGTTCAATGCTGGTTTCACAAAGGCCGACGGAGATCGACAGCACGATTCTAAGCCAGTGTGGGACGATATTCTCGATGCGGATGGCGAATAGCAAGGATCGAGCAAGGATCAACTCAGTGGTATCAGATAATATGGAAGGGGTTCTTAGCTCACTCCCGATTCTTCAGACAGGAGAAGCCATCATTGTAGGACAGGGAGTCAAATTCCCAATACGTGCTCAGATAGATCCACCACCATCTGATAGCCGGCCCGAAAGTCAGGATCCCCCAGTCATGACTCCAGATGAGGGACTGGGATGGAATCAAGAAATCTCAAACCCAGAATACGACAAAGTATTAGAACACTGGAGAAAGAAGGACCCGAACACTCCAACAGATGAGACTCAAGGTGATGAATAATGAGTGAATGGATACCTGTCGATTCATCCCATCTAAGCCGAGTTAGATACGAAGAGGAAAGAAGAAGGCTGGAGATTGAGTTTCTTGAAGGAGGTGTCTACGAATATTATGAAGTGTCTCCCGCCGAGTTTGACGGACTACTCGCAGCCGAATCTCATGGCTCATATTTTTACGAGCACATTAGAGGAAACTACAGTTATAACAGAATTTGAAAGAGTTCGTTTTGAAAATGTGCTGTATCGGCTCTGTTGAACTTCTTCAGCTCTGTTTAAATCATTAGAAAGTGACATGTGTTGTCTTCCCTGCGGTCAGTACAGAGATCTCACAGCCCACGAGAATTCTGTTCTCAGGTGTACAACCTGAATAACACATCGACTCAAAGATCCCTCTGGGACTGTGTGGGCCGATCAGTTCGCAACTCTCATCCACCGGCTGTTTCAGGCAAGAACCTGTCTGAAGAATGGGATTTAACAGAGCCGAAGAGATGGTTCGGAAGCGGTACTCCCATATCGAAGCTGGTGAGCTCGGTGACGCCGCTGCCGAGGCCATCGAAGACGTTGACGGATAGTTGGCGTTTAGGGGTTCTTAACTACAGCCCGCAATTCTATATAATGTTTAAGTAGAGTGAGCCGTAGAATGGCATATGAGTCATGAAACGGAATCGGACGCCACACAGGGCGTGTCCATATCCGTTCCAGTACCCGCTGCAGACGCAGATTTGTTCAAAAGCAAGGCAACAAACGACATCTTACTCTTTTTAATCAATCACCGATTCCAACAGTTCTCACAGCGCGAGGTGGCTAACCAGATCGGCCATTCCCAACAGACGGTTCGGAGAGCGATCAACACCCTCGTCGAGAACGGATTAGTGGTTGAATCACCCGAGGGCAACCAACGGCTCGTTCAGATCAATCGAGAGCGACTCGCCATTCCAGACGACCCTCTCCTCCGAATACCGCAACCAGAGTTCCAGCAACCCGTGAAGGCCGCCGTCGACGAACTCACTGGCCGTCTCGACGGCGTCATCGGAATCGTTCTGTACGGAAGTGTAGCGCGTGGCGAAGCCGATCGGCGCAGTGACATCGACCTCTGGGTGCTCACGACGGACGACCGAGCTCCAACCCAACGAGAGGCGAACGCTGTTGGTCGCGACCTCGAAGACGCCGAATTCGACGGGAACAGGTATGCGTACGACATCGACGTTGAAGCGGTCCAGGCAGTTCCCACGTACACCGAAGACGTCCGGGGAATTGTCGTTTCAGGAATCCCGATCTACAGCACTACCAACTTTGAGACGGTCGAAAGGCTCCTCCTTGAGGAAGGTGCTAGCGATGATTGACAGGTCTGATGGGGTTATCGCTGTCAGTGAGCAGATGAACGTCGGTCCTGTTGTCGCTCGTATTCTGCGAGTTGTTCAATTCGTTCCTCTGTTGGCGGATGCGTCCGAAACAACCAGCGTTTGAACCGGTACAGGCGTTGCCGAAGCCACCAGTACGACGGCTCTTTGCTCCCGTCCGGACCCAACATTACCTTCTCTAACTCCTCAGGTTCGAGCGGAAGGATCGAGAGCGACGAGATCCCCGACACCTCGCGTAAGTCCCGATTCGGCGTGTCCGAAATACTCCGATCGAGCTTCGTGAGCGCAGTCGCAAGGACCGAGGGCGACCCAGTGACCGCAACGGCAGCTCGATCTGCGGCCTGTTCTCGTGCCCTCGAAAGCCGGGCGGTCATCGCTTTCCCCGTTCCCCAAACAAGCGTCGAGACGAAGCCAAGCGGGACGATGACGATCGCAGCTCCTCCTGGATTTTCGATGTCCGCAAGTCGCGTCCCGAGTCCGCGAGCGAGGATAACGGGGAGTGACAGGGCCGTCATCACCATCGCATCCCGGTTTTTCACGTGCGCGAGTTCGTGAGCGACGACTGCTTCGAGTTCGGCACGTCCGTCGATCGTGTCGAGCGTCCCGCGGGAGAGGACGAGATGGACATTATCCGGGCGAAACCCGACGGCGAGTGCTTCAGGTGTTTGTCGGTCCGAAAGCGCGATCGTCGGCACGGGGACGTCGAGTTGCGCTGCGACCCGAGTCACCAACTCGTACAGCTCGGGCTCGGCTGCCTCGTCGACGTGGGTGGCGTCAGCGAGCCGTTCGATCGTGTCGATCTGCTTGTATTCGAAATAGCCGATTGTTACCACGGTTAACGCAGTGAATCCTCCCGCGAACGATGCCGCTGTAGAGACTTCAAGAAATGAAAGTACACCGTAGAGGACGGCCCAGATCCCACAGAAAAATGCGATCGTAACAGCCGCCATTCCAACGATTGTTACGAGCATCTGAGCCGGAAGCGACCACTGTCGGGAGGGCATTAATTTGTGATCGCTTGAAACACAGTAGTAAGTTCTGGTCGCTACGAGTGTTTCCAACCAGTATCGCCGATCATAACTGCTCTACTGCTACATTGTGGCCGATTTTGTGGTCAGTACAGAGAGAACTGTTAACGTACGTGTTTACCCCGAGGTCTCGACAGCCGGCACAGCGTGAGCCCGTGACATAACCTCATTATTGCTGACGACTCG
>NZ_JBQVRO020000021.1:0-35332 GCF_052439115.2 Halorubrum sp. FL23
CAGAGGTTCCGAGGAGGGCTCGTCTCCGCATAATACATTCTATAAGTAGAGCGATTTATTATTCCATCGAACTTGAGCCCTACAATCGGATTGATGACTCTGACTGTTGGGAGGTAAACGACCTCTCTGAATTAATCACACCATGAGAAATGTTTGAAGAAGAGGATTTCAACAAAGCCAGCGAAACAGTAAAGAGTGTTTGGGTCACTCTGCCGGCGTCGCGACGAGATGTTCCTCGAGATCACGCGTCCAGTACGTCGCGAGCCCGCCCGGACTACAACGGGCGCACAGCTGCAACGGGCCTTCCAGATGCCCGAGTTCCACCCGGAATCGCGTGAGCGCTGCGAGCGTGTCGACAACCAGCCCACAGCCGTCACAGGCGACGTGATCGCACTCGTCGGGATCCGGCTCCGTCTGGATCGCACAGTCGACACAGATCGGATGGCTGACCCGTTCGTCCTGTCCCTAGGTATGGGCCTCGCCAGTCTCGGTACCGGGCGGGGCGTCGAAGAAAGCACATCCGTTGAGTTCTTGGCAGGTCCATGCAGGAATGTTCGCTTGCTTCCCCGACATCTTGCTTTCAGCGTCGCTCCGGTTCCTACTCCTGCCAGAAACGAAGGCTACCGCGCGAAACGGTTAGTGTGACAGCACACTAATCATCCCGCTCTCCCCGACCGAACAGCTCTGGAAGGGAAGACTACTGCCGCCGGAACACCCTATAGCGACCTCTCATCCGGGCCGGACTACTGTGTATCGAGTAGCCGTACCGGATGTGCGGGCCGGCGCGTGAGGAGTGCGTCGAGTTGCTCGAGACACGACGTCCCGCTGGCGACGACAGTACGGTCCGCGGTGTCTTCCGTGGTGAATTGATCGACGAGTGTCTCGCCAACGTCCACGCTGAGCTCGTAGTACTCGGACTTGTAGCCGAAGCTTCCAGCCATTCCACAACACTCCACGTCCGAGGTCGTCACGTCGAACCCGCAGTCTTCGAGCACCGCCACCGTGTACGGTTCGAGATCGAGCGTCCGCTGCTGACAGTGGCTGTGGTAAGCGATCCGCTCGTCGCCGCCGCCAGGGAGTACATCGATGTCCGCCCCGTTCTCTAGCAGGCCGTAGACGTACTCCATGAGTTCGTAGCTGTGCTCCTGCAGCGCGGCGTAGTCGTCTTCCGGAAGGAGCCGTTCGTACTCGCGGTGGAACATCGCGAGATCTGACGGCTCGATGACGACGACGTCGTGACCTGCCGCGATGGCGGGCGCGATCGCGTCGTAGACGGCGTTGGCGTTGGACTGGGCCGTCGACACCATCCCCTGTGAGAGCGGGGCGCGCCCGCTCTCGCCTGCGGGCGGAACGTCGACGCGGATGTCGAGCGCCTCGAGGACGCGGACGGCAGCCTTCCCGCGCTCCGTGCGCACGTAGTTCGTGTACGCGTCGGGGTAGAGCGCGACCTGTCGGCGTGCCTCGTCGCGACCGACGCGTGGCCCCCGCTTCTCGAACCACTCCACGAGTGATTCACGTTCGAACTCCGGGAGTTCGCGGCGGCTGTCGACGCCGAGAGTTCGCTCCAGCAGCGAGCGCGCGGGACCGGTCCGTGCGGCCCAGTTCGAGAGCGGTGCGAACGCCGACCCGAGTTTCGCCAGCGTGTCGAAGTTCCCGAACAGCCGTTTCTGGAGGTCGACCCCACCAGGCTCCTCGTCCGGGGTGAGCCCCTCCACGAGGAAGTCGAGGTCGCCGTCCTTCCCGCGATTGATGCGGTCTCGGACGACCGTGTTGATCCACGGGATGTCGATGTTCACCGGACACTGGTTCACACACCGACTACAACCCGTACAGAGGTCGTTGAACTCGGCGGCGCTGTCCTCGCCGTGGACGCCGGCCTCCCAGCCGGTGGCGATGCCGCCGGAGTACGTCTCGCCACCGAAGGCGTGGCCGCCGACGTGCTGGAAGTTCGCACAGGAGTTCGCACACGCCGAACACCGGATGCAGTACAGCGTCTCACGGAGCTGATCGTCCTCGCGCATCTCCATCCGCCCGTTGTCGATGAGCACGAGGTGGAACTCGCGGTCGTCGCCGGATTCGAGTTCGTTCCCGCCGAACGTGGGGGAGTCACTCGGCGGGGTGAACAGCGAGACGTAGGAGGTGATGTCCTGGCCGGTCCCGGACCGCCCGATCAGTTCGACGAACGGCTGGAGATCCTCGACACTCGGGACGAGTTTCTCGACACCCGCGACTGCGACGTGGGTGTCCGTCGCTTGCACGCACTTGCGGGCGTTCCCCTCACTCGTGACGAGCGCGAGCGTGCCGGTGTCCGCGGTAACGAAGTTCGCGCCCGTCATCCCGACCTCGGCGTCCAGGATCTTCTCGCCGAGGTACTCACGAGCGAATCGCGTCAGCTCCTCGGCAGTCTCCAAGGGTTCCTCGGGGTCGAACACCTCGTTGAACAGGGTTGCGATCTCCTCGCGGGACTTGTGGATCGCCGGGGCGACGATGTGTGAGGGGGCCTCGTCGGCGACCTGGAGGACGAACTCTGCGAGGTCGGTCTCCCAGACGTCCCCGCCGCGTGCCTCAAGCGACTCGTTGACCTCGATCTCCTCACTGGTCATCGACTTTGACTTCACCACGTCGCGGCCGTCGACGACCTCCTCCATGTATCGGTTCGCGTCGGCGGCGTCGTCGGCGACGTAGACGCTGCCGCCGTTGGCTTCGACGGCCTCGGTGACCTGGTCGATCAGTTCAGGGAGGCGTTCGATGGCGTCTTCCTTGATGGCACGAGCCTCGTTTTTCAACTCGTCGTAGTCATCGAGATTCGCGGTGGACTCGTACCGGCCCTCGTTGAAGACCTGGGTGTTCTCGTGGACGGCGTCGCCCTCGGTGTCGAGGAGATGGCGGATGCGCTCGGCCTTCTGCCGGCGGGTGTCGGCGCTCATCTACTTGCCCTCCAGAAGTACGACCGTCACATCCATCGGGCCGTGAGCGCCCGTCACGAGCGCGCCCATGTCTGCGGTTGCGCTCGGCCCCGTCGCGATGATGGACTGTCCGACGCCGTTCCGGATGTCCTCGGCGAGCTGGTCGAACGTCGCGTCCATGTCCGGGAGTACGTCGCTGGCGGCGACGACGGCGACGTGTTCGTCCGCGTAGAGACTCACCGGCTCCTCACCGTCGGTACCGCCCTGGATGATCACCGAACCGTAGTCGGCGATGCCGTAGCCGGCAGCAGTGACGCCGGTCGCCGCGGCCTCGAGGTCCGCGATCGACGGATCGGTCTCGACGCTGTCCGGCAGCGAGACGGTCTCGAAGGGGAGTGAGGTGCCGACTGTGGGCGCGTCGAGCAGGGGTGAAAGCGTCGACGCGAACTCGTCGGCCGTGGTTCGCACGAGTTCGACGCCGACTTCGTCGAGTGACGACTCGAAGGTCGCAATTGGCTCGGCTGACATGTCCCAAAAAATTGTACCAACAGTTAATGGGTGTTTCCTCTCCGGCCCGACCATGATTTTCTTTCGTTATGGATAATCGCCCGATCCGGCCGTATTTGCAGGTACATATCATGCAGAAAGTAAGTTACATATGGCTGGTTATGCGATGGCCCAATAGTGGAGAGTTCCAACCATGCCTAATGTTCTCATACTGGCTCTCGTCGGCGTCGTCCCGATCGGCGTCGCGTTCGTACTGCTCGCTGGGCTCCGGTGGTCCGCTGCCCGCGCAATGGGTGTCGGGTGGCTGCTCGCGGCCGGAATCGGACTCACGTACTGGAGTATGGAGCCCACCTGGTTGGTGGCCTCGGCCGTCTACGGCGCGCTGCAGGCCGTCGACATCATCCTCATCGTCTTCGGGGCGATCCTCCTGATGAACTACCTCGAGGGGAGTGGCGCCATTGCTACGATCAGGTGGTACTTCGGGCAGATCGAAGAAGACCGGCGCATCCAGGTGCTGCTCATCGGTCTCGGGTTCATGACCATCATCGAAGGTGCAGCCGGGTTCGGGACACCGGGAGCACTCGCCGCACCGCTGTTCATCGGCCTCGGATTCCCCCCGTTGGCCGCTGCGGTGTTCGGGCTTTATTTCAACGCCCCGAACCCGCCGTTCGGTGCCGCCGGCACGCCTGTCATCGGCGGCACCGGTGCCGTCATCGACCCAGCGCTGTCCGGGTCGGTGAGTGTATCCGAGTTCCTCTCGATGGTCTCCGCATGGACTGGCGTCGTCACGGGAGTGACGTACGTGTTCTGGGGACTGCTCGGCGTGTTCTTCCTGACGTACTGGTTCGGGAACGGTGACGGTGAACGCAGCATCGGAACCGCCGTGCGTAGCACTCTCCCCATCGCGCCGTTCGCGCTCCTGCTTGGCGTCGTCACTGGTGGCACACAGCTGGTAATCGCGTGGTTCGTCGGGCCTGCACTCCCCGATATCGCCGCAGGGTTCGTGGTGCTCGGCATCGGTCTCCTGCTCGCAAAAAACGATATCCTCATCCCTGATGACCAGTGGGACTTCCCCGAGGAATCGACATGGAGCGACACGTGGCTCGGCGGCCTCGATCTTGACGAGGTGTCCCGTGACCAACCCAAAAAGGAGATGTCTGTGCTGTTGGCGTGGACCCCGTACCTGCTCGTTGCGCTCGCACTGCTCGTCACGCGGTGGCCGGACCTCACGGTCGCCGGCGTCGCCGTCCTCGACTGGATCCAGAGTTTTTCCGTCGGACTCGACTCGATCCTCGGTACTGAACTCGGATACACTCTTCAGTACCTCTATCTCCCCGGAACGATGCCGTTCATCCCCATCGCGATCCTCACTGGCTTCCTTCACAAGATGGACACCACACAGATGGGGGAAGCGTGGCGACGGTCGATCCAGCAGATCGCTCCGGCCGCCCTCACGCTCATTATCGCCGTCTCGATGACGCAGATAATGATTCAGTCGCAGACGAACACCGCCGACCTCCTCGGCATGATGGAGGCACTCAGCCGCGCGCTCGCGATGGGCGCCGGCGGCCTGCTCCCGCTCATCTCGCCGTGGATCGGCGCTATCGGCTCGTTCATGACGGGGAGCAACACGTCCTCAAACATCCTCTTCAGCGTACTCCAGTACAACGCCGCCGAGACGGTCGGCGTCTCCCGGGTGATCGCCGTCAGCCTGCAGAACGTCGGCGGCGGCCTCGGAAACATGGTCTCGGTGTTGAACGTGGCCGCTATCTGTGGTGTCGTTGGAATCACTGGGCGTGAAGGCGACCTCCTGCGGAAAGCGATCATCCCGATGGCGCTGTTCGCTGTCTTCGCCGGCCTGTTCGGGATGCTGCTGACGTACGTTCTGGTTCCCGGCCTGTTCTGACCCCGGTCGACGACGTACCGGGGCTCCGCCGCTTCCGGAATCGAAACGAGGTGAACGAATAGAACGAGCCAAAACGAACTCACCGAACTCGTACTGCTCGGTCTAAACGAACTCCGTGAGCGCCCCGTTCTCCCGGTTCGGTATCTGCTCGAACGCGGAGTTCGTAGTCGCGATCGGCCGATCGTTCGGCCTGATGTCCGCGAGTTCGCCGTCGGGGACGGTTGCAAGGCGACCGACGGTCAGCGGCATCAACGCCAGATAGACGCCGGTCGCCATGCTCGTCGGCGCCGCGGCGACAATCGCGTCGTCGAGACCGCGGCATCACGGATCACTGTTCCGTCACTGTCGGCAGGAGCATGGTGAGTCACGCCGCGCTTACTGTCGCGCGCCGCACGCCTCCCAGCGCCGACAGACACGCCACGCGAACCCGGGGCCTTTACGATGTCTGCGTCGATCAGGTTGGTTGCTACGCTGATTCCGGTCGGAAGCGCGTAATCGGTACGTCGTCAACGTCGTCATAATCGTCATCGGCACCGACGAGTAGCATGCCGCTGACTTGGTTCGCGGTTGCGAGCGCGAACGCATCGCCAAGTGCTGGCGAGTAGCGCAATTTGAAGTCGGCTGCACTGGGCCACGTCTCCTCGGTATCGACTTGCCGTATCCCGGTTTCTTCAAGGACGTTGACGATGGCGTCGGCACGGGCTTCACTGTCGATAGCGCGGACGACATAATGGACCTCAGCGAGGTTGATCGCGGAGATATAGCCATCAGCCGATCCTTCTACCGCTTCGATGTAGGTTTCGACGGTGTCACTACCCGGCTCATCACAGAAGTACGCAACTAGCGGTTCCGTGTCGAAAACGATAGTGTCGGGATGCTCACGTGCTGCTGTCATTTCGTATCCTCAGTATCGCGACCGACATACCGCTCCTGCAGCTCCTCGTCACTAGCTTTGTCCTGTTTTCGTTCCTCACGCAGCCGTTCGACTGCCGAGTTCCCTTGGTCGTCGGTCTTTCCCGCCAAGATGCCGCGAAGGTCCGTGGCCGACTGAATGGGACGAACGATGACCTCCCCTTCGTCGGTGCGAACGAACTTTACCCGGCCGGGAGTATCGATCCCTAGTTCCTCGCGAAACTCTTTCGGGATCGTCGCCTGTCCGCGAGAGGATACCGAGACGACTTTTTCAGACTCTGATTCACTCATACTTTCTCTACCCATTACTTTACCACACTCATATATGGGCTTGACGGGCAACCTAACGGCTATACGAGCTCTCTATTCTACGATGGAGAGCAGCCGATCGCGATGGCTCCTGATCGTCTCGACGGTCACCCCGGCGGCCGCCGCGGCATCGGCTTGCGTCAACGGCGCGTCGTGGACACACGCCGCCATGTACAGGCAGGCGGCGGCGAATCCGGATGGATGCACGCCGGTCGTGATGCCGGCGTCGACGGCCTGCACAACGAGCTCCTCTGCCCGGCGTCGAACAACGTCCGTGCAGCCGAGGTCGGACGCGAGTCGCGGGACGAACTGGTCCAGGCTGACTGGTGGGGTCGGCAGCCCCAACTCTTCGTTGAGCACCGTGTAGGCGTTCTCGACGCGGTTCTGTCCGACCTGCGCCATCGGCGCCACATCGTCGATGAGCCACGACTCCCCGTTGCACCGGCAGGCGCCGAAGACGCTCGCGGCCGCCATCGCCTCGATTGATCGGCCTTTGAGCAGTCGTTCGTTCTGTGCCGTCCGGAACAGCTGGCAGGCTTGATCACGCACTGAATCCGCGAGGCCGAGTGCGCTCGCGATCCGCCGAATCTCCGTGAGTCCATGCCCGAGGTTGCGCTCCTTCGTGGACCGCCATCGGCCACGGGACTGTTCGCGACGCATCCGCGCGAGGCGTCGACGCTTCTCGCTCGAGAGGGCAGTCCCCCTCGCGTCCTGTCCGCTGCCGATCACCGTCGACAGTCCGCGGTCGTGTCGGGCCGGGGTGAGTGGCGCCCCAGTTCGTTTCGCCGTCTCGGCGTCGTCGCGGTGCCACTCCGGCCCACGGTCGATCGACTGCTCGTCGATGATGAGGCCACACTCCGTACACACGGTTTCGACCGCATTCGTTCGCACCGAGCCCCCACATTCTGGACACGGCTCAGTTGTACCACGCTGGACGTCTTCATCGAACGTACGCTCGTAGGGTTCACTCGTCGTCATCGGTCTCACCTGATCGAGGCAACGCCGATTCGGCGCGCCCCGCACCCCTTCCGGGGGTGACAAACTCGGCGGGAGACGCACGCCCGAGGCATCGGCGCCGGTCTCGATCCCGGCGGCCATCGACGCCGACCGGGCGGCGAGCTCGGCGACTGGTGGTGGCGCCCTCGGCGATGGCACTGTCGGGCGCTGTTGCAGTCCGTGGTAGATCAGAGGATAATCGGTACGTACAGCGGTTCTATGATCCGATTACGTTAGATCAAGGAAGCGGCGGCACTGTCTAGTTAAGCACGGCTTCTGCTGGCGTTTGTTCGTCGAGCGATTGATGCGGTCTCTGGCGGTTGTGGGAAGTTGAGACTACGGCGGCTATAGCACCGCTGGTATGCACGATATCAGCCGAACCACCGAACTTGACACGGTTCACACTCGGGCCGGGACACCACTTCCAGTTAGTATCCCAACTAGAACTGCGTATTTGAAGAGATCAGAACAGCGCTGCCGCTCGTTACTCCTGTTCTCACTGGCTCAATATCGGCGATTACCCGACTCCAGTTTCCTTCTTCAACAGTGTGAGCGTATTGTCCGCAGTCACAATCGGGGAATGCTCGTACTCACCCGTCAACTCGACTTGCACGAGGAGGTCGACGGCCCGCCAGATTGAGTACAGCAGACAGGCGAACGCGAAGTAGAAGAATCGCAGTACGAAGTTCTTCGAGGTTGTCGCGGCCATGAACCGCTTAATGCTCCGGTAGCCGCTCTCGATCTCCCAGCGATAGCCGTACTCACTCAGCAGTCCCACATTACCGTTGCACATGAACACCGAATACTGCCGGTGGTCAGTGTGTTCAGAATTCTCGTTTCGACGGTATACGAGCGTCGTCTGGTGCCACTCATTCTTGCCCAAGTGGAGCTTACGGTCGTTCACGTATCGATCTGTCTCACTCTTCAAGAGTCGTTTCGCCTGGGCTCTCTCGCTCGTGTGCATCCGCTTTGGGACGACGTACGTGAGCCCGCGTTGGCTAATCATCTCCAAGACGTGTTGGCTGTCGAATTCTCTGTCCATCAGCACGCTGTCGACGTGGACGAGGTCCTCAGCCGAGTCAAGTAGATCCTCGACAATTTCCAGCCGACTCTCGCCACGCCGCACCGGCCTTGCGTCTAAGACAATCGGGACCGCATTACCGACGAGCTGGACGGTCGCCCACTGATAGGCGTATTCGTCGGTCTTCTCTTTTGTCCCGATGATCTCATCCTCGTGACCTGTTCTATCACCGGTGAAGGGCTCAGCTTCAGTGATGTCGATGGCCACGATTCCGGCTCGGAAGAACTGCTCTGTCTCCGCGACTTCATCCAATAGCCGTTTCACGGCCTGACGGTACATCTCACGAATCTCCGCTATCGAGAGGTCACGAATCTGATCACGATGGGCGTGCCCCAGAGGTGTCCGACTACGCGTCGACTCGTAGATGAAGCTCCGAGCCCCCTCATTGGCAGCTAAGTTCTCGCGGAGGCCGAGATAGGTCTGTAAGTCCCAGTAGGCATTCTCGTGGATCTCACAACCCTCTCCGCGATCCATCGAGAACGCCGGGAAGACAACGCGACTGACGTGATCCGTGATCGTTCCCGCCTGTTCCAGCACGGTCTGCTCGTCCGGATCGGAGTCTCCGGTACTGTCTCCTCGCTGAGGGAGCGTCCTGTCCGGGTCACGCGGAACGCTCACACCCGCGTTTTGGGCATTGATCAGGGCCGTCTGGGCAGCCGTCTCAACCGTCTCGCGTAACTCACCCGTGAAGCGCTCGTGCCAGCTACGCCAGAGCGTCGACTGATTCGGAACGCTCTCGAGTCCGAGTTGCTCACGCAATTCAGGGTGGCACTCGAGGAATCCGACGAGTGCTGTCTCGTGGTTCCATCCGTGGAGTTCTTTCAACATGAACACTCGAAAGAGGGTGTCCATCTCGTAGCTCGTCGATCCCGCATAGCGGTCATGGGTCTCGAATTTGAAGTAAGCGAGCGGCAGCGAACAGACGAATTTTTCGACCGAGTTGTGGCTCTCGTGGCTGAACCACGTCTCCGAAATCGTCCGAACATCTGATTCCAGTCCCGCGAGCGACGTTCGGTCATACAGTGGTGTCGAATCATACGCCGGCCACTCGACGTACGATTGTCGAGCGATGCTTCGAAAGACCGTGCGACGAGAGACAGGAGTCGAAGCCACTACGGGATAGTCAGTAGGACACGCACAAGAATTCGTCCAGATCAACAGAGGGCTAGACGACTACTACAACAGGTGGCCGTACCCTTTGCGTTCGAGTTCGGCTTCCAGTTCGACGTGCATCGCTTTGACAGTTTCCTCGCCGAAGTGCTGTCCCGTCATCGCTCCCGAGATCTCCGCGATCTCAGCGTGCCACTCGCGAACTGCGTCCGCAAGCGCGGCGAGGAGTTCTTCTTCGGGCTTGTTTGCTCCATCGACTTCCTCGACGATCTGCCACCCCGGCTGAAAATTTTCGAGGACGTATCCTGTCTCCTTGAACTGAATCGCGAACCGCTCACAGACTGCTCCGAACCCGGTTTCGATGCTGAGCAACGGAATGACGTGGACGATATCCTCGTGCTCCTCCAGTTCACGGAGGTCCGCAACGGGCACAGCGGTTTCTGGAAGTACAGAATACAGCGGATCAGGCAGAAGAGGGCCGCTCTCATCGGCCCCCGACGGCTCGTACTGGTCGTCGATCGGATCGCCTTTCTCTTTCACGACTGTTGGCTCTGTGTCACTCGGTTCCTCGCTGAGAATCTCTTTCAGGATAGCGTAGAAGCGCCACTCGTCGCCGTAGTCGTAGAGATAGCAGATGCGGTCGTACTGTTCGAGACCGAGCTGACGAGTCATTTCACCGATCGTCACATCACCCGCGTTCTCGATCCGCTCGGTGCGTAATACCGGATCGCCACCAAGTGATTCCTCATACTCCTGTAAGCACTGGTATTTGACTGCGCTGTCCCAGTAATTCTCATCGTCCCCAACAAACCAGAGATGACCCTGATCGAGTCCGAATGCGGGGTTGATCGCCGACTGAAACTCGGCGATCGTCCTGTCTGCCCCGACGATGATATCTCGCCACAGCGATGTCGGGTCCGGATCGAATTTGACGCGAAAGCGGTAGGCAGTCATCTTTGCATCTCCGTACCCGTGCGGAAGCTCGTGAGGTCGTCGATACGCTGCTCTAGGTCTTCGATCTCGTCTCGAAGTTGTTCAGCTTCGTCGTCATCACTGGCGGCGAGACGGTCTTTCAACCCCTGGAGCCGAGATTCTTTCACGTCTTCATCGACCTCTGCCTTCCGGACGTACTCGCTTTCCTCGATGTTGTAGACATCCGATTCAGAGAGTGTGGTCACTTCGAGTGCTTCATCGACTTTCGAGCGGTCGACGCTCAGCACACGTTCACGGTCGATACCAGCGTTTCCAAGGCGATCTAACACCTCCTCGTCGTCTTTGAGCGAGCGATTGCGGCGACTCGTCCGCTGGACAGAGCCATACTGCCCAGAGACCGGACGGTCGTGATGGAGTCGAGCGAGGAGGACATCTGCGACCTCCTGGCGGAAGTCGTTCGCATCTCGCTGGACATCCGAGAGCAGTGTGTAGAGATTCACCAGCGCATCTGTGTCCAATTCAGGGAGATCAGTCACTTCGTGACGTTCGAGTGCATCAATGAGGAGGAGCGCGTCCGAATAGACAGCCAGTCCGTCGGGTTCAATTCGGTCCTCGTCCGTGGGTTCCTGTTCCGCGTTGACTACCTGCGTCGCCGTCGCGATCTCTGATTGAGTGATGACACCAGCATCCTCATCAACCTCGAATCGTGGATGGACACTCCACACCGCAGGATACGGATCGGCATCTGCCGGGAGACGATCAAGATCAAACCCGTCGGGGGCGTCCTCGATTCGCCGATAGAGCGTTTCGAACTGGTCTCGCTGGAGCGGCCGCGTCTCATCCCTGTCTTCGAAATGGATAATGACGCGAGCGTCCTGTACGTCAGTAATACGAAATCGGTGATGGGAGAGCGGCGTGATGAGCGTCGCACTTTCAGGAAGGTCATCGAGTTCTTCGAGAAGCGTGTGCCAGCTGGCGGTGAAAGACATATACTGTGGTTGTGGCCCATTCAGACTAAATCTTGTTCACAACGCGGCCATCGGTGGGCAGTCTCCGTAACAGACAGTCTGATACGTGTCTCTCCGGAACTACCGATATGGCTGAGACGTACGCACTCCGTGTTCAGATCGAGTCACACGAGTACGACGGCGAGTTCTATCTCGTCGGCCAAGGATACGGAACCCCAGCAGACGTGTTGGACAACGTCGCTGCCGACCATCTCTTGCGAATCACGAATTCGCCACGTATCGAAGAGTACCTGTTCGATGTGCTGAAGCACGGACAGAATACAGGTAAAGCCGAGTATGAGGCGACAGACAGCGATGTCGAATGCTGGATTCACGTCGATGTCTCCTACCAGAGATACGCCTTCGGTGTCGGAGACAGAGTGTTCGAGTTCTCAAGCGAACCGTCCAAAAGCGAAATCGCATCGACTGTCACGCAACTCCAGTCGTAGGCTGTGGACTCTCGTTCAGGGATCGAAGTGGTAGATATAGGGGTGATCAACCTTCCCAGCGGGCATAATCTCTTCGAGTAGCTCGTGAACCTCAGATTCGGAGGGGGCACTAGTGATGATCCGATCGTCGTAGATCGCCACATAGGCTTCGTTAAGTCCCAACTCGCGCAGTTCTCGACCCAAGCTTCGAGCTCGAGCCTTCCCCGTCTCCTGATGGTAAATCCACTCCAGTTCGTCGGTTCTCTCCCGCAACTGCTCGATCTCCGACGCGTATCGCTCCCGATTACGCTTGTTCTTCATATAGAAGCGCAACTCCTCGGCGTCCGTCTTTTCGTCTTCCTCGGGTACTGGAAGCGAGTCGATTATGCCGAAACGATGTTTGGCCTCCTCGTATTCGTCGTCGATGTCGGTACTGAGCGAGCCCCCGAATATGATGTTCTTGACACCGATCCATCCATCGTAGACGATCTGGTCCTCGAACGGCAATAGGACGACACTCGAAACCGGGACTGGAAGTGCAGATTCGTCCCACACTTCGGTGAACGGCAGCCGAGCCGGCCGGACTGCGTATGCTTTCGGCGGTTCTGTCCAATCGAGAAAGATCGCATCGTCCGCTCGATAGCGAACGGCGACGAACTCTCCGGCGACGAAATCAGTCCACGCTGCGACCTGTTCGAGATCAGCTTCTGACAGTTCGGGAGGATTCTGTTCAACGAAGTCCTCTATCAGGTCCGTCGTTGACTCGTTGTACAGCGTATTTCGGAGTGGGAGAAGCTCGTCAGTGTAGTGCTGTTCCAGATCAGCGACTGTTTCGATCCCTTCGATGACATCGAACCGTTCGTTGACGTACACCAACAGATGGGCATAGAGATCCAGAAACCGTTGTTCGCTCTCGTCTGACAATCGTCTGTCGGCTTCACTCATTGGTAATAGACGTGTTTACGGTCACACTAATCAGGCGTTTCGAACTTCGAGCGAGTTCCTCATCGATATTCCGAAATCGTTCGATACGGGACGTAGTACCCGATTTCATCGATCCACGTCGACAGCCACTCGTCAGCAGTCGCTTCATCGATCTTCCCAGCGTCGATTGCAGCCAACAGAACTCCGACGGATCCGACAACGGTCACGCCCTGATCTTTCGCAAACGACCGGGCATCCCCGTCGTCGGTCAGTAGGCGGCCGTCCGCTGCGTCCGCCAAGGCGAACGCTTGGGCCTCGCCGGGATCGAGATGGCCACCAACAACAGCCTCTCTGTTTGCGACGGTGTCCGAAATCGTCGCGACTGGAATCTCATCGTCGAGTGTATCGAGTGCTGACTGAAGATACGGGTGGTCGTCGCCCCCGCCTTCGAGTTCCTCGCGAACGACTGGAACCGTACAGATCCCAGAGAGTCCTGCAACCACCCACAGCTGGTCAATGTACGCAAAATTCGAGAGGACGGTCGTGTTCAGAACGCTCGGGTTGGGTGGGATATCGTCACCTGTCATTTCGCGCGTGACTCCTCGTCGTCCGAGTCCTCGTCATCGAATTCGAGTTCGCTTGCTGCCTCTACCTCGTAGGCTGCGTCGTCTTCGTCGACGAGTCCGAGACGGAGTTCGACGCCGTGCTCACGGAGGATATCACGCATCGTCCAACGGTCGACGTCGGCAAGTCTCGCAGCATCACCGAGCGTAATTCGTTCCCGTTCGTAGAGAGCGACTGCAGCCGCAATGCGTTCGTTTTCGTGGTCCTCGAAGTATTCACGCACGAACTCTCGCAACGCATCGCTCTTGCCCCCGAACACACCAGCCTCGACAGCACCCTCGATGAGGAGGTCGAGGTCGTCTGGATAGGAGCCGGTAATTCGTGCCATCGTCCTATCCCAAACTACGACTTCATACTATTTATGAACTGCGCCAGGCTTCCATATGCATTGAGACGACGCGTCTCAACTACTGCGCGACCGTGGAAGTTGAGACTACACCGGGTTTAGCAGGGCTGTGATGCGTGAATTTGACCGATTCGGTCAGCAGAAACTGCCTCAGATAGCTCCCCAAGCGGCTAGTCT
Organism: Halorubrum sp. FL23; assembly: GCF_052439115.2. Lineage (NCBI taxonomy): Archaea > Methanobacteriati > Methanobacteriota > Halobacteria > Halobacteriales > Haloferacaceae > Halorubrum > Halorubrum sp. FL23. Next base: position 14,167 of record NZ_JBQVRO020000021.1, read on the forward strand.
TGTCACACTTCCAATCATATGGGCGAATTTTCGAGACCCCCAGTAGCGTAGCCACTCAGACGGCACGCTGACCCGAATAGAGCACCTCACTACCCGATTCCAGTTTCCCTCTTCAGCAGCGTCAGTGTATTATCTGCCGTTACCATCGGCGAGTGCTCGTACTCACCAGTCAACTCGACCTGCACCAGCAAATCGACGGCTCGCCAGATCGAGTACAGCAGACACGCAAACGCGAAGTAGAAGAATCGAAGCCCAAAATCCTTCGATGTCGTCGCAGCCATGAACCGCTTAATCGATTTGTAGCCGCTCTCGATCTCCCAGCGATAGCCGTACTCTGTGAGGTGCCCGCTCCCGCAATTCGACATGAACACCGAATACTGTCGATGGTCGTCGTGTTCTGAGTCCTCTTTCCGTCGATAGATCAGCGTCGTCTCGTGCCACTCGTTCTTTCCGAGATGCAATTTCCGGTCAGTTTCGTATCGGTTCTTCCCCCGTTTGAGGAGGCGCTTTGCCTGCGCTTTCTCGCTGGTTTGCATTCGTTTCGGGACGACGTATGAGAGTCCACGCTGGCTGAGCATCTCCAGGACATGCTGGCTGTCGAACTCTCGATCCATCAGCACGTTGTCGACGTGAACTAGCTCTTCGGCCGAATCCAAGAGATCCTCGACGATTTCTAAGCGAGACTCACCCTTCCGAACTGGCCGCGCATCAAGCACGATCGGGACAGCGTTGCCGACTAATTGGACTGTCGCCCACTGGTAAGCGTACTCGTCGGTCTTCTCTTTCGTGCCGATAATCTCGTCTTCGTAGCCCGTTCTATCACCGGTGAACGGGTCAGCTTCGGTGATGTCAATAGCGACGATGCCAGCTCGAAAGAATTGCTCCGTCTCCGCGACTTCGTTCAGGAGCCTGTTGACGGCCTGTCGGTACATCTTGCGGATCCCTGATACTGAAAGATCACGAATATGCTCTCGGTGGGCGTGGCCCAACGGCGTCCGATCCCGAGTCGATTCGTAGACGAAACTGCGAGCCCCTTCATTAGCAGCCAATCTCTCGCGAAGCCCCAGGTACGTCTGTAAGTCCCAGTAGGCGTTCTCGTGGATTTCACAGCCGTCCCCACGATCCAGCGAAAGTGCCGGGAAGACGATACGGCTGACATGCTCCGTGATCGTTTCCGCTTCGTTGAGGACAGCTTGATCCTCTAGCTCTAATTCGTCCTCTTCCGCATCGTGAGACGGAAGACGCCGCTCTGGTTCGCGTGGAACAGCGACATCCGCGTTCTGAGCTTTGACAAGGATAGTGCGCGCGGCTGTCTCGACTGTACTGCGAAACTCGTCAGGAAACCGTTTGTGCCAACTACGCCACAGCGTCGATTGGTCCGGCACTGTCTCCAGATCCAGTTGGTCGCAGAGTGCTGGACGGCACTCGAGATACTCGATCAGTGCGGTTTCGTGGGCCCATCCGTGGAGCTCTTTCAGCAAGAATACGCGAAAGAGCGTGTCCATCTCGTAGTGAGTCGACCCCGCGTAGCGGTCGTGCGTACCGAATTCGAAATACGCCAGCGGAAGTGCACAAACGAAGTTCTCAATCGACTCATGGCGGTCGTGTCTGAACCAGGTCTGCGAGACGATTCTGATATCTGATTCCAGCCCGTCGAGCGAGCTTCGCTCGTACAGCGGCGTCGAATCGTATACAGGCCACTGAGTGTATGATTGCTGGGCAATTCTCCGAAAGACTGCTCGCCGAGAATCACGAGTCTGAGACACTACGAAACACTGGACAGGACTCGCTCAAGAACTCATCTGACTGGTCAGTACAGAGAACTTACGTACCGTTCGGTTTGCTGGATTACTCGATACAAGAACGCCGTGAAAGATATAGAGTGAGCTAAATGCGCTCTACCGGTACGCGGCTGAACTCTTCGACACGTTGCCCGCTACTCAAATTCGAGTTGCTTCCACTCCATCCCGGTCGGGGCCTCGGGTGGTTCGAGGGGACTTGAGATCAGGTCCGCTCTAATCGTTGGCTTGTTGTACGCCCGCGGCGCGACATCATTTGGTCCATCAGGGTAGAACAGTGATGCGAGCAGTTGGATATGCCCGCGTCCGACACAGAGCTCGCACTGCCCGCCGCCGTACATACTGATATCCTGCTCTGCACAGTACTCGATAGTCTCGAGAAGCGACCGGACGGTTCCGAATCGCGAGGGGACGATACAACACCAGCTCGGCTCGAACGGCGCGTCACGGATGTCGGCTGTGCTGCGGACAGACGCACCCAACGAGAGACGATCTGAGTACGCCGCGAGCAGGTCGTGTACATCGTCGGAGACGACAGGATCTACCACGATGGCATCGGAAAACGTCTCGAAAACCTGGCGATAGAGCTGGGGGTTCGGTGCTTGATTGTCATCATTTCCGTCGGACTGTTCGCTTAAATCGAGTACGCGAACTGCGTCGGTCTCCGCTAGTCTCGCGAGAGTGTCCGTGGTCCACCCATCGGTCGGTTTAAGCGCAAACTCGCAAGTGGGGTTAACCGCGAGTATCTCTTCGACCTGAGTCGTGTCCCCATCCGGGACCGGAGTACTGACGACGAACCGAACCGGTGAGCGCTCCCGACCGAATCGGGACGCCAGTGTCGTGTCGTTTTGCTTGAGCGCGAGGTCGAGTGCGGCACTCTCGACTGCCCAGCGTCGATACGCCCGCGAGACTTCGCGCTCGGGTGGCTTCGTCGGAAAGAGGTCGACGGCTTCGAGCGATTGTGAGAACTCATCGAACGTATACTCACCCGCAAAATCGAACGGCAGTGTATCTGGCAACGCCTCATGATCGACGGCTTCGTGGGTGACATCTTCGCCGGCGCCGAACTCATCTTCCGCCAACAGGACGAACGTCGAGGTGACGCGAGTTGCCTCGCCTGCCATCTCTCGACGACGACTGGTCCGGTCCGAACCCGATATTGTCAACGGGAGGTCCGCGATGCAATCGTACAGCGTCATATCTCAGTCCAGTGGGTACACACAGGGGTCGGATCAGCTCCCATGCCATCTTGGTTGGATACACTCCCGGATGAACGTGACGAGCGGCCGTGGTGGGTCTGCTGTTTCATGTATCAGACCCTCGTGTCGGTAGTCATCTCGGGGTCCGTCCGGAGAACCCAACGCAAGCGGAACGCCTGTGCCAGTTCATAGAACCACAGGATGACGAGGGCGGTGTATCCGGGACCGAAGAGATACGCCGACCACGACTGAGCCTGGTAGAAGAAGCCGACGCCAACCACCAAGATTGCGATGTTCCACACCCAGACCATCCACGTCGAGATCACCGACGGGATGACTCCATCTGGGAGGGGATCAGACGCATCAACGGAGGTACTGCCCCCCAACCCCCCTTCGCTCAGGGCAGGGAGATTCCGAAAGTAGAGCAGCAAGCCGGCGAGTGCGATCGGGAGCGCCCATCCTACGAAGAAGAAGTGGAGTGCGCCGTCTTCGATATACGCCGGATCCACCCACTCGACGCCGAAGAGTACGAACGGTGCGAATCCCGCCGGCCCGAGCATCCAGAACTGGGCTACCAGAACTGACAACGCGATACCCGATCGGGAGTCTGTCGATCGATACGTCTGGACGAGGTTGTACAGGTACAGTGCAAATCCCGTCGCGAAGAGGACCAACCCGGTCGCCGTGACTGTCCGCCCCATCCCGACCCAGGGGCCGGTAATCAGCGGAAAGATGCCGGCGACGAAGAACCACGCCGAGTAGTCCCGTAACCTCTCACTGTAGAGATCGGTACCAAGCAGGCGGGGAAAGAGGTCGTAGAGCGTGCCGATGGCCGCGAGCCCGAGAAAGCCCCACGCGTTAGCGTGGACGTGAGCTTCGCGCAAGCCGAGCCAGCCGCCGGGAACCTGCCAGACGTGGGCAAACAGGCCGTACGCGTACGTGATCCCCCACAGGAACACGAAGACTGACACCAGATATAGTCCAGTCGTCGCGTTCCACGCCCGATCGCTTTGCATAACCATCCGCAACATCACTATCAGCAACCCGGCGACGAGGAGCCAGATCGCGATGAGTCCGCCATCGAACGCCCACGTGTGACCCCATCCACGCCCGTACCACAGCAGGAGAAATCCACCGTTCAATCCGACGAAGTTCAGCCAGTCGTAGTACTTCGAAGGCAGTGGACGCTCGAGTTTTCGAGCCGTAAGCTGGGGGAGCATTCCGAATAGGAGCTGCGTGAAGCCGCCGATCGTCACGAAGTGAATGTGACTCCACGAAACCCAGCCGACCCGCGGGACGAGATTGAACTGCTCGAGGCCGTGATAGACAGCTAATACGAGACCGGCGAGTAGGAACAGCGCACCTGCGAGGTGAAAGGGAGTGAACCGAATCGGGTGGCGTGCCATAGTTACACATACGGAGGCAGGCCCGAAAGGAATTCCTACGGATATCATAGAGTATATCGAATATATTCGTACTCACTTGGCGCCTCGGGGTCGAATACGCTGAGACAATTCAGAGACTACACTTTTCCAGCGATATCCTTCCCTCAATTCACCTAATAACTATGTCGATGGCCAGTGATTCACGTATCATATGTCCGACCCGGCTACCGGGAAGTGGAACATCGGAATCGGCCTCGGAGTAATGGTCTTATTCATGCTCTACGGGTTCTTTCTGATCTATATGCGTGACTTCGCCCCGGGCCGTGAGGCATGGATTGCGGGATCAAATGTGAGCCCGCACTTCGAGGCGCGCCTTGCACACGCCCACGGGAACCTGTTCTCGCTCCTCAATATTGTCTTCGGGGCACTGCTTCTGTGGTTGCCCGTACGTCAGGGTCGCGCTCGTTGGATTTCGCTCTTGGCACTCGTCGGACTTCTCATGCCCATCGGTATCCTCTCGGAGATCTATCTCAATCTACCACCAGTACTGGTTCTGGTCGGGGCAGCTTCGATTGTCGTGGCGACGGCGCTGTTCGCACTGGAACTCGTACGGATGGACATCGACCCGTCGATGTCCCTGTAATTTGAGGATGTAGCGAAAATATTCGAGGTAGAGTATAATTGCTCGCAGTATGTTTACTACCCATGGGACAAACAGTTAGCAGCTACACCGAGACAGACTCACTTACCACAACCCACTGGCTTGCAATATTGCTCGTCCTGATAACCGGAGTTATCCACGTGTACGCCGGATTTGTCGAAGGACGGATTCCCGTTTCACTCGCAGGAGTCGGGTTCCTCGGTGCCGCCGTATTGTTCCTCTTAGACTATCGACGATCCCTCCTCTATCTGGTGGGAATCGTCTACACGGCAGTACAGTTCCCGCTCTGGTACGTAGCAAACGTCGGCGAATTCACGATGCTCGGGTACGTGGACAAAGCGCTTCAGGCGGCACTTATCGTCGTTCTCGCGTACCTCTATTGGAAGGCACGAAGAGCCTCCGACCGGGGTCGTGAAGCGATGACCGCTTGAGGACAATGGTTGCAGAACAAGTGGGTGGTGTTAGCTAATGAATCCAGCTGAAATGTTCTGTAAAACACTACGCCCTGTATGTCAATATACGCATTTAACGCCACTTAGAATAGTATCGTGAACACCTCCACGATATCAATACGAACGCCGAGCCACTCGACTCCCTTGTATCCAAGGAAAATCCCAACAATTCCGAGAACACCAGGGAGATTAGGTGGAGCCGGGATTGGTATTTGTATCACACTGAACAGGGCCCCAGCGAAGATCCCTGTCAGCAAGGCCAGAACCAGTTGTGAGGCCATATCTCATCGATCACATCAGTGCTAATAAACTACGGGTTTACCGATGGGACTATCGGTCAGATAACGAAGTACGCGACTTACCGATAACCCCCTCACATCTCCGAAGATAGATCATCTGCAGGCCGAGACCTTTGGGATGTTGCTCCCGAAACACTTCCTGCTTCGTTTCTGAGACGAGGGGGCTCAGTCGTCCTGATACTCCTTTTCGAAGCCCCGGAATTCGGTTCGGTGGGCTTCCTCATCGGCGAGAATTGTCACGGCGAGATCTTCGGTGACCGGATCCTCAGCGTCCTCAGCAGCATCGATAATCGACCGATATGTCTCGATAGCGTCCTCTTCAGCGTCGAGGACACCTCGGATTACCGAAAGCACGTCGGTCGAATCCTCGGGTGGTTGCAACGAGTCCTGCCGAGCGGTGAACTCTGCCGAGCTAGGCGGTCGGGCATCCAGTTGCTTGAGACGGTTGCCAAGTTGCTGGGCGTGAGTCAGTTCCTCTTGGATGTCTTGCTGGAGGCTCTGCTTGATCTCTTCGGCACGAACTCCGTCCAGAACGATCGCGTTCGTCTGGTAGTTCATCACTGTCTCCATCTCGTCCCCGTAGGCCTTCTGAAGCAGGTCGATGACGCGGTCTGAAGTCATACAAGTTACACTACCATCCAAGCGCCGATATATCCACCGCCGAACCTGGTCGCTCCAACCGTGCTTGAAGAGTACGTAACCACAGATCGCATCCTCTTCGACCAGGTTCCCCCTTTCAGTAGTCGAGGTACAGTATGTCGCAGACGGTATTCGAGAGGGAGATTAACGAGTGTCGGGACCCGTACCATTCGGGTGTGCAACCTCGGCTGTGTGTTCCTGGTTGGGCTGCGGATGGAGAAGAGACCATCGCACAGGTAAACGACATCCGGAAGAACAACACGAAAAATCCCTGCCGGCCAAGAGCGTAATCCGCGAGCGACTGGAAACCGTTGACGTCGAGTGATAGTACCGGACTCAGTCCCCTTTGAGCCAAGCACGGCGAAGACGTGCGACTTCTTTGGGAGTGATATCGTCACGCTCGATAGCGACCTCGATGTCCGCGGCAGTGACTGCACCACGCTCAAGCACGCGTTGGAAGATATCCTCAACGACAGTGGCCGTCTCGTCTCCACCGACCGACCATCGGCAGTCACTGCTTTCGACGGTCCCCTCAAACGTGACTACATCGCCATCCGCTGCTTCCGCGGGGAGTTCGACCGTGTACTCGAGGCTCGCGTCGACTACCGAATCAGCGGTGTTCCAGTACACTGTGATGGTTCCGTCATCCCGGTCTACGGCAACTGGTTCGGGGGAGTGGTCGATATTGCCGATCTCGCCATCGACTGATTCCCTGAGTATCATCCGATCGCGAACGTTCCGGAGCGAGACAGTCACTGGAACCACCTGGTCGGGGGAGAGGTAGGAGCGGTGAACCGTTCGCGTCACGTCAGCCTTGCCTTCAGCTGTGCTATCGGGTGATTCTGTCGCCGTACCGGTGGTGGATTCCCTCAGTCCGGAATCTCGATTCACCACCCGTGCCCAGACGACGAGCAAGCTCGGGAGGACGAACACGCTGGCGAGGAACGCGAACACGATCGTCAGCGCGGTGATAAGGCCGAACGACTGCAGGAACGGGAGGATCGCGACGAGCAGCACAGCGAACCCGCTGGCGGTCGTCGCCGCACTCGAGAGTAACGCACCGCCGGTCCCGGTGACGGTCTCGTGGAGCGCCGCGGCAACCGTCTCAGCCCCGGCTAGCTCCTGGTTGAATCGCTCGCTAATGTGGAGGCTGTAGTCGACGCCGAGCCCGATCGTGAGCCCGGTGATCATGCCGGTGACGATGTTGAACGGGATGTCCAGCAGCGCCATCGTCCCGAGCACCCACGTCAGGGTGAACGCAACGGGGACGATCGTGACGACGCCGAGTGATGCGCTCCCCTCGGTGAGCCGGTAAGCGACCGCGAGGACGACGACGACCGAGAGCAGCGCGACGACGAGACTCAGGAGCGCCGTCTCCGCGAGTTGGCCGGCCGTGATCTGGTTAACGATTACGTCGCCGGTCGCGATGACGGAAACGCCCTCCCCGTCGGCGTCGTCGGCAACCCACCCCATCTGGTCGTGGACGACGTCGTCGTCGACGCCACTGTCGACGGTCACGACCATCCGGACAGCCCGATACTCGCCGTCCTCCCTGTGGACGACGTCGGCTGCATCCTCGGGTGCCACCCGATACAGTTCGTCGTAGACGGCAGTCACGTTCTCGTCAGGGACGCCGTCGCCGTCGGTGTCGGCTGCCGCTAGCGTCCGGTTGAACGACGCGTTGTCCGCCGCGACGCGGTCCATCACCGTGATCGGGTCGGTTACCGCGGGCTCTCCGTCGGCGTATGTCTCCGTCGCCGACATGTCGCTCGCGTTCGTGCGTGCGGCGTCGAGCCGGTCGAGTGTCGCGGGATCAGTCACGTCGCCCCTGACGAGTATCGTGGCTGTGGTGTCCTGTCTGACGAAGTCACGGTCAAGCGTGTCGATCGCCCTTTCCGCCGTGTACGTCCCGGGGGCGATCGGATCGGGGAGGTCCTTCAACCAGTCGTCGGGATCCTCAGCGAGGAAATCCGACTGCTCGAAGCTCGCGTCGATATCTGTCGCTCCGTACGCACCCGTCGCGCTGACGAGGAGCGCGACGGCGATGACGACGTAGGGGGCCTTCGTCGCGAGCGTCGCCCCCGTACCCAGGAGACGATTGACCGGCCCGCTCCCGGTTCCGATAGCCGGTTTCAGGCGGTCGATCCCCCGGCGTTCGAGCAGTTCGTCGAGTTCGACTTTCAGTGCCGGAACGAGCAGGCCGAAGACGAACAACGTGGCCACGATCCCGATGGCGCTGACGACGCCGAGTTCGCGGAACACCCCGAGCGGGCTCGTGAGGTTCGAGAGGAAGCCGATTACGGTCGTCGTAGTGACGTAGACGAGTGCGACGCCGACACTCCCGAGGGCGACAGCCATCGCGCGGCTAGGCGCCGTCTCGCTCGACTCACGAACCTCCCGGTAGCGCATCACGACGTGGAGGCCGTAGTCGATGGAGAGCCCGATCAGTAGGACGAGGACGACGATGAACGGCTGGCTGAACGCGATGTCGAACCACCCCATCGCACCGAACGTCCACACGAGCACGAGCGCGATCCCCAGGAGACCGAGCAGGATGTCCAGCAGATCCCGGTAGACGACCACGAGAACGAGCAAGACGAACGCGATCGCCAGTGGGCCGACCAGGAGGACGCTGTCGATCATCGAGTCCGTGATCTCCGTCGAGACGACACCGTCACCGTAGACCAGGACGGCCATCGAGTCGTCGCCCGGCGCCAGGTCCGTCATCGTGGCCTGTGCGTCCTCGATCTCATCGGGTGCGTCACCGGGTGCGAACGATCCGACTGCGGACTCGTGGGTCACGACGAGCAGCGTCGCGTTCGTCTCCGTCGATCCCGGCTCGTAGTAGTCGGGCATGAAGGCAAGCGCGCGTGCCGACCGGTTCGATTCACTGGAAAGTACGTCCGCGACGAGAGCCTCGACTTCGGAGTCGTTTAGCGACCGGAGTTCCTCGATCTGCGTCTCGAGAGTTGGGTCGAGGCTCTCCAGCTCGTTTCTGTCCTCGGCGAGCGTTGCGTACTCGTCCGCGAGAATCTGTTTCGTGACGTTCCCCGTACTCTCACCTGTCTCGTCTTGCGCGCGTCGCTCCTCGACAGCGTCCGCGAACAGCCGGTAGTCCGCCTCCGTGAGGTTCACTGACGTGTTGGCGTCGACGGCCTCGAACGCGGGGCGAACGCTAGCGTTGGGGTTGTTCGCGAGCGAATCGATGGCCTCCGCAAGGCTCGCCTCTGTCCTCGTTAGTTCACGTTCGCGGGTCTGTAGCTCGGCGGCCCGGTCTTCCCGGATCGAGGTGGTCGCGACGAGGTTCGCGACGCTTCGCGTGGAGTCGTTCTCGACGAGGGTCTCGTTGACTGTTTCGTTGGTCTCGAGCGCCCGTTCGTATTCGAGAATAGAAACGAGGGTGTCCTTATCGAGGACGTTGTCGTCCCGGACGATGACCTGTGCTGAGGTCGTATCCGTCGACCCGCTCGAGAAGTTCGCGTCGACGTAATCGAGCGCATCGGCTTCGTCGGCGTCGGTCTGGAACTGGTCGAGGGACGTCGATCGGTCGACCATCGGCACTCCGGCGGCGACCACCGCGGACGCGACGACCATGACCGCAATAACGAGCCGAGCATTGTCCGTGATCCACTCGCTCACGTCGACCATTACTGAAAACACACCCCCAGTTTCGACGGCGTGGACGAGGTACGATCCACCGTAACCGCCCCGTTGAGCGTGACGCAGGCCAGCGATCTGGCGACAGAAATCTGGACATCGGGAAATTTCGCTCCCGGGCTGCTAGCCACGCGTTCGCGGAGTTCCGACATTACATGTCCGTACACGCCTCGGCTGGTTAGTGATCAGCTCGAGAAATTGAGGCCTACCCTAATATATTCGTATATCTCGCTATAATGAGCGAAATAGTAGGTACGCTACAGACGATGCCACACGCGAAACTTTCCATAGATATCCCCGACCATACCTGGATTGGAGATCTCTCGACTGCTCATCCGGAGGTGGTGTTTCAAGTCGTCACGAGTATTCCTGGCGAAGGGACCGGTATCGGGCTTGTCAGGCTCAAGACCGCTGACCCACTCCCACTCATTACCGACATTCAATCCCGTGACGACATCGAGGACCTCGAACTACTCTGGAAGCACGACGACGAGGCGCTCCTCCAGATAAAGACAGTGAACCCACTTCCACTTCTCCCGGTCCTGCGAGCCGGGGTCCCACTCAGAATGCCCTTCGATATTCAGAACGGTGTTGCTACGTGGGAGGTGACGACATCGACGAGGCGGCTCTCGAGTCTCGGCGATCACCTCGAGGAGGTAGGCATCGGCTTCACGATCGAATATGTTCGCGAAATCGACGCGAGCCAAGCAGACCAGTTGCTCACGGACCGACAGCAAGAGGTGCTTTTGGCTGCTGTCGAAGCAGGCTACTACCGGACACCACGGGAATCGACATTAGGCGAGGTGGCTGAGGCACTCGACATCGCGAACGCGACGTGTAGCGACGTGTTGCACCGAGCAGAGGGCCACATCATCCACTGGTTCGTCGAGGAGCATATGGACGTATGATGGCCCGACGGCGAAATCGTGGCCGACTGTCGTACCGTGGCTGACGCCGGGGCTAAACGGGTTCTACAGTGAACAGCGAGTCGTCCGCGAGGACGACTTGGACGCGGCGATGCCATGCGTCAGCGAAGGCCTCACGTTGCTGGTCACTGGCTGACCCATCGAGGATCCCCTGAAGATTCCCGATTGCCGGTCCGCCATCCGGCACCTCGCTGACGTGGTAGGTCACCTCGACGGTCTCGCCCGTATCCGTTCGGTGGAAGCGGAACGTAGGTGCCGCGCTGTCAGACTCGAAGGCGTCGAAAGTTAACAGGTTCTGGCGGTCACCGTGGCCTCCACCGAGGCCGCCGAATCCGTCCTCCTGCGCTGCGCCGGTCACGTACGAGATGAGCCGACCCATGACACCGTAGGTGGCGTCGTCGCGCGGCCCTGCCGCGAGCACTTCGATCTCGCTTCGGATCGGATCACTATCTGGATACAGCTCGTCGAGACCCACCTGTGCGATTCGATAGGCACCGGATGCGGTCGGACAGGAATGCCCTGCCGCCTTCACTACGTCCTCGTAGGTGACGACGAACGGCTCGCCGGGATCGAGGACCGCAAGCGCCTCTGCAACGGGGTCGCGGATCCGGATTGGTTCGACATCGTATTCGACGGCCCAGTGCTCCTCGGGACGGTTCGTGTCGGTCGGGTTCGTGGTTTCTGACATTGGTCGTGGATTTTCGTGTGGGGGTGTGGCTCTGTGCTGTTAGTAGCGCAGCAGGCGCATCCCGTTGAGGATGACTGCGAGGACGCTGGCCTCGTGGACGAGCATCCCGAGCGCGAGCGTGACGTAGCTCGTCAAGACGCCTGCCAGCAGCAGGCTCACGGTTAGCACTGCGAGACCGACGTTCTCGTAGATGTTCCAGCGGGTCGCTTTACTCAGCGTCACCGCGTAGGGGATGCGCTTCAGGTCGTCGGCCATCAGTGCCATATCGGCCGTCTCGATGGCTGTGTCCGTCCCGGCAGCGCCCATAGCGATGCCCACGTCGGCGGTCGCCAGCGAGGGCGCGTCGTTGATGCCGTCACCAACCATCGCCACGACGTGGCCGTCCTTGCGGTACTCTTCGATGACCGCCTGCTTGTCTTCGGGGAGCAGTTCCGCGCGGTAGTCATCGATGCCGACCTCCTCGGCCACCGCGGCCGCGACGCGCTCGTTGTCGCCGGTCAGCATCACCGTCTCGATACCGGCGTCCTGAAGCTCCCGGACGACGCCGGGCGCCGCCTCCCGTAGTTCGTCGCGCATGGCGATGGCGCCGATGACGACGCCGTCACGTACTATGTGGACGACAGTCTCGCCGCGCTCCTCACGCTCACGGACGTAGTCGTCGACTTCCTCGGGGATCTTGATGTCCCGTTCGTCGAGCAGTTTTCGATTGCCGACGACGATCTCGCGGCCGTCGTGGTGGGCGATGACGCCCTTGCCGGCAACCACGTCGAAATCGTCCGGATCGGCTACCGAGCGTGATTCCGTGGGTGCTGGTTTGGTGTCTGCCTGGCCAGTTGCCGCCCCGCCATCGGTGACGGCGGCCGGACGGTCCTGTGCCGCTTCGAGGATGGCGTCGCCGAGGTGGTGTTCGCTCTTCTTCTCGGCGATGGCCGCAAGCTCCAGCACGTCGCCGGCTTCGGCGTCGAACCCGGCAACGTCGGCGACGGTCGTTTCGCCTTTCGTGAGCGTGCCGGTTTTGTCGAAGGCGACTAGGTCGATCTTGCCGGCCTGTTCGAGGTGCTCGCCGCCCTTCATCAGAACGCCGGAGCGTGCGGCGTTGCCGATGGCGGAGACGATGCTGACCGGTGGCCCGATCACCAGCGCGCCCGGACACCCGATGACGAGCAGCGTTAGTGACAGAATCGCGTTCTGCGTGACCGCGTAGGCCCCGATGGACAGCGCAATCACACCGGGCGTGTAGTATTTGGCGAACCGGTCGATGAGGCTCTCGGTCGGTGACTGTGCCTCCTGGGCCTCTTCGACGCGCTGGATGATGCGCTGGAGCGTCGTATCCGTCCCGGAGCCGGTCGTCCGGACTTCCAGCGAGCCCTCCTGGTTGATGGTGCCGGCGTAGACTTCGTCGCCGTCATCTTTGTGGACGGGCGCGCTCTCGCCGGTGACCGGTGCCTGGTTGACGGCGCTCTCACCTTCAACGACGTCGCCGTCCACGGGAATCTTCTCGCCGGGTTTGACGATGACGATCTCGCCCTCTTCGACTTCGCGGGCAGACACCTCTTTTTGCTTGCCGTCACGGCGCACGGTGGCCGTGTCGGGCGTCATCTCCAGTAGTTCTTCGAGGGCGTTGCGCGTCTTGCGCATCGTCCGCCCTTCGAGGTATGAGCCCAGGGCGAACAGGAAGACCACTGCGGCGGCCTCCCAGTACGAGCCGATGACGATTGCGCCGACGGCGGCCAGGGTGACGAGGGTCTTGATGCCGAGCGTCCGGCTTGTGACTTCGTGGTAGGCGGTTTTGGCGATGTCGTAGCCGCCGACGATCGCTGCGAGGATCAAGATCGCGGCGCTCGCCGTGTCGAAGGCCGAAACGTAGCCGAGCGTCCAGCCGCCGGCGTACAGCAGGCCGCTCACCGCGACGATGATGGCCTTCCGGTGTTTGCGATAGTACTGTTTGACTGATTGGGTATCCATGGCTTTTCTCCTCAGGCGGGCTGGGGCGTGTAGCCCTGGTTTTCGATGGTCTGTTCGAATGTGGCGGGATCGGCAACGTTGTCGTCGTACTCAATCTCGACCCGGCCAGTCGTGTAGTGAACTTCAACATTTTCGACGCCGTCCCGATTCGCAAGGGCGCGTTCGACGGTGCTTGCACAGCTCGGACAGTCGAAGTCCATCACGCGGAGTTGCGTTGTCTCGCTCATCACAGTTCTACGTAGTGCCCATACCCACTAAAGTATTTTTTAGATGATATGTTTGAATATGAATACGGAGTGTTTGAACGGACAAACGAGTCATCTAGAGCTTTGCCAGACTTCCGAGATGAGCATCAGTTGGAGTCCGTGCGATGGTCGCCACTACTTAGCCTGTACACGCTGTCGGTTCACATATGAGCACATCTGATGCCGAGCACGAACTCGAGGATATCGCCGTTCGAGATACGCGGGTTTCCGATGCGATCGATGAACCGATGCGAGCGATGATTCTTGATATTCTTGCTGATGAGACGCTGACGGCGAGCGACGTACACGAGCGCCTCGCCGACCGCGGGATCGACCGGACAGAAAACACCGTGCGCCACCACATCAACGAGCTCCGGGATGCGGGCCTCGTTGACGTCGTCCGGTTCGAGGAGGGGCGCGGTGGGACGACGAAATACTACGGGGCGAACACGATCGTCCTCTCGTACTCACTACCAGATTCGGCCGACTCCGCCGTTGAGGAGATGATCGACGCTATCCAGCCCCAGATTACGGATGCCCTCACCACGCTCACGGACGAGTACGACGACGAAATCGAGGACATTGTCACGGATATGCAGCCCTGCGAGCATTGCCGAACCCAGAAGTACGAAACGTACGTTCTTCTGACTGTCTTGCGACGTGCATTCGTTCGTGGTCACCGAGAATGACACTCAAAAACTAACGACAGCTATCACGGGAATCACGGTATAGAGGACGGCAACACCAATCACGAGCACGCCGGGAATCTGCCCGATAGCAGACTCTCTAGCCGGGGGTGCTCAACGAACGCCGTAACGCGAATGACCCACGCTGCGAGGATCACGGCAAACAGCGGAAGGTAAATCCAACGGAGCCGGTGGGCAATCGCTTCCTCCATTGTAATTTTGAACGTCGATCGGTAGTAATAGTCACTCCGGATCAGCGACATCTTGTGAGGGATCCAGTCCCGGAACAAAGACGTACTCACGTGATTCGTGTCTGCACGGGCACTCGTAGGAGGGAACCATATGCATTGAGACAACCACCCTCAACTACCACTTCCCCTGTAGTTGCTCACAAGTTCGGAAGGTACAAACCTACAAATCGATGATTGGTTGACACTTATGTGCTGATAAACCGGGGGAAAGACGGACTTGTCCACCAATCTATCTAACTTAATACATATACATCGCTACCTGGTTCCCAACTTCCTATGCCAACGCTCAAACGTAAGTACGGTCTAGTAGTACAATCCCGTCGATGGTGGAGTAGCTCCGGAACTCACCATTGCTTGTCTCATTCACAATCTTGATCGTTCCTCTGAACGGGCAATACAAGGAATCACAGATTGCTCAGTACAGGAGACTCACAAATCACTCAGTACGGGGGAATCTCGGCACGTTCTGAACAGACAACTTGTGATTTGTCTAACCGTTTATCAGTTGTTTATTTCGACCCGATTAATCTCCCCGCTCATACGAGAATACCGTCTTTCGGTCGTTCTCCTCATGGACGTGGTTCAACACCAAATCGTTGATAGTGAAGTTCGCCGTGATCTCGCCGGTGTATGCCACCGTTGCCGGGCCGTCACAATCGTCACCAGTCGTCTCTGTGGTGAGTTCAACAATCACATCGCCCTCATTGCTGGCGAACGCCGCAGTCTCAAGCGTGACGCAGTCAATGTCCGCCCTAAAGGCACCCTCCACAGTAGCGTGGTCGTCGTTCACCGTGACCGTCGCCTTATCCTCCGGATCGTCATTGGCCGTCACTGATTCAATCTCAACAGTAGCCGAGACCTCGGGAGGAGTGTCACCGAGACACCCACTACCGACGGTAGCCAGTGTAATTCCGGTACCGGCGAGAAACCCTCGGCGTCTCATATATGAGACACGGTGAGTGCTAAGTATATGCTTTGTCCCAGTTGTTCAAGTAGGCGGCTGTACTGAGTCGAACAATACGCAGCTCTCATCGACCGGCTGTTTCAGGTGAAACTCTGTCTGACAAATAGGATTTCAACAGAGCCGTTCTGTACGATTCCTAACTCATATCGTACCTCCTGAGAGAGGTGACCTGTCTGGTAGTGCTACGTTCTTGGCTACTTGTAATGACAAGTAAGCACGCGTCATAACATATATGCCTCTCCACGTCGAACATCATGGTATGAGCGGATCAAGCTACGACAAGACGATTCAGTTCCGTGCCGGAGCCGAAAAAGAGGCCGCGGAGCTGCTCAATGAGATTCATATCGGTGGGGTCAACGTGAGCGAACTCGCCAGAGTTGGCTTGGTCGAAATGCTTCGGGAGTCATTGGATGAACAAGACAAGATCGAGGTGTATGAACGATACAGCCGTGGTGAGATTACTGAGGATGTAGCTCAGGTCCTTCTCGGTGAGAAACTCGATAGGATGGAAGAGGAGAAAGAGTCGTTCGAGTCAGCTATGGAACGAGACACGTCTGAATTCTTGACGGGCAGCGATGGCGAGTGAGGCTCGCTATCCGATACTGGCTGATACGAGTTCCTTGATCGCAGTTGCGAACACCACTCAGTGGAAACGACTGAAAGACGCGATTCACCTTACAACGACAAACGTCTGTAAGCACGAACTTCAAAACCACGTCAACTCGAACAAATACCCGCCTGAGGGCAGCCGTGAGTACTACTTGAAACGAGGGAGCCAACGTGTTCTTGAACATCTAGACGAGGATTCGTCGCCGTGGTCGTGTGTCACTGTCGTTCCCCGCCCGCATGGACCAGATGCAGGCGAGCAATCGCTCAAGCAGGAACTTTCTGAACACGGTTCGTCGTATCAAATCGTATCGATTCTTGACTCTGCTGCGAGACGGTCAATTCGGCGTCTCATCGATAACAACGGGTACGACATTGACGTTGTGGGGCCACCGTATCTCCTCTACATCCTGCTTGACAACGAGCTCATCGAAAAGCCTGAATTCTGCGAGGCAACCGTGGGGATGATTCAAACGGAAGGGTGGACTGGGTACGAGGTTGTGAAGAACGCGTGGACCAGCATTCCTGTTGATTGTTCCGAAATCCTTGACGACGAGTATGATGACGCTCTTCCACCGAAATAACCTGGCTTATACTGCCAATCTGATCAGTAAAGATGAAGCACAGATCGCTCAGTACAGACGAACCGATTATTGAGGCTCTGTTGAAATCCTCAGAGATTCACACATATTAATCCTATTTGACACTAAAATCGTCTGTCTGAGGGTCTAAACTCCCTATCCACGCCCTGATCGCCCCCATCGGAACTAAATAAAGCAACCACACGGCCCGTGAATCCAAATCGGTGCCCGTCCCGATAATCACAAAGCTGACGGGAACAACCACAAAGACCAACATCAGAAACAACTCAAAGACGGGTCTCAACGCGAAAGCCAACGCATCTGCCGGTGATTTGTCTTGATATGACCGGTTGACGATGAAATAGCGCCAGACGCGCGATAGTTGAAAGAAAACAATGCCAGCAATTGTGAGCCCGACTGAGAGGGGAAGTCCTAAATCCAAAAGGGGAAGTCCTGAATCCAAATCATAACCGGAAAGGAAAGGAGTCATGATTACTGTAAGAATGAAAGCTGGGATAACCGCCTTTCGCAAAGCGTAGTTGATATTGCGCGGGTATACCGGCGGTATTAGACCAATCGGCTGAATTGGAGTGGGCTCCTCATCCCAAGAATCCCCATCGAGATCATCCACGGACTGTGGCGTGAACAACGCGACAGAAAAGAACAGGAGGTTGATGATCGCTATCTCAATGAGATAGATGACAGCGATTTCAAGAAGACTCCACTCAAATACGACCACTCCAAGAATAAGTGCAGAGTTCAGAATACACGCAAAAACGAAATCGCGGGACTCTCTGAGCATTCCGGGTATTGTTTTGCTACCCCCCATCTGACTACTCGTTCCCATCTATCTACACTTTCCTTCGGAAGCTGTTTATTTGTTCTGTTGACTCGATGGAAATACTGCTCCTCCATGAGAGCGTGAAACAAGATATGGGCGCAAGAGACCGAGAGGATTTCTGTGCCACAGAGCACGTTTTGTTGACTGGTCCGTATGCGAAAGAAGTCGAGACATGGGCGTGACAACCCGGATAGGTGAATCTCTACAAACTGCTACGACTCGGTTTGATTACTGTTGCTTGACGACGACTGTATCTGCGACGAGGTCACCGACCCGTTGGTTATCATCCGTAAGCAGTATCAACACTATTGCGACGAGGTTCAACGTCGGGAGTGCGTCAACGATCCACAACAGGTTCCGCAGGACTGACGCCCCAATCGTACAGTTTGATCCGTCGGACTTGATAACGACGAGTCCAAGCAGATATTTCCCCGGCGTATAGCCGTACAGTCCCTCAAGGAGAAACCCATAAACCAATGTTGCGACGAGCCCCGCGAACGCCAGTACGAGGAACCCGATGTCACCGAGGGACGTCCCAGCGAGTATAACGGCAACCCAGATTAGCGCCATGAGTATTGAGTCGATTAAGTATGCCCCCACTCGGTGCCAGATCACATCCCCGTCCGTCCCTCGTTGTGGTTTCGGATGCTTTTGCATAACTCACATCTGTTATTCAAGAGTTATTAATCTTTGATTAGCCCAAAGTGGAGTTGTCGAACAGTTCGCAGCCTTCAGCGACCAGCTGTTTCTGACGATGATATATCTGAAGAATAGTGTTTCAACAGAGCCGGTGTTTCAGTCATTTTTGGAATATTTGGAAACGGCACCCTTCCATTTATGTTCTCATCAGACCGTGTCGACGTACCATCATGATAACAGACGCCCGGGTGCTCCAACAAGAGTTCATTCCGAGAGAGGTACAGCATCGAGATGCGGAGGTGAACTATCTGTCGAGCATTCTTGAACCCGTCACAGACGGAGAGCCGACAGAGCCAACGTTACTACACGGTCCGTCCGGAGCTGGCAAAACCTGTATCTCTCAGTATATCGTCGAACAACTCCGTGGGAGCGTCGTGGAGTTGAACACGCAGTACGTGAACTGCTGGGAAGACTACACGCGGTTCAAAACTCTGTATCAGTTACTCGACGGAATCGGTCAGACGTATGATGTCCACCGTCAATCCACACCACGTGACCTCCTCCTTGACCGTCTCCGCGACTACGATGGCCCGCCGTACGTCGTGATTCTTGATGAAGTGGATCAGCTTCAAGACAAGGAACTTCTATACGATCTTCATCGCATTCCGAAACTCACGTTGATCCTCATTGCGAACCGCGAAGAAGACCTATTTGACCCTCTCGGAACACGTCTACAAAGCCGTCTTCAAAACTCGAACCGTATCCACTTCAGTCAGTACGGACACAAAGAGTTGGTCGCTATTCTCCGTGACCGGGCACGATGGGGTCTCCAACCGGATGTAATCGAGTCCGTGGAGCTCGGGCACATCGCTGAACATTCTGCCGGTGATGCGCGAGTCGCTATCGGAATTCTGCGGAAAGCTGCTCGTAATGCCAAGAAGAACGGAGACAATCAGATTCGTTCCGATGTGATTTCAGAGGTGGTTTCGGAAGCGAAATTGGAAATCGAGCGGAACACCATTAGTCGTCTTAAACCGGACCAGCGAGTGCTCTACACGATCATCAGCGAGAGCGAGGAGATCAAACCACCAGCACTGTACGAACAGTATGAAGATCGTGTTGACGACCCCAAAACCGAGCGAACCGTTCGGAACTACCTGGCGAAGTTAGAGCATTATAATCTCATCGTGGCTGATGGAAACACGAAAGCTCGCTCGTACCGTGTTCGGTCATAATCCGGTGTGAGCTGTGTTTCGGAAACACCACGCCCGTCCCTATTGTTCCGCAGTTCGGCTCTATTCTTGCAATGGACGAGAAAGGCCAGACAGACGCCTCACGTAATATTCACACATCATCGACAGATGACCGCCTCCCGCAGAACACTCGGTTGAGACGGCTTGTGGACGCGGTGACGAACAGCTCATTCAACGAGTGGTACGCCGAACGACTGTTCACAGAGAACATCTTGGAGGGTCGCCCGTATTTCAACGGCGCATCACCGATACCAGACACTGAGAAGCACTCTCCGAGTAAGTTGCTACAGTGCCATCGGAAAGTCCGCTACTACGAGCAGAACACGCCACAAGAGGGTGACTCGCCGCAAGGACTGTTTTGGATCGGCAGTGAATTCGAGGAAGCAATCATCGTGCCGTACTTGCAGGAGACAGTCACAACAGACTCAACATACGTTCGGAATTCGTTGTGGATTGATACACAGGTACCGACGAGCGACAGTGATCACGTTCGGGTAAAAGGCGTGACAGACCCGGCGATTGTGGACAGCGACGGTGACCCAATCCTCGTGACGGAGATTAAGACGACATCGTCATTGGGGTATCTTGATGGGCCGAAACCGCATCACAAGGCGCAGCTTCACGCGTACATGCACGCGTTGAATTCAGAATACGACCGGTCGATTCAGGACGGCTTGCTTGTCTATGGGAGTCGGGATACGCTCGACGTGCAGGCATTCCACGTACCGTTCGATGACCAGTTCTGGGAGACAGTCGTGGAGTGGATGGCGAAGCAAACTCAGTTCCGAGAGTACGGAGAGTTACCACCAGCGGATCCGATGTTTGAGTGGGAGTGCGGGACCTGCCCGTTCCGGCGGCGCTGTGGGGAGCACGATGGGAAGTACCAGGATGAAGGCTTTACAGGGTTGTTACCAGGCGTTCATGAGTACCGGAAGCAACAATTAGTCGAGTACTTCGATGCATACCCGGACGCGAAACTGACGCCAACACTCGCGGAGAAATACCCGGAGCTAGCCAGCGAACACGGGGTGTACGACTGGGAATGCGGTTCGTGTAGTAGTACATTCCCACACGATCGGATTGACGGCGGTGGGAGTTCTTCACCACCACTTTGTGAAGACTGCGCTGCAAATGGAGAGTTGTCCGAGCTTTTTGTTCCGAGGCCAGAGAAACAAATTGTAGGTACTGAGTCGAGAGAGCCGAGTGAACACTAAGCTAGCACTGCACCGTCTATCTCTCTAACAGTGGATTAGTTGAAATCCTCAGCGGGTAATCCATATTGACCCAGCTCCGGTCAGTACAAGCGAACCACTTGACCACCAGCTGTAGTACTTACCGTGTACGACGATAGAGGGCGACGCGAAGTAGGATAAATGTGATTAATGTCGCTAGTATCGTGAATAACGTCCACGTGGGGGCTACGGCGAATC
>NZ_JBQVRO020000022.1:0-35032 GCF_052439115.2 Halorubrum sp. FL23
CTGCTGGCAGACCATGTGTCTGTCATAGGCCACCACCTACGAGATAGTGACGAAATCAGACGGGGCTAAACACGTACGATCCAAGAGCATTTGTTGAGAATGCAAACGAACCAATACCCATCGTACCTATAGCTTTTAACGTATTTCGCCGACCAGGAGCTATCTTTTCCCTCTTTTGTGAGTGTTCGTTGCTCATTGCGGTCCTATTGCTTCTGTCGTCATTTGTCATTGTGTGTCACCACACACGCTCTTTTGCTTGGTTTTGTATTTGTGCTAACGGTTCGAAAAATCACGACAAGCTCGTGGTTCACGAAAATTAGCTACCCCCTACCAAACCTTCGTCTTTTATTGCAACCTAGATTCCAAGTCTTCGTCCTTTTTAGTGTCTCAACTCCGATTCTACATTATTTTATTGATTTTAGGAAAGTATTAAGTTAAACGAATTTCACACTTATTGATGTAATGTCCTCCCCTAATACCCTAGACCTCGCTGATGTCCTCCTGAAACGCCACGCGTGCATCAGCATACTCAGAAAACAACCACAAACAAAGCCTGAGATGGTTGAATCACTTGACACACCCCGTTCGACACTTGATGATATTGTCCGTGAGCTCGAACACGCCGATCTCGTCGAATATCATAATGGCAAATGGCAACTTACCCTCCTTGGCCAGTATACACTCAAGCATCACACCCGCTACAAGGAGGGGCTCGAAAGCCTCACTAATGTTACACCGGTAATCAAAGAACTTCCACGAGACACCCCCGTAGAGCGTCGCTTCCTCCGCGATACAGAAGTTCACGTCGCAACAACACCAGTCCCTGATGAGGTCATGCAAGTCTTTCTCAATGCTGTCGAATCCGCAAACGATGTTCGCGGTATGACTCCACTCGCTATGGCCGGCTACGCTGAACCGTTCTACAGTGCTGCTACGACTGGTAGTAACACTCAACTGGAAGTTGTTCTTCCTCTTGAGACGTTTGAACGCCTTCAAACACTCCATCCTGATTTGACTGAGAAAGTGATGGTTGATAATAATGTCATATTGTACCACGGCGACATTCCGGTGACGTTCTCCCTGTGGATCGCAGATGATGACCATACAGGACTCATCGTGTATGCTGACCAAGGTGTTCAAGGTATTCTGAAAAACGACACGGATGAGGCACTCGACTGGGCGACCGAGCTATATAAGCGAATACAAAAAAGTACGGAGCCGATCTTCTATCGAGGTTCTACTAAGTATAACACAGGACTCAGCTAATTTCCTATTATTGTTCTAAATATAAAGCGAACCTATTCACTAGTGAGCAGGGGTACACAAGAGACCCTCTCTAGCGAGGTGTCATCGTCGGACCTGTGTATTATTCCCTATTTTCGCAACACCACTATTCATCTCGTGAGGTCATCACGGTTTCCTGCGATAAACAGGAGATCGGCTCTTTGAGCAGCCGCTTAGTGAGGTCTAGGTCGAGTTAAGAGGCGTTCGGGGGTTTCTGATAGAAATTCACGTTCGACAGTTTCCTACAGATACGCCAGAAACATTGGCCGAAATGAATGCGACTTATATCCAGTTCGTTCGCAAGTGTGACCAGTCAGTATCCTCAGTAAGCACATAGCGACAAGAGAGATCAGCCTCGATTTCGATTCAGAACAAATAGGTCGAACAGAAGGCACACATCAAATCCATTCTCCGATGTTGTGATGTTTGCCGGGCTTGAAAACCACCATTTTCCCGTTTGCTGCTCGTTGAGTCCCCGCTGCTCGGCCATCGCGTCGAAGAGGTCTATCAACGCCTCGCAGGCTTCGTCTTCGAACTCGGCCAGTTTGTCGTCCTCGATTTTGTTCCCGACGATACACAGATTCGTGTGCGCATCGTTCACGATCCTGAACGCGTGTCTCGTCGGGTGCTCCGTCGGGTCAAGTTGCTGAATACCTTCTGCCATCACACTCTTACCCACCTGACCAAGAACTGTGGTTCTTCGCCGCATGGACAACGATAAGATGGCCGAGACAGCAATCATCGAACGTGCTGCGCCCGCGAGACCCGCCCGAACCAGACGAAGTCCTCGATGAGATGGTCATCAACCGCTGTTAGGTCGTCGCCGATCTCGTTGTGAAGTTCGAGTACGACTACGACCCGCGCGCGGGACCGTGCGGAATCGGTTAGAATATCTCGTTGAAGATCAGTCGGTCGAACGCGTGAAGCACGCGAACGGTACAGTGACGTATCGGAGAGTAGAGTAGTTCTCTCGATCACCAGCTCGTCCGAGGTCGCAGTAACACCGTATTAATTCCGCTACTGCGAGTCATCAAGAATCATCGTTTGAGGTACTAAACGTTCAGTTCTGGGTCGGCCCCGCGAAAATCAGTATCCTCGCTCAGAATGAGCCGATCAGTTTCACGTGCATACTCTAAGAGAACCGTGTCTTCAGAGCCTAACTCAACGTTATCTCCAACGACAGCAACATCGTGCCCTTCTCCACGGAGTGCAGAAACAATAGCTGGTGGGACGTGCTCGTCAGCGAGCAGCCTCATGCTTCGGGCTCTGACTGGGTTGTCGTGTCTAGGTCCTCAGGCCCGCGAACGACAGATAATTCATCAGGGACTGACTGGCGCTTGGCTTGGATCTCTCGCATCTCATTGGCGTGGTCATAATAATACACCAAGGCGCGGTAGATGTCAGCGATGTCGAGATTGTAGTCGGCGGCGACCTGTTCGGGGGATTCTCCAGCGTCAAGCACCCGCTTTGCGATGTGGTGGACGCCGATACGCCTCCCTTCGATTCGGGGCGCACCACCCAAGGTGTCGTTCGTCGAGACGATTTCAGCCATTAGAGGTTGATACGTTCCACCCAATAATAAAGGCTGGCCGGAGGGCGTAGGTTGTGTTCAGATAAGCAGATTCAATGCGAAGCCGAAGGATCGAAGCCACTCTTCGGCAGTTTCTGCTTCAGGACTTCTAAAACAGTTTGACAAACAATCAGTTCGGCGTTTTATCTTACGAGAGATATATTCGATGCTATTCGATTTTATATCGTTCGTATCTGAAATCGAAGCCGTGTTTGCGACAGGCTCAGTGAAATGGAACCGTACTATCCACGAGACAGTTCTATATCTATGTGATATTTTCTGCGGAGCTCCGAGAAAAGCGGATCTGCGATCACAATCGTTCTTGCCGGGTTTAAGCCGCGTATATAGTAAATTATTTGAGTCGGATAGATGTTGCCGTACAGCTAGTATTATTTATCAGCAAACTGAATCGCCGCTTTATTGACTGCAACGTGATTCAGACTCCAACCAATTTCTGGATGTAGATCGGCCTTGTGAACTCAGTTATGTACAATCAATTGAATCTGATTAACACCGAATACCTCAAGAAATAAAACAGTATTCGGAATAGATAATATGGCCAAATGAATCTGAAAATGAGCTTTATCAACAGCTGCGATGTTGCTTCTTTCTCAACAAAATCTAAGTTGATCTCGTCTAAACACTCGCTGAGGCGGTCGTTTTCAGACCTGCATCACTTTGAAAAGGCATCGCCTAGCCTTTCAAGCTTATCTGAGCACCGCTACCACGCCATCGTTTTTACCCTTTAGTGATCTGCTGCGGTTCTGTGGCTGCCCATTCGGCAAGCCTGTTACCGACTATGATGTCTGTTTCACCTCAATCACCGATTTGCCGTCAGCAGAGGTCCGTTCTGGAACTAAACCATTACATATGTACCATTGTAATAGATATTTGAATAATACTATATCTGCGTCAGGAACTAATTGTGATCTGGATACAGCAGAAAATATCAGTCTATGTAATAACCCTCTAGCAAAAGAAAGAGTATTATAACTTATTAGACTATATACATATAATTTCTAAAATATAAGAAATCCCATCACAGTTGGTATTCTAGAGTGGCTACACATTGATTCACTAATTTTAGTGGAATAACTGTTTGTAATTGTAGATCTTCCTTAGCGATATTTATTAGAAACCAAGAGTATCAACAGAGAATATAATGGCGGGATAGCTAGGTAATTTCTATTCACATTCAATTTTCATATATAACTACTGCTAGACCGAACTATTTTTGTTAGATGAATCACTATATCAATCAAATGAATATACAAGATAATCTTGGTTATCATCAGATGCTAGATCATGCTTGCGGTGGTGTGGGGGCGAACAGACAGGGGGGAATACAGGTGATAGTTAGCATGAGAGGAGGAACGCATGGGATTTGAGCTGAGTAAACAGGAAAGGCCGGTGTCAGGAAGACTCTGTAGCTTGTTGATAGTAAATCGGCTACCAGAAACGGTTGGGTATAATATTGTGTATTTTGCTGTCGGGGTTGGTCTCGCAACGTCCCAACCGATTCCGGCTGTTCTCCAACATCTAACCGGATTATCGGTGCTATTTTTCGCAATGATGATTTCAAAAATGCAGGCCTCGATCGCAGATGCTCTACATGATTATGAGGTTGACAAGGAAAATCCTGAGAAATCCTATATTGCCATGTCAGTCGAAATACTGGGAGAAAAGAACCTTCTCTCACTGCTTGTGATTGAATTGGCTGTTGGACTATCTCTATGGGGGTGGGTTGCGTTTTCTAGTGGCAATATGTTTTTCCTGGTGATGGGGTTGCTACTTACCCTATCTGGATTCACGTATTCGTATCCCCCTCGGATAAAGGAGCGCGGTTTCTTGAACCATCTCGTCACGACAGGAGTAGACGTATTCTGTGTGATTCTCCCCGTCTCACTCCTTCTCGGGTTTTCTTTTGGAGGAGGGTGTCATAGAACTTTTCTCACACCGTGATGATCGTGCTTCCCGGATTGTCTCCGCGTTCGTAGTTGGTGATTGCGACGACGAGGCGAAGGCACAGCGCGAGGAACACCTGCGCTCGTGCGTGGACGCGGCCTCGGGCGTGCGTTCGCCCGAGGCCGCAGTCCTTGACTGATTCGTTGGTTCGTTCAACTCCTGTGCGGCGATTGTACGTCTCATCCAACGTGGATTGCTTCAGTTGAACGTCTTCGCTGTGTTCGTCGATGCGGTCTTCGACTCTGTACTCGATATCTTTCGGCTCGTCGGTGTTTCGCGCATTGTACGGAGCGACTGGCACGACCCCTGCGGCCAGCAGGTGGTCGTGCCAGTCGAGCGTGTCGTAGGCGCTGTCACCGACCATCCAGATCGGCTTGGCGACGGCGAGCGCGTCACACGTGACGCGCATCGCCGTCTCCTCTGGCGCTTGCTTACTCTCTGTGAACTCGGCTGCAATCGGGATCTTTTGCCCGGTCGAGACGATCGTGCAACCGTAGCCGTAGTAGTACTCGTCGTCGGTTGGATCGTAGCACTTCGACGCATCTTGATCGGCAGGCATCGCCCTCACGTCAGTTGAATCGATGCAGTAAGTCAAGTCGAGCAGGCCGCGGCGGGCGGCCTGCTCGACGAGGTGATCAAAGACATCGTCGACGACGTGTTCGAGGTCGGTGAGGAAGCGATCGACCGCGTCTCTCGACGGCGGTCGATCGAAGCCGCAGCTCAGCCAGACAACCGTATTCCGAAGCTCTCGCTCAACGGGACGAATGCCGTAGATGTCGTGGTAGTAGCAATGGAGGAAGCCACGCATCAGCTCTGGTGGTTCGTGATCTCGTGTTCGCCCCGTCTCCGCCGGGGCGAACACGTCGAACTCTTCGAGAAACTCGAATGAGAGATGCTCAAACAACGCTAGCGTCTCGGTTTCCGCGACATTGAAGAACGACTCTACCGAAGGATCATCTTGCAGGGTCGCTGAGACCATACCATCTCAGCATTCACCCTGCTCTTTGGTGTGCTACTCGTTCTATGACACCCTCTTTGGAGGTCAAACTGGAGTACTGCTTATTGCGGTGTTCCTGTATATATTGGGCTACCATATAGTCCACCAAGCTGCTGATACATACTTCGATCGGCAAAGCGGGCTTTCAACCTTCACCCAGCAGATCGGTGCCGCTCCTAGTGTTATGTTGGCATCGGTATTGACAGCCCTAGGTGCCGTCATCGCATGGTGGGGCGGATATTATGTAGCGTTCATGGGGCTAGGTATGGGTGGCATTGCGTATGGGGTGTTATTCTATCATATCGTAGGAAAATTAGAGAGGGAGCAATCACTATCTGTCTCTCATTGGTTCAGCGTCTCTCTCTGGGCGACGTATTTGAATGGAGTTGTGGCGGTAGATCTGTTGTTGTAGTGGCTCAGTTTCTCGGGTGGAGTTTGATTTTGATGGGGTCTTTTGGCTGTGTCGAAAGAGATGGAATTACCTCGAGAGGGTCTTCAGCGAAGCTTTCTGGAGTGAAATTCTGAAGAAGCTTCCCAAGCACGATTTTCCCTTCGATCAGGGCTAATCGCTCTCCGATACATCGTCGCGGACCGGCTGCGAATGGGAAGTACAGTCCAGTAGGTGGGGGTGTGAGGGAATCTGCCTTCCATCGGTTTGGTCGAAACTCGTAGGGGGAGTCATATAATCGATGGTCACGGTGGGTCACCCATTGGCTCAAACAGAGAATAGTCCCTTCAGAAATCTCATAGCCATTTAGCATAACATCTTCAGTTGGTTGCCGGAATATCGCATATGCTGGTGGGTAGAGTCGGAGTGATTCTTTGAGGACACGATCAAGAAGGGTGGACTGTCGGAGCGATTTTGCTGGGTTCTCTATGTCTGTTTTATCAGCTGTACTGATGACTTGATCTCGAATAACTGGGTTCTTACCGAGTAGATGGACCGTATATGCCAACATGAGTGCGGTCGTCTCATGTCCTGCGAGGAGGAGCGTGACGACTTCATCCCGGATTTCAGATTGTTCCCACCCATTGTTCACAAGGTCGGTTATGAGCGAGTCGTAGTTGTCTGGTTGATTCTTCTGGCGGGTAATCAGCTCGTCGACGATATCATCAAGTCTCTCGATCGCGTGGCGGTAGGACCAGTTTCTCGAGATGGGGATCCACTCTGGGATGTAGAGGTATGTTTGAGCGATATAGCTGAAATACTCGATGATGTCACTGAAAATAGAAGGTAGATCCCAGTCTTCCGATCTGGGGTCGACGTCGAAGAGTACATCAGTAATTATGTTTAGTGTGAGCTCTTTCATCTCCTCATCCAATGTGAGTATATCACCGGCCTTCCACTGATCGAGTTTGTCGTCTGTATGTGTGACAATTCGGTTGGCGTACGTGGCCATTTTTTCTGGGTGGAAAGCAGGTTCAAGATCGCGACGGTTTGATCGCCACCGGTCGCCTTCCGATAAGACGAGTCCGTTCCCGATCAGTGAGGAAGTCATCACCTTGTGAAATCCACTTTTCTGATACTTGTCGTTGTCTCCTATCAGAACTGTCTGGATGTCGTCTGGATTCATTAAGAGCACAATCTGGTTTCCAGCGACTGTAATTTGAGCGATATCGCCGTACGTATTGGGGAAGTTCTCGAACCAGGTTAGCGTATTTCTGTGGTGAAATTGGAGCGTGTTTCCAATGAGAGGGTGGGTGTCTGGGCCGGGGAGGTCTGCTCGGGACATACCGTGTGTGAATATATCCTACAGAATAAGTTTGTCTCTCAACTATTAAATGATGAGTCAATATCTGAGGATCACATCAAGTAGTGACTTAGATACCTACAGTCAACTGATCAAAAATACCTAGCAGTAGCTATAGTTTTCCTACTTCTGTGGCGTTCTCACGATACTCGTCATATACGTCGCGAGCCCACTGAATGGCGGGTTCGCTATTATTGATCAGGACAGCTTGAACGCCCCCCTGATCGTAGATAGTAATTCCAGCATAGTCGCCTTCCGGGGTTTCCATTATCCAGATCGCGCATGGAAGTGAGTCGTTGGTGGAGAAGAGATTCGCGTTCTCATGCTCGACGAAATCTGCGAAGGTGTCCCCACGGACTTCGTGGAGTGATTCAAGAACGTTCTGTTCAATGATGAGCTCTACTTCAAGCCCGTTCTCTTGGATTTTACTTTGTAGCAGATCCGGATACGATGGGAGTGATAAGGGAGCTAATCCCGTTAGTTTGGTAGCAGAGTGAAGCAGCTTATTGCTCTCTTGAAGGGCTGTTTCTGGAACTTGAGGATCAGCGATGCTCTTGGAAGCCCCACTAATGAATTCGTGATTGACTGAGATGTTGTCGGGTAAATCGTTGATGACTTTGTGGAGTTCGGTTAGATCATCTGTTGCCTCTACATAGTCTTGGTAAGTGTCTAGAGCGAGCTTTCCTGCGGTAGTGAGATGATATTTTCCGCTTTGCTTTTTAATACAGCCCAGTTCCTGTAAGGATCTGATAGCCCGTTCGATAGTTGATCGGGAGACGCCTGTTTGGTTAGTGAGTTCTGACTTCGTTTGGGAGCTGTCGCTTAGCGCCTTGAGAATCCGGTTACGCTTTCTGAGGGTATTTCTCATTGCTTCACCATTGGCCATGTAAATTAGTCAGATGCGATGACAATAACTGTTGTGTGAACATAGATTGTTGCGCTGGAGTGAAATCAAGAAACTGTGAGTCCCATTTCTAGATTAGTTGATGTATGTGAAATAAGCCCGTGTTCAAGACCTGAACAAAAGGATAAATTTTAATTTCTGTTCAGTTTCTGAATTAATCCTTAGTATAGGTGAGTTACTGGAGTCAAAAAAGCCATAAACATCCAGTATAATAGTAAAACTGGATGATAGAGAACATAGTTGAGGAACTGCGACAACCAGAGTATACAGGTGAGAATCGTTGTGAAGCATGCACGGCTGCCAATGTTACGATCGCAGGTGTACTCGGTGTGATTCTCAGCCGGAGGTCAAAATTTGCTGGAGTAATGGTAGTGGGGATCTCGCTTTCACTGATTTATGTCCGAGGATACCTTATTCCGGGGACTCCAAAACTGACGAAGCGATATATGCCAGCTCCCATCCTCCGGTTATTCGGTAAGGACCCGGAGGCTGATGTTCGGAGTGGGTTATCTCCAAATGGTGGATCTGAGTTGACTGATAGTAGCGGTGGTGTGGCAGAATCACCTACAGAGGGCTCTGATACAGAAGGTGAGGACTTAGATACGCTGTCACCGGAAGAGTACTTCCTCTCGGTGGGGGTTATCGAGGAATGCGATGGCGAGGACGACCTGTGTATCGAAGAGACATTCGAGTCTGAGTGGACTGAAGAAATGACTATGCTCAATAATGGGCCTTTCTCAGCTGAAGATGCTGCGATAGCAATGGGCCTGGATGGAGAGAACCGAGAGTTCACGATTAGAGAGGATAATCAGGCCCATCAACTAAAACGCGATCAGCAGGTTATCGGTCAGTGGCCGTCGAGGGCTGCCTTGATCGCAGATGTTGGTGCCTCTCGGGTGTTAGAGTCGTGGGACACACATTGGACGGAGTACGAACCGACCGAGAAAGGTGAGCTTCTCAACGCACTCCGGCTCTTTCTCGATGCGTGTCCGACGACCGAGGGAGAGATTGTGTTCAAAGAAGAGACGGTCGAATCGTGTTGTAGTAGCTATGAAGTCATTGCGGCAGTCTGTGAAGAGACGGATGAGCGGATTTTCGAACATCAGCTGCCGTGAAACTGTTCCAGCCTCTATGATTAAGCCTCCAGTCTGCCTACCGACTAATAGAAACATTGAGCCAGTATAGCCCTACACATACGCTCGTTGCGAACCATCCAATAGAGGGGACACCACGTCACGATAGAATACTATTCAAGGCCACCCAAGCTCCATCTCCTTGTGCTGGTACGAACTAGATCGGGGCCAAGTCGGCTAGGTGGTCGGTTGGATCTCTTCACAGGCTGGTCTATCACGACCAGATACACTTCATTTTGAATCGACAGCGGAGTTTTCTACAGCTGAAGAGGCTCTCCAGACAGTGGTGTCTAGGATCGGAGAGGAAGTGCTCTGACCGCGGTTATCTTTGAGAAGGCTCTGAGCCTTCCAACTAAATTTTGAATAGAAAATCATCTGTTGAATTGTATAGTTCAGCATGATATTTTTGCCAAGATATGATAGATAATATTATACCGACACCGAGATGTTCGTTAGTCGCAATGCGAGACAATCCTAGTGAAGAGACCGGATCGGACTCTGTCAATAGACGGCGCGTGCTTCAAGCACTTGGTGCGGGGGCTATGGCTACCAGCTTCTCCACAGTTGGGGCTGCTTCAACAAGTAGATCTGTTCCGGAAGGGGATGTTGAAATCACCGGAACCACGGCAATTAGTCCTGATGGTGTCGGAGATGACATTCAAGCAGTTACCGACCAGAAGGAAACGAATCAACTGTCAACTCACATCGAGGATGAAACAGGCTTTCAACTAGAAAGTGAATTTGCTGTCGGGATTGAACTTGAGACAGACGATCCTGAGCTGAATTCTCATGAACCACGGGTACTACACCTTCCCCTGAAGCCGTCTACGGAAGATGATGGACTGAAGGCCCATTCAACTGACCAGAAATCTGAGCGAGAGTTTACCATCGATAATGGGGGTGCTCTAATGGCCGTCACTATTGAAGAAAGTGGTGAGCGTCAGCTTGCTGGTCTCATGGGTGTAACCCGAGAAGAATCTCGAGATGAAGAAGTCGGAGCACTCCGGGAAAGCGAACAAAAGAAGGTTAATACGAAGTCGTTTGTCGTCGAGGACGGCTCGGCCACTGTCCATCGCGAAAGTACCGATCGAAAGTCGCTGAAGTCTGATTGGGAAAATGAGCTTAACAAGAGTGATGCACCCATCACGCCCCAAGACACTCAGTTCACTTGTTGGGGGTGTGCAACGGTTGTCGGTATTGCATGTGCCGGTGCCGCGACACTCTCGTACTCCACATGCGTTAGTGCTGCATTCGCTTCATCAGTATTCAGCCCAACCGCTGGTGCTGCTGTTGCGGCTTTCTGTACCTACATTGTGACAAATGCGGGTACGTTATCCTGTGCTGCTGGGGTAGGGGCGATCTGCGCTGGAGTGACGGGTGACTGTAATTTCTTAGAGGATTAAGCTTAACACCAACAAAAAGAGATCACCACTCATGACCAATAGTATTGAAAAGCGTATTAAGAGCGGTGTAGGAGTTGGAAAATTAGCCGGTCGCTTAACCAAACTCGGCTTTGTTGTATACCTCGTCAGCCTCATATACCGGTCTGGACAGGAATCAATCGCGGTGATCCTAACGGGAATTATTGGATGTTATGTACTCGTATCGATCGGTCGTGATTACCAATACGGGTATTCACCACTGAGCCCAATTAACTGGACAGAGGTATCCCCTGAGGGATTAGACCCTGAGGATCGACGTCGCGCGACACTTTGGACAGGGGCACTTCGAGTGGTACAACTTATTGGCGGTGTAGGGTTGGTAATAGCTATCTTTGTATCGGGACTGGATTTGCTTGGATACGTATTACTCGCTAGTGTAATTCCAGTGTTGATTGGTATCTCGTACAGATACTACTCAAGAGATACAAAGCCTTGGTACCCAAAAGTCCCCTCTGAAATCGTCTCGGACTGACACGCTGATTACTCGGCCCTCCCTTTTTGAGCCAGGCAGTTTTTTAGATCGATAGGTGCTACCCGTGATAATCTCTCACGGTGGGTGATTGGGACCCTAGCCATCACTACGATAGTAGTCGGATTCGTGTTTTCACGGGTGGGATTACTTGGTCCCTTTGTAGTAGTGTTATGGATTCCACTTGTCGGGGTCGCAACAATGTGGATTCTCTTCGACTCGAGAGAACAGGACTTTGAGTACCCCTCAGTGATTGCTCCGACTGTTGCTATTCTGCTGCTTCTCGTTGTTCCAGGGATCGCAGCACTAGCAACGTACTATTACAAAACACGATTCAACCGGTGAAACAGAGACAAGCGATTAAGACCCTTAGAAGGACAAGGAGATGGTTTTCGAGTTGGCCTATGATGAGATATCCATCATACAGATCGTCTGTTCGAAGAGCGGAATCGGGGTTAGAGTTTTTCTTCCCCAATTCCAGCTACTACCGTCTGAAGAGCCTCTTTAGCTGTAGAAAACTCCGCTGTCGATTCAAAATGAAGTGTATCTGGTCGTGATAGACCAATTTTTGAAGAGATCCAGCTGACCGCTTTCCCGATTTGACCCTGATCTGACTTGTACCATCGCAGTTCGATAGCCAGCTCATCTGGATGTGATTCGATCGACGCAAGTCGAGAGAGGTCATGACAAACGTTTCCTATACAGAGCGATGGTGGAGAGATGCTACATTCCACACCGGTATGTTCCCATTCCGCTATTGGACGGTTCGGAAGAATTACTGCCGGTTCACTATTGATGGTGTTCTGGATCGTAGTGATGATCTCACCAGATGAACTGTCATCAATTGTGAATATTTCATGTTCAGGAACGTACCGGAGATACGCTTTCGTGTCATGTACGAGTTCGAGTTTTCGTACACCGTAGACACGGGCGGCCCCAGTCATCTTCAGAAACGATTCAATTATTTTGAGTGAGCTATCAGACACGTCCGTTTCGTATCTCACACTCCCATTACGATCAGTTTGTGAAAAGTTGTCGTCTAGTTCTTGGATCAGCGAGGGGTAATCGTTACCGACTGTCTCTGGCTCGATCAATATGACTACCCGGTCTGCGAAGGGAGCCGCGGCTTGGATAGCCTTGAATAATATTACATTATGATGTGGAGTGCCCTCCATTGGATGGCTCGCGACGAGGGTGTGTGTGGGACTATGCTGGCTCAAGGTCTCTATTAGACAGGAAGGCCAACTGGGGGCTTAACAGTTAGCCCTGCGAGGATGTAGGCGAGTGCTTTCACAACCGCTGCGCCGAGCGTGATTCCTGCTGCGGCAGCAGCAATGAGAATCATTTCTTCATACGCATCAGCGATCGCTCCAAGGCTGGGGAAATTACCATCGTAGCACACCCGTACACACTTTCCGGAGTAGTGTTCCTCACCAACATAGAAGCAACTATTCTTGTTCCCCGCCCAGAGGTTTATGCCACCTTTGGCATCGCTCTGAGGGTACACAGAGAAATGATTGTGGGTCATGGATGGTGGAGTCGGGTTATTGGTACAGAGCGGTGTGTGCCCAGAGTCACCTGAGTGTACCCGGACGCACCAATCGCTGACAGCGGGGACATTAGTACACTTTACCACTTTGGCGTCTGTAGTCACTTCTCCTTCTGATGTTTGGATCGGAAGAGGTTCTGAATCAATCTGCTGTTCTTGCTTTTCGGCATCCTGGTCCGGGCCGATTGTGTACTCGTATGTTGCTCCGTCTCTCGAATACTGTAGCTTCTTTTCAGATTCCCACGAGACCGCGTGAACGCCGTATTCTGCTTCTGTGAGTTGTTCGATGCGGTCTGGGACTACGTCAGCAGTATTAGTTCCGTGTGCGAGGTATAGTTGGAAACCTTCTTCTCGATTCACCGATGTGAAAGCAATAACTGGGCGTTTTGGATGCGCCTCATGCTCCATTGCGAGAGCTGCAACAGACCTTTTCGGGCTATCGCTCACAATTCCCGTGGTCTTAGCAGCTCCCTCTAGATCAGATCCATTTGCAGAAGCTGAACCGACCAGTGGGAATCCGGTAGCTGCTGCTCCTATACCAATTGTCTGGAGTACACGACGTCTGTTGAGTGAATCCGATTCGTTTTCTCGGTTGGGGTTGTCTCGCATTGCGATCTACCGTTATACCAAATGCCATTTAATAATTTCTATTAAAAAATGGCGAAAGAATCAGTATGAGATGTATTAGCTAGCAATATGTGTGAGTATCAGAGATTGATACTGAAATCACTCGAGAGATATTTGTTTCAGCCATTGATCTGACGATCGCTGGGTTAAGACTTCATCACGATCCTCAAACATCACGGTGACAATCTTAGTTGTCACGTGATCGTCGACGCTGAGCCCGTAGAGTTTGTACGAGAGATCGTTCCCAGAGAAGCTGTAGAGCTTCTATACTTGGGGAGTGGGTTAGCTGTATTCGGCCTCTATTACGTGTATTACCGCAATGTCCGATAAGACAATAGATAACGAGCTGAAGGTCTACCGAGCAAAGCATGATATTACACAGGAAGACGTCGCAAAGGAGATCGGGGTTACACGGCAAACGATTGGTGCTATTGAAGTGAACCGGTATAACCCATCTCTGGAACTAGCCTTCAAACTCGCGGTGTTTTTCGATTGTTCAATAGAGGACATATTTGAGTATGAGTAGGAGATGAAAAGAGACGTTCCTGTTTGGAGTCCGTCTCCTTAATCAGACTTTGAAAGATCGTCTCAGTAATTGATTATTTGCTCTTTTTCTGGCCTTTTCTTCAACTTCTGCCGTATCTATTCAGTTTTAGCTTATTTAGTATAAAGTATTTGTAGAAAGCTATAAGTTAATTAATGCAGTTCAACAAACTGGAATGAGCGAAAAACCTAATTCCGAGATCGAGTCGAATAGATTCAACAGACGTAGATTATTAGCGACAACAGGAGTAGCGCTTGGAGGCGGACTCACAGTGGGAACTACATCGGTTAGTGCTGATAGTTGTGAACAGCCAGACTGGCTGGAAGATGGATCAGAAGATGACTATGATGAGGAAAATGTAGTTGAATCAGACACAGATGAGGCCGGTTGGGTTCACGCTGCAAATTATTTCGTCGGTGCATTCGAAAATGCGAGTAATGAATTAATGTTCGAATGTGCGACAGCAGTTGCTGGATTCGATTACTGTGGCGATGCTAGCTATGATGCTTATCTCAGAGGACATGGGACAAAAATAGATGTGGACAATGGTTCCCTGTATGCAAACCAGGATTCCGACAGTATATGCGTATGGCCTGAGGGCGCTGGTGAAAGTTCAGGATCAACGATAGCTGGCGATCTGGCTTGGACTGCTGCTAAGGGTGCTGTCGGGTTAATCAACCCGCAAGTGGGCGCTACTGTACTCGCAGCGGATCTCGTCGCAACAGCAGTCTTTGCTGAGCAGTTCGATGGTAGTGATGGGAATAACTCTGAATACTATGCGTGGGCCCACCAAGGCGGCTATTTCGAAGAGCCACGTTACAACCAACTTGGTCACGTTCTAGACTTCTATGTCAAACCCGATGACACCTCTGGACAGACAAAAGCGGCTGACGTTAACTTTGAGCACTATGTTTCTTCTAATGATATCGATCATTTCGATTCAAATCAGGACCCCTCATTTGACACGAGTAAAACATATAATTTCGAATATTATGACTTTACCAACTCCTTGGGTATGGGAACTATGTTAGACGAGGATGAACTTGAAAGGAAGAATTTCCCCAGTAGCTTTGCGGAAAAAGGACCCGTCCGTCGCCTCCCAATGGAGAACGCGTCTATGACGATTAAAGAAAGAGAAAATTAACTGAAATAGCATTATTTGGGCTCATATATCAATAATCTCGACCGGCAGTGTGTATACTTCATATAGTAAATAACATAACTTTTATATCATTCTGTGATAATTGGAAATTGTATGTCAGGTCAGAAACGTCGCGAGATCATGGGAGCAGTAGCAGCTCTTCTGACCTCTGGTTGTATCTCAGATGATGAATCGTATATGAAAATCCAAGAGATAGAAGTTGTAAATCTCCGGGAAGAAGATGTTGAGGTCACAATAGTGGCGAAAAGAAATAATGAAATAATATACGAAAGTACGTTTGAATTCAAGGCGATACAGGGGGGTTCTACTGACGGTGTAAATTTAGATGAAGATTGGATGAGGGCCGAGGAGGATCTGGAAGTCACTATATCCGCCGTCTCAATTGATGAGACCGCTTTCTCTACAGCAGATTTGTCACAAGACTATGGAAATACGGACTGTATCTCCACTTTCTGTACGGTTGATACTAATGGTATAAATGTATATTACAGTAGGACTGAATGTTAGTTTTTAATATTCAACGCATATTTCCACATCTGGAAGATATAACATGGTAAGTGTTCGGAGTCTGAACACACAATAACGCAGATATCGACTCTGTACACAATCTCGGAGGATGTGTTTGATGCGGCCTTCTGTTCGATCTATCTGTTCTGAATTAAAATAGAGGCCAATATCTCTTGTCGCTATGTTCTTACTGCGGATACTG
The DNA here is from genome assembly GCF_052439115.2 of Halorubrum sp. FL23. Taxonomy (NCBI): domain Archaea; kingdom Methanobacteriati; phylum Methanobacteriota; class Halobacteria; order Halobacteriales; family Haloferacaceae; genus Halorubrum; species Halorubrum sp. FL23. The sequence continues at coordinate 16,107 of NZ_JBQVRO020000022.1, forward strand.
ACTGATCATACTCGCGAACAAACGGGGTGTGAATTGCTCACACTTCGGCTAATCCTTCTGTCAGATCTGGCTACTGTCGAACATAAATTCTGTCAGGAACTCCAGAACGACTCTTGAGTCGACCCTAGACCTCACTAAGAGGCTGCTCAAAGAGCCGCTCTCCTGTTTCATCACAGGAAACCGTGATGACCTCATGAGACGAACAACAGGACTCCACCGTCTCTTGATTCATGCTTACTGATCCGCCCCTACCGGGACACTGCTCAAGGAACAACCGAAGCCCGTTGAGGATTTGTCCCCGTTGTGCTGGAGTCAGAGTGCTCCATTGAACAGACCATGTATCTAGTACACCTGCTGCTCCAATGTCAGCAAGGAGGGCCGCTTGTGACAGCCACTGACCGATAGTTTTCGAGTCCGCTACTAATGTCCATGCGTCGCCGTATTGATCGTTCTGGTAGCTCATTCGGTTTGAGATTCAGTTTCTCGACGATACCGGGCATCTCGTGAAGAATATCGAGGAGCCGTCGGTAGGGAAGGTCAAGATATTCGCGGAGACCATGGATCACCACGATTACCCAGTCAGCGTAGCCGCCGTCACCTTTCTTGACTGCTGGTGAAGGATCACCAGAGACAGCTCGTTTCGCTAGTGTTTCGAGGCGATCTGTGAAGCGAGAGAGACGGGAGGGCACACTACTCAGGTTGACTCAGAGAGCAGTTAGTTCATCGGAGTGAGTCGTTTTCTCCGGCGTCTAAACAAGGCCTCATCATCTGAAACGGCCGGTCGCTGAAGAGTGTGTATGACTGAATGTGTCAGAACCAGTCGTCCTTCCTGAGATAGAACATCGCAATTCCACAAACGAAACCGCCTGTAGTTCCCTCGATGACTGCACCAGTCAACTCACCGTCGAAGAGAACTATTTGGATGGTACTAACAACTACGACCCAGACAACAACGTTCGTGAAGATGAATACCCACGGATTCTCCAAGTGGAAACGGCGTCCCTTGTTCATACTTCAATTACTGACTTCAATAGTAAATGCGTACCCTGTACTAACCGAAGCCAGTTCAGATCGTATCACCTGCTGAAGATTTCAACAGACACTATCCCAAAGCTCTACCGACAGCTCAAGAAGAATTAGAAACGGTCGTCATCTATTCGGCGAAAAAGATCTTGTAACTTAGGCGGCAACTCTTTTGGATGTACCTGATTGCCAGCTCGCAGATCTTCAGCGTATGCTTCGATTGACTCTGGATCATCAACCCACTCCAGGAAATCACCCTTCCGGTCTTCGTATTCACGTCTAGCGGTGATGAGTCGCTCGTGGCTCTCTGTCACTCCGAGATGGCGCATCCGCTGTCGGAGGTAGTGGCCCAACGTTGTAAGAGTCCACACACGGCGGACGGAGTCATCTCGGTATGCTTGGTCAGGAACAATCAGCCTGAGATGGACGGCTTCGTCACGGCGATCATTCAGATACCCACGGCTGACATCGAGTAAATCGTCGATTTCGTCGAATCGATACCCTTCACCATCAAGAAGAGAGATCAACTCAACTGCGCCCTTCTTCTCAAAAAATTCCGACAGTTCATCGTAATCCACATCCTCTAAATTGGGCGCTGTATCGCGGATATCATCTGGCATTACCTACTGTTCTGTGATGCAGCGCTATTCACCTTATACATTAGTTCAAATTATACTGGCATTCAGAATATACCCAAATATTCTATGTATTACTGTTTGAGACGAACAGTAGTATGCGAATTTTGTATTTAACCCTTCGTATCAAAGGTTATTCCGGAAACTTCGGAAACGACACGCTAGCAGTTAAGTTCAAAATGAATCTACTATCGATACTAATGTCCTCACTCAACTGGGCTGTTGACAGCTCATTTTTGTCTATCGGCGGTGAGAGCCGATGAGCAATGAGAGCAGTCGGGTTCAAAGTAGGCTGACAAAGCAAGTTGATGATGTCCTTACTGCAGATACTGACTGGATCACACTTGCGAACGAACTGGACGTGAGCCGCTATACGCTACGGGACGCACACCCTGAGTGGAGTTCGTCGCTTCCGTTTCGGCCAATGTTTCTGGCGTATCTGTGGGCAACTGTCGAGCGTGAATCCCTGTCAGGAATCCCAGAACGGCTCTCTGACCGACCGGAACTCGCCCGTGCATTTGGGTTTGAGATGGATGATCTCCCCTCAGAAAGTAGCTGTAAACCAGTTCGGCTTGAAAGCCGATTCGGAAAGTTACAGACGGTCGTCGAATCAGGTGCTGAAGAGATCCGCCTGCTTGCAGCTGAACGAGGCGCACCAATCGGGAATGATCTTCTCAAAACAGCGGACGACGAAGACAAACAGTCGCTGTCAAATCGAACCGTCCAACGCTTGCTGCGAAAGAAGGGACAAGAGGTGCTTAATGAGCTGAAATCAGTAGCCATCCCCTCAATCTCACTCTCCCGATCAGATGACGCGATCTACGACGACGATGAATTACTCGTCTTAGAAGCAATCGCGTCGATCAAGCAGCAGGCGGCACACGGTTCGGGACAGAAGTTGGGTGACATGAAAAATCCAGATCCCGCTGTTGATGACCCGTTCTACGAGGACGGTCCATCTGGTGAGACGCTATTGGAAGCCCTCAAGCAGATGTCCATCGATGAGATTGCGACCGTGCTGAATTTCGCTCTCCGAAAGACATACACACGCGCGAAGCCCCGAATCAGGGAGCTCGAACACGATAACGGCTCACGATTTGGCACTCGGGCGAAAGTCGCGCTGGACATCACGTATGTTGCCTACTACGGCGATCGCGACGAGATGAAATGGGTACAGGGCGCACCAGAGGGGAAGGGATACACCTGGTGTCACAAGTTTGCGACGGTCGTGATCGTCGGCGAGAACACTCACTATGTCGTCGGGGTGTGTCCGCTTGGGAGTACGGACTACGCCGCGACAGATGCCTATCCCGGCAAGGGTAATTCCTACTATATTGGGGATGTTGCACGGCGACTCCTTTCGATCGCCGAAGACTACGTCGACATCAGGATGGTGTATGCCGATCGGGAATTCCACGCTGTGGACGTCATTCAGACGCTTACTGACAAGGGATTGGACTACGTGATCCCTGCTCAGAAAGATCAGCATCGAATTGGACCGATGTGTGACCGGTTTGACCAAGTGAAGCAGGGGTATCACGAACCGAACGACACCCCGCTGTATGTCGAGGACGATTTCGTCATGCACGGTGCAGTGAAGGGTGGCGTCTCAAACCACACGGTACATACGACCGTTGCCGTGTTACCCCCAGCGGAAGATGATGATGTCCATGAAGAGGGATCGCCACAGCCGTTTATCACCAGTCTCGATGTGAGTGACGAGGTCGCCTTAGATCGGGGCTGGGCGAAAAAGCAGATTGAACAGTACAGTGACCGCGGAGCGATCGAGAACTCGTACTCGTCGATCAAGAACGCAGCAGCGTGGACTACCTCGAAGGAGTTCGGAGTACGGTGGTTCCATTTCGCCTTCGGGTGTGTGGTCTACAATATGTGGTTGTTAGTCGATTTCCTCACACAAGAGCGCATTGGGGTCATTGAAACCCGGAAGAAGCCCAGAATCACACTCAGTCGGTTCCTTGATTGGCTGGATAAGGAGCTGATCACACTCATTTAGAGCTCGGTCTGGGCTAGCCCTTCGCGAGAGGCATCACTCTTTGCTGAAGTAGATTTCGACCGATAAGTTTGTTAGTATAATAATTCTGCTTTTATGATAGCTATTAGAGCATAATCGCGGCCATTTCTATCGGGTACTGGTCCGAATAGAGTCGATCCCGTGAACGTTTTGACCGGCATTCGCAACTCCCAACCCGGGTTAAGTTGCGAACGACACGAAACGTTCACGACTTCTTTTTCTCACAATGGATGTCTAACAAAACACGAGGGGATATGCCAAATTCCAGTCGGTTACATAGAAATTCACTCTTGTATCCGATTCGATATCGGTTCCATTACGAGAAATAAGTCGTAACCTATCCAATACCGGATCGACTACAAATTATTATGAGCAAGCAGGACCACCACCACCGTAGTTGATACGACATGGAACCGATTACACTTCGACTATCAACCGACCTCCTCGAAGAGTTGGATGCTGAATCGGACGAAGCTGGATTTAGTACCCGCTCAGAATACATCCGCCATCTCCTGTTTCATCGCCCCAACATCAATCAGATGGCGACGGCGGAGGACACATCTGCGACAACCGATAGCGCACAAGTTGACGAGATAGAGCAGACCGTCGACGAACTGGCCGACTACCATGATGAGCTCACACAACGAGTTAGCGATCTCGAGGAAGAAGTCGAACAGTTCCATCTCAATGATGACCAACCAACAGGCACCTCTCCCTCCGTGAGTTCAACCTCTGATTCTCCTTCGGATCACCACCCGTTGACGACAGAACAGCCATCAGCGGAGGAGTTGGAATCTCTCACCAAGTTCAAACAGTGGCTTGACGAGAATGGACCACAAAGTGACGATGCTCGCACGGTATTGCTGGATGCTGCTCAGATCCTAGACGATCAGGGACCACTCAAAGCAAGCGAATTACGGGAGCAGTTGTACGAATGCAATCCTGACACGTACGGCTCTGCCGGGGCGCTCTGGGCATCTACAGTTGAACGCCTCTACGATGACCTTCCAGGCTTTGAACGCCCTGAGTACGGGACATATACGTTTGATCGGGAGGCTGCGATGGAGTCGCTTCCTGATCCGACCGATTGATAACGTGAAAATGCGTCGCAACCCGAGTTTGTTAGCAGGTTTTTGGTGCTGTCGAGGTAGTCACAGTCAGTTGCCTGGGACGTAGAGAACTGTTCCAACGAGCTCGTCAGTATACATCTCTATTCGTCGAATGGCCGCAGCGATTTCGCCCGCCGAAGCAGCTGTATCGCAAGCGATGATGCCGGGATGATTTTCAACGTTCAGTTCTGGGTCGGCCCCGCGAAAATCAGTATCCTCGCTCAGAATGAGCCGATCAGTTTCACGTGCATACTCTAAGACGACCGTGTCTTCAGAGCCCAGATCAACGTTATCTCCAACGACAGCAACATCGTGCCCTTCTCCACGGAGCGCAGAAACAATAGCTGGTGGCACATGCTCGTCCGCCAGCAGCCTCATGCTTCGGGCTCTGACTGGGTTGTCGTGTCTAGGTCTTCAGGACCACGAACGACAGATAATTCATCCGAGACTGACTGGCGCTTGGCTTGGATCTTCCGCATCTTATTGGCGTGGTCATAATAATACACCAAGGCGCGGTAGACGTCGGCGATGTCGAGATCGTAGTCGGCGGCGACTTGTTCGGGGGATTCTCCAGCGTCAAGCACCCGCTTTGCGATATGGTGGACGCCGATACGTCTCCCTTCGATTCGGGGCGCACCACCCAAGGTATCGTTCGTCGAGACGATTTCAGTCATTAGAGGTTGATACGCTCCACCCGATAATAAAGTCTAGCCGGAGGGCGTAGGTTGTGTTCAGATAAGCAGATTCAATGCGAAGCCGAAGGATCGAAGCCACTCTTCAGCAGTTTCTGCTTCAGTACTTCTAAAACAGTTTGACAACCAATCATTTCGATGTTTTATATTATAAAAGACATATTCGGACTATTCGATTTTTATGTCGTTCGTATCTGAAATCGAAGCCGTATTTGCGACAGGCTCAGTGAAATGGAACTGTACTATCCACGAGAAATATTCTATTATTTACGTGATATTTTCTGCGAGCTCCGAGAAAAGTGGATCTGCGATCACAATCGTTCTTGCCGGGTTTAAGCCGCCTATATAGTAAATTATTTGGACCCGAATCCACGTTGCCGTACAGCCAGTATTATTTATCAGCAAACTGAATCGCCGTTTTATCGACTGCAACGTGATTCAGACACCAACCAATTTCTGGCTGTAGATCGGTCTTATGAACTCAGTTATGCTCAATCAATTGAATCCGATTAACACCGAATATATAAATAAATAAAACAGTATACGAAGTAGATAATATGGCTAAATGAATCTGAATAATGAGCTTTATTAACAGCTGCGGTGTTGCTTCTTTCTCAACAAAATCTAAGCCAATCTCGTCTAAACACTCGCTGAGGCGGTCGTTTTCAGACCTGCATCACTTTGAAAAGGCATCGCCTAGCCTTTCAAGCTTATCTGAGCACCGCTACCACGCCATCGTTTTACCCTCTAGTGATCTGCTGCGGTTCTGTGGCTGCCCATTCGGCAAGCCTGTTTCCGACTATGATGTCTGTTTCACCTCAATTACCGATTCGCCGTCAGCAGAGGTCGGTTCTGGAGATCTACCATTACATATATACCATTGTAATAGAAATTTTAATAATACTATATTTGTGACAGGAACTAATTGTGATCTGGATAGAGCAGAAAATATTAGTCTATGTAATAACCCTCTAGCAAAAGAGAGTATTATAACTTATTAGACAATCTACATATAATTTCTAAAATATAAGAAATCACATAATAGTTGGTATTCGAGAGTGGCTACGCATTGATTCTCTAATTTTAGTGGAATAACTGTTTGTAATTGTAGATATTACTTAGCGATATTTATTAGAAACCAAGAGTATCAACAGAGAATATAATGGCGCGGTAGCTAGGTTATTTCTATTCACATACAATTTTCATATATAACTACTGCTAGATCGAACTATTTTTGTTAGATGAATCACTATATCAATTAAATGAATATACAAGATAATCTTGGTTATCATCAGATGCTAGATCATGCTTGGGGTGGTGTGGGGACGAACAGACAGGGGGGAATACAGGTGATAGTTAGCATGAGAGGAGGAACACATGGGATTTGAGCTGAGTAAACAGGAAAGGCCGGTATCAGGAAGACTCTGTAGCTTGTTGATAGTAAATCGACTACCAGAAACGGTTGGGTATAATATTGTGTATTTTGCTGTGGGGGTTGGTCTCGCGACGTCTCAGCTGACTCTGGCTGTTCTACAACATCTGACTGGCTTATCGGTGCTATTTTTCGCAATGATGATTTCAAAAATGCAGGCCTCGATCGCAGATGCTCTCCATGATTATGAGGTCGACAAAGCAAATCCTGAGAAATCCTATATTGCCATGTCAGTGGAGATGCTGGGAGAAAAGAACCTTTTCTCACTGCTTGTGATCGAGTTAGCTGTTGGTCTATCCCTATGGGGATGGATTACGTTTTCCAGTGGTAATTTGATTTTCCTACTGATGGGGTTACTGCTTACCCTATCAGGATTTACGTATTCGTATCCCCCTCGAATAAAGGAGCGCGGTTTCTTGAATCACCTTGTCACGACAGGTGTGGACGTAGTCTGTGTGATTCTCCCCGTCTCACTCCTTCTCGGGGTTTCATTTGATAGTCAAACCGGACTACTGCTTGTTGTGGTGTTCCTGTATATATTGGGCTATCATATAGTCCACCAAGCCGGTGACACCTATTTTGATCGCCAAAGCGGGCTTTCAACTTTTACTCAGCAGATTGGTGTCGAGACAGGTGTTGTTTCGGCAGCGGTATTGACGGCTCTGGCTGCGATCATTGCTTGGTGGTGCGGATATCATGTAGCGTTCGTCGGGTTAGGAGTGGGTAGTATCGCGTATGGAGTATTGTTCTCTCATATCGCAGGAAAATCAGAGAAGGATCAATCACTAGCTGTCTCTCATTGGTTCAGCGTCTCTCTGTGGGCTACATATTTGAACGGTGTTGTCGCATTAGATCTGTTCTTGTAGAGGTTCAGGTCCTCTGATTGAGTTTGATTTTGATGGAGTTCTTTGGCTGTGTAGAGAGGGATGGAATAACCTCAAGAGGGTTTTCGGAGACAACTTCGGGTATGAAATTCTGGAGAAGCTTTCCAAGTACGATCTTTCCCTCGATCATTGCCAACCGTTCTCCGATACATCGTCTCGGCCCAGCTGCGAATGGGAAGTACATTCCAGCCGGCGCTGGTGATAGAGAATCTGACTGCCACCGGTTTGGGCGGAACTCCAAGGAGTGTTCATACAGTCGGTGATCCCGATGGGTTACCCATTGGCTTAGACAAAGTAGTGTCCCCGCAGGGATCTCATAGCCATTTAGGATAACATCCTCAGTTGGCTGCCGGAATATTGCGTACGCTGGTGGATACAGACGAAGTGATTCTTTGAGTACCCGATCGAGGAGGGTAGATTGTCGGAGTGATTTTGCTGAGTTCTGTACTTCAGTTTCATCAGCAACACTGATGACTTGGTCTCTGATAACTGGGTTCTTGCCGAGTAGATGCCCAGTATATGCCAACATGAGTGCGGTCGTCTCATGTCCCGCGAGGAGGAGCGTCACAACCTCATCGCGAATCTCAGATTTTTCCCATCTATTGCTCACAAGATGGGTTATGAGCGAGTCGTAGTTGTCAGGTTGATTCTTTTGTCGGGTGATCAGCTCGTCGACGATAGTATCGAGTCTATCGATTGCGTGCCGGTAGGATCGATTTCTTCGCGTTGGAATCCACTCTGGGACGTAGAGGTATGTTTGAGCGATATAGCTGAAATACTCGATGATGTCACTGAAAATAGCAGGTAAATCCCAGTCTTCCGATCTGGGGTCGACGTCGAAGAGGACATCAGTGATTATGTTCAGCGTGAGCTCTTTCATCTCTTCATCGAATCTGAGTATATCACCGTCCTTCCACTGATCGAGTTTGTGGTCTGTGTGTGCTACAATCCGGTTGGCGTACGTCGGCATCTTTTCGGGGTGGAAAGCGGGTTCAAGATCGCGACGGTTTGATCGCCATCGGTCACCTTCTGATAACACAAGCCCGTCGCCGATCAGTGAGGAAGTAACCAGTTTGTGAAAACCGCTTTTCTGATACTTCTCATTGTCTTCTATCAGGACTGTTTGGATGTCGTCCGGGCCCATTACGAGAATAATCTGGTTTCTAGCTACTGTGATTTGAGCGATGTCTCCGTATTTGGTGGGAAATTTCTCAAACCAGTCTAGAGTATTTCTGCGATAAAATTGGAACGTATTTCCGATCAAAGGGTGGGTGTTCGGGCCAGGAAGGTTTGACTGAGACATAGTCTATTTGAATATATTCTATGAAATAAGTGTGTTTCTCAACTAATGAGCAGCAAGTCAGTTTCTGGTAATTTTGTCAGGTATTGATTCGGAGGTATTTGGAGGATTGGTCAATACGGGCCAAAATGAGCCTATAATTTCTTCACTTCTCTTGAATTCTGTTGATACTCATCATATATGCTCCAGGCCCACTCGATAGCATCATTGCTATCGTTGATCAGGACAGCTTGAACGCTCCCTTGATTATAGACAGTAATCCCAGCATAGTCTCCTTCGGGTGTCTCCATTATCCAGATCGCGCAAGGGAGCGAGTCATTGGTGGTGAATAAATTAGTATTCTCGTGCTCAACGAAATCTGCGAAGGATTCGCCACGAACTTGGTGGAGTGACTCAGGAATATCTTGTTCGATGATAAGCTCAACATCAAGGCCGTTTTCTTCGATTTTGCTTTGTAGTAGATCCGGATACGACGGAAGTGACAGCGGGGCTAATCCTGTCAGTTTTGTGGCTGAGTGAAGCAACTCGTTGCTTTCTCGAAGCGCAGTTTCCGGTACCTGAGGGTTAGCAATATTCTTTGAAGCTCCCCTGATGAACTCGCGATCGATTGAGATGCTGTCTGGTAAACTGTTGATGATCTCATGAAGCTCAGTTAGCTCTTCTGTCATTTCTACATAGTCTTGATACGTGTCAAGTGCTAGTTTTCCCGAGGTAGTAATGTGATATTTCTTGTTTTGCTTTCTAATACAGCCTAGTTCCTGTAATGTCCTGATTGCTCGTTCGATAGTTGATCGGGAGACATCTAGATTGTCAGTGAGCTCAGATTTTGACTGTGAGTTGTCGTCTAATGCTTTGAGGACCTGATTGCGCTTTCTAAGAGTATTCCTCATTACTTCGCCAGTGCTCATGCGAAATTAGTCAGAACGGATGATAATAACTGTTGTGTGAACGGAGAATTGTTGTTCTAGGTTGAGCTAAATAGATTGGGGGGTCTGCCTTGGGTTAGTTGATGTGAGGCGCGGTAAATCACAACGAATGTTGAATAAGGCTGTATTCAGGTTTTGAGTAAAGCGCCAACTTTTGATTATTCATTTGGTTACTGAGTCAGTTGTTAGTTATAAATATTTCATACCGGTCAAAAAAACCATAAGCATCCAGTGAGACGGTGGAGATGGATGATGGAGAATATAGTCGAGGAATTGCGTCAACCAGAGTATACAGGTGAGAACCGCTGTGAAGCGTGTACGGCTACAAATGTCACGATCGCAGGTGTGCTCGGGCTTCTTCTCAGCCGGAAGTCGAGATCCGCTGGAGTAATAGTCGTGGGTATCTCGCTTACACTGATTTATCTTCGAGGCTACCTTATTCCGGGCACACCGGAACTCACGAAGCGATATATGCCAGCTCCCGTTCTCCGATTATTCGGTAAGGAGCCGGAGGCTGACGTTCGGAGTGGGCTGTCTCCGAATGGTGGATCTGAGTTGACCGATAGGAGTGATAATATGGCAGCGTCATCAACAGAAGGCTCTGATATAGATGGTGAGGACCTGGATACGCTTTCACCTGAAGAGTACTTCCTCTCGGTAGGGGTTATCGAGGAATGCGATGGTGAGGATGATCTGTGTATTAAAGAGACGTTCGAGTCTGAATGGACTGACGAAATGACTAGGCTCAATGATGGGTCTTTTTCAGCTGAAGATGCTGCGGCAGCACTGGGCTTAGGTGGAGAGGATCGAGAGTTCGCAATTAGGGAGGATGAACAGGCCCAGCAACTGAAACGCGATCAGCAAGTCATTGGTCAGTGGCCGTCGAGAGCTGCCTTGATCGCAGATATTGGTGCCTCTCGGGTGTTAGAGTCGTGGGATACACATTGGACCGAGTACGAACCGACTGAAAAAGGTGAGCTGCTTAACGGGCTCCGACTGTTTCTTGATACGTGTCCGACGACCGAGGGGGAGATCGTGTTTAGAGAAGAAACGGTCGAGTCATGTTGTAGTAGCCATGAAGTGATCGCTGCGGTCTGTAAAGATACGGATGAGCGGATTTTCGAACATCAGATGGCATGATTTACACCTAACTGATTCTTAGCTTGGCCCAGTGCGAGGATTATAGAGAATTAAGGAGAATACCTGTGCCTCCAGGCGGGGAAGGAAGTTAGTAGGTTAGTGTTGGTTGCTATACACAAGATATTTACAAAGCCTCTTGTTTCTCTTACAGTGGTTCGATCTGACCAGCCACTTCGAAGCGGTGAGAAGGTGCCGGTTCACGCCATCAGGCCTTGAATGTCAGAAGCCGAATCCACAGAATATCCAGATCGCGATGAAGACACTGGGTGTGGAGAACGGCTTGTATATTGACGATCGACAGATCGATGCCACGGCAGCTGACAACGTGGGTATCGAATCTGTACTTCTACGCCGTCACGGCTCGACGTCGAGCTCACTCTCTTTCGAGCCGACACATGTGATGTCCTCCCTCCGAGAACTTCCGAACGTCGTATCCCGGTACGATCGATGCTAGTGATCGGTACCATTGTTGGTCTACAGAGTTCAAGGTAGAGTGCCTCAAGGCTTGACCCCGAGACGGTTCATAGTTAATATACACGAAAACGGCTTTATTGAAATTGTCAGGATTTGATATTTTTTATATCCCTAATCGCCCAGTACAGGAGAAGCGAATTTCATACTTTCTTCATCAGCCATTAGTGTCGCCTAACCTTGTGACTACATCTTGGAGTAATATCGTAAAGCTGGCGAGTGAAGCCCCAAAAAAGAATGCGTATAGTGTGCCGAACGAATAAAACACAAGCGCCAACGGGGGTATACCTAGTAACAAGACGTTAATTATGCGCTGACCCACCCCTCCGAAGAGGCCGATTTTGTAAATTGCGAAAGCGAAAGTACTGTTGACAGCGCCGAGGGTGATCGAGAAAATGATCCAGCTAGGAAGGGATGTCTCTATGAGAAGTATATATCCTAGAGTAATAACGAATGCGCCGAATACTACGACCCCAAGCTTCTTCCAAAAATCTGCCATTTTTTGGGTTGTAGGACGGTATCAGTATATAGCTATGGATCAGAGATGGTCGAGCAACGGTTCGATATGCATGGGCTCTACTTGGGGCAGATCGAAGTTGGAGAGATCTGCGATCAGCTTGAAGAATTCGAGTTCATCAGCAGTTGCATCGGCGTATGGAGCACCAACAACAGCGACGGATGGGATATCGACATACACCGAACCGGTTTGTTCTGTGTATATCCATTGACCCTCGTCGACATCCATGAAGCCAACAGTGCCTTCTCCTTCGATCCCATATCCTCCAAGGAAGAGCCAAGAGAATATTGGCCCACCGATAGTGCAGGCAGTACTAACAAGAGGATGTTTGACTGCTAACTGGCAAAAGAGTCCAGCAAGCACCCCCGCGGCCACATTTGTTCCAGCTGATGTTAGTTCGATGTCTGCACCAGTGAAGTAGTGATCAGAGATGCCCACCACTTCACAATCACTACCGATTTTATCTGTTCGGTTATCCCACCTATCAACCAGGGATGGCGGGTCAGGCATGGGGAGATCATCTGGCCTGACTTGCTTTCCTTTCAGCTTGTTTGGTTCCTCAGGAGTGGAAATGAATACTAGTTCATTCCGTTTTTTGTAATAGCGAACCTCAATAGATTCCTTCCCATTTGTCACGTAGATGTCTTGGTATTTTTCGTTGTTTGCTAGAGTTTCAGATTTGACTTGATCTCCTTTTGCAGCTGTTGCGAGGCCGGAGTAGCTCAAGACTCCTGTTCCGGCTGCGATACCTTTGAGCAGCTTTCTTCTCTGAGGCATTGCGTTTAGATCAGTTGGGCATATGAATATAAAATTTTCTGGAGTAGATTTATATGTTTATATAATTTTTTGGGATATAAGTCAAATACTGAAATAATTGCTAGTTTTTGGGGAGGTACTCACTTTTTGAAAGCAGACGACCTCGGATTTTGACTTCAATACTTCGCACTCACCTAGCAGTCGTTTCCTTAATGGTTTATTTACGGAGAATCGAGGAGAAAGCCTCGCGCTTCAGGGCTGTCTCTTACCCACAAGTTCTAACGGCGGAGTTAACGAACTGAGACTGGAAGATGGGGGGTTGTTCACGGAGTTGGAGACCAGATCTCGATGGGGATGGACAGCTGTGTGACATGGATGTCTCGGGATGGATTCGTTCAGAGTTCCGTTCAGCAGAGTTTGGAGATAAGCGTCTGACTGATCGACTGGTTCAACTTGGGGATGAACTCGGCAGTTCACCTGCCGAGTCCATCCCTGCAGCCTGCGAGGACTGGGCGTCCACAAAGGCTACATACCGATTTTGCGATAACGAGAGTGTGGAACCGAGCGAGATTCTCTCTGCTCACAAGCAGGCACAGCGATCACGGGTGAGTGGCGGAGACGAGCTGTTGGTCGTCTCCGACACGACGTATCTCACCTTTCCCCGCCACCCAGCCAAGGACGGTCTTGGCGATATTAGTTCCGCAGATATTGACGTAGAAGGCGTCAAATTACACACTTCAGTTGGTATCCGTCCGGACACTCAGCAGATGACGGGGGTCATCGACCAGCAGGTGCTGGTCGAGGACCAACAGGCAGGTGCCACCTACAGCACAAACGGCAGAGACGACCCGATTCCGCTTGAGAATGAGCACGAGAAGTGGCTGCGTGGTGATAGGGAAGCCGCCGAATGGCTTCCTGAAGACGTGCATCCGATCTTTGTCCATGACCGAGGTGGGGATGCATTCTCGTTGTACGAGGAGCTAAGCAAAGAGAGCGCCACCGCTGGTTTCGTCGTTCGAGCCAACCAGAATCGACGCATCTTGACAGAGAGCGGCGAGGCTGGGAAACTCTTCGACTGGAGTAGCGACCTCGCCGAGCGAGGTCGCCACTCCATCGAGATTCAACAGGGAGGTGGACGAGAAGCTAGAACAGCCGAAGTCTCAATCACCGCAGGAAGTTGTGAGTTGCGCGCACCGCGAAATAATCCGAATCAGCAAGGATCCACCGAAGTGAATGTGGTGAGAGTGGATGAAGTGAGCGAGGCTGACGAGCCGATTCAGTGGGTGTTACTCACCACTGAATCGGTCGACACGTTTGAAGATATCCTGACCGTAATCGAGTATTACAGCCTTCGATGGCGGATCGAAGAGTGGCACAAAGTACTGAAGAGTGGCTGTGAGATCGAAGATCGACAACTCCAGACGTGGGAGCGGATGGAGGTATTGCTGAGCGTGTACTCAGTGATTGCGTGGAAGGTTTTGGAGTTACGAGAGCTAGCCCGCGGAGAAGATTCGGTTGGTCCAGAGGTGTTGTTAAGCGAGGCCGAGCGCGCAGTTCTGGAAACGAAATTTCCAGAACTGCGCGGCCAAAGCGGGAAAGCCTACGCGGTACATGTGGCAAAGCTAGGCGGGTATCTAGACCGCGGTTCGGATCCTCCTCCAGGCTGGGAGACGATGTGGAAAGGGCTTCAAAAGCTCCGCATGTGGGCAGAAGGCTACGAACTCGGTGCTGAATGAGCGCCGGGCCGCTCATTCAGCCAAACTCACCGTGGATTCAGACCTTCCTCAAGTCTTCCAGCCTGTCTCCCAACTCGAATCCTGTGAGCTTACCTCAGAAGTGCTGTTTTCCTGACTAATCCGATTATCCTAGTCTTAATTTGGTTAATTTTTCTCGGTGAGCTTGAGTTATGGGTAAGAGACAGCGCTTCAGCGCGGGGTGGATGTCAATTTCGGTACCCCTACCGTCGTGGGGGACAGTACGAACTCTACAGCGAGAATACCTACACGGATCTCATCGAACCGGAACCGCCCGAATTTGTCAGCGAAACGTTCGAGTCGCTCTGTCACCAGGCGGTGCCGGCGCTCTATACAGACTACCAGCTCAGACAGGTGCCAAGCCAGTGGTGGTACAAGAGCCGGGAGGTAGATGTCGTTGCACCAACTGACGAGTCAACGCTGATCGCTGGCAAAGCGAAATTCACCACCACCCCCTTTCTCATTCCTTGAAGAATTTGTCAGTTATTGATTAGAATACCAAAAATTGATAAAAAACATAAAAAATATTCGGCAAAAAATATAAGATACAACACAGTATTCATTTTAATGCGATGTCTGAAAATCATGAAGATGGCTCTAGGAAAGTCAATAAACGAAGTGTGTTGAAGATGATCGGCACCAGCGGCATAGCAGCTGCTGGTTTTTCCCAACATGGTTCAGCTAGCGAAGGTTCAGAAATCACTACTTCGGACATGTCCGAAGTTGAAAAGAAACGAGCAGTAGAAAAGCTCACTGAGCGACGAGATTTTCAGAAAATTGAAAGTGAATACATTGAACAAGGGTGGGAATTATCCATAAGAAAAACTAACGCAATAAAAGTCGGTAATAGGGCAAAATCTATTAAGTATAATTTGGTAGTGGCATGTTTTGAATCCGATAGAGGGAAGAGGGTAGATGAAAACGAACAGCGGTATGTTGTATGGACTGATTTGGACTTAGACCAGGTTGATGATCAAGATGACTTATATCAAGTCACTGGCCATCAATTTGAAAGAACTGAATCTGATGATAGTGAGTGGAAAGTTACGAAATACACGGTTCAAAATAGTTCGCTCAATTCTGAAGAAAATATGTATAGTCCATCTAGCGAAGATCGTGAAGCCAGCAAGACCGGTATCTCACCAGATCTTAACTGTGGGAGCGGAAAATGTGAAGGACAAAAGACGACATGTGATAGTTATAATTGGCAGTGTATTTTGACCACAGCAGGTGCCTACGTTACCACGATAGCTGCGTGTAAGAGTTGTGTCTTCGGCTCCCCAAGCTGCTTATACTGTCTTGGGGCTCTACTTACGTCAAGCGGAATCACGGTGGGATGTGACTATGGTAATGGATGTGAGACAGAACCAAGCTGCGTCCCGTATGGTAGCTGTACTTAGATAGAGTGTTTGAATTAGTAAAAATATATAACAGTAGAATGGCTACTTGAATTATGACTAATCTACTACCTATTTCGCTAATTGGCCTGGGAATATTGGTTGCACTTATAGGAATAATCAAGACGTATTACCAAGGCGAGGGGGGAGATTTGTTAACCGGACTGTTTGTTGTTATTATATCAACATTGCTTCTATTATTCTTGCTGATGATGTAGAATCTGAGTTCCCCATCGCTTTTGCTGTAATCGCTCTCTGAGGAAGTTTGTTTAGTGCCATTTCTCATCGTTCCGCTGGGTGTGATCAGTGGATACGGCTGTGAGCGGTCCCTAGCCCAAAGCCAGCGGTGTTTTTCCAGCTTGCTGCTTCCCGGTCGTTTTCTCCAGTGTACGTTGCCAAACGACCGACCAGCATCCTGTCGATCACTGCCCAGACTTGCTGTATGTTACACGGCAATTCTGATGGTCCACTGATTGGTAGCAGATCTCGCCGGTCACTGTATCTGCTGTACTAAGCGATTGAGGGTGTGAAAATATCAACTTTTGAGGATTTCAACAGAGCCGGTCTTCTGTAATTGGAACTTCAGTAGGAGGGCCAGTAGTAAACTCGCTCATTGCTGGTTACGAATCACTGCGAACGACCCTAAAGAGTTCACTGCCCCTCCATCACCCCCCTTGTGTTAGTTGGTGCCGCCTGTCTGACTCTTTTCGGAACAATTCTCTCTGCGACGTCGGTGTCTGAGTGGTCTGTATTGACCGCTACCGGATCAGAATGTGTACTTCTGAGGATTTCAACAGACCACCATCCTAACTCCACTGACAGCTCAAAAAGGATTAGAAACGGTCGTCATCAATTCGGTGAAAAATATCTTGTAGCTTGGCCGGTAACTCTTTTGGGTGTACCCGATTGCCAGCCCGCATATCTTTAGCATACGCTTCGATTGACTTTGGATCATCAACCCACTCCAGAAAATCTCTTTTGCGGTCTTCATATTCATGTCTAGCGGTGATGAGTCGCTCGTGGCTATCAGTCACTCCGAGATGGCGCATCCGCTGTCGCAGGTAGTGGCCCAACGCTGTGAGAGTCCACACACGGCGGACGGAGTCATCTCGGTATGCTTGGTCAGGGACAATGAGCCTGAGATGGACGGCTTCGTCTCGACGATCATTCAGATACCCACGGCTGACATCCAGCAAATCGTCGATTTCGTCGAATCGATACCCTTCATCATCAAGAAGAGAGATCAACTCAACTGCACCCTTCTTCTCAAAAAATTCCGATAGTTCATCGTAATCCACATCCTCTAGATTGGGCGCTGTATCCCGGATATCATCTGGCATTACATACTGCTCAGTGATACAGCACTATTCACCTTGTACATTAGTTCAAATTATACTAGCATATATAGTATACCTGAATATGCTATGTACTGCTGTTTGAGACGAACAGTAGTATACAAATTTTGTATTTAACCCTCTGTATCGAAGGTTATTCCGGAAACTTCGGAAACGACACGCCAGTGGTTAAGTTCAAAATGAATCTATTATCGATACTAATGTCCTCACTCAACTCAGCTGTTGGCAGCTCATTTTTGTCTATCGGCGGTGAGAGCCGATGAGCAATGAGGTCAGTCGAGTTCAAACTGGACTGACAAAGCAAGTTGATGATGTCCTTACCGCGGATACTGACTGGATCACACTTGCGAACGAACTTGACGTGAGTCGCTATACGCTACGGGATGGACACCCTGAGTGGAGTTCGTCGCTTCCGTTTCGGCCAATGTTTCTGGCGTATCTGTGGGCAACTGTCGAGCGTGAATCTCTGTCAGGAATCCCAGAACGCCTCTCTGACCAACCGGAACTCGCCAGTGCATTTGGGTTTGAGATGGACGAACTCCCCTCAGAAAGTAGCTGTAAACCAGTCCGGCTTGAAAGCCGATTCGGAACGTTACAGACGGTCGTCGAATCAGGTGCTGAAGAGATCCGCCTGCTTGCAGCTGAACGGGGCGCACCGATTGGGAATGATCTTCTCAAAACAGCGGACGGCGAGGACGAACAGTCGTTGTCAAACCGAACCGTCCAACGCTTGCTTCGAAAGAAGGGTCACGAGGTGCTCGATGAGTTGAAATCTGTAGCCATCCCTTCAATCTCACTCCCTCGGCCGGATGACGTGATCTACGACGACGATGAGTTACTCGTCTTAGAAGCAATCGCGTCGATCAAGCAGCAGGCGGCACACGGCTCGGGGCAGAAGCTGGGCGACATGAAAAATCCAGACCCCGCTGTTGATGACCCCTTCTACGAGGATGGGCCATCTGGTGAGACGCTGTTGGAAGCGCTCAAGCAGATGTCCATCGAGGAGATTGCGACTGTGCTGAATTTCGCTCTCCGGAAAACCTACACACGCGCGAAGCCCCGAATTAGAGAGCTCGAACACGGGAACGGCTCACGGTTTGGGACTCGTGCGAAAGTCGCACTGGATATGACGTATGTTGCCTACTATGGCGATCGTGACGAGATGGAATGGGTCCAGGGCGCACCAGAAGGAAAGGAGTACAGCTGGTGTCACAAGTTTGCGACAGTCGTGATCGTTGGCGAGAACACCCACTACGTCGTTGGGGTGTGTCCGCTCGGGAGTACGGATTACGCTGCGACAGACGCCTATCCCGGTAAGGATAGTTCCTACTATGTCGGGGATGTTGCACGGCGACTTCTTTCGATCGCCGAAGACTATGTCGACATCAAGATGGTGTATGCCGATCGTGAATTTCACGCTGTAGACGTCCTTCAGACGCTTATTAACAAGCGGTTGGATTACGTAATCCCTGCCAAGAAAGATCAACATCGGATTGGACCGAT